>NZ_JBAVFG010000252.1:0-13759 GCF_049588135.1 Kaistella sp. | reverse complement strand
CTGCAATAGTTTGTTTTCTGAGTTTATCAATATTAAGGTTTTTTCGTTCCGTTTTTTCGGTTTGTATTAAAGTGATTTCTGAAATCGCCATTTCTGTTGCTTTTTCAAGAAAAAACTCAATTCTGTCGATGTTTTTTGTGGGAGCAATTGCGATGTGGAGTTGCGTAGAAAAATCGGGTAAGTTTTCTTTAATTTCCTTAGCAGCTAAAAGAACTTTTTTTCCTTCAAAAATAAGATTTCCTTTTGCCAGATTTCCTTTTCCATCGGTTACGAAAATTTCTTCACCTTCGCGCATGCGCAATACTTTCACAATATGCGTTTGCTCTTCAATGTTGATTTCAGCGTTTTTGTTTTCAATAGTTCCAAAAAATAATTTCATGAGTTGCAAAGCTCCGAAGGAGCGAAATTTTTTAAATTAATTTTTAAATTTAATCCCATATATCTATGATCATATTCTATGTCGTGTTTTTTAGAGGATTGTAAAAATACTTCCTGAAAAGTTTTTACTTGATGAGGTTTCTCCTGATTTTTCCAAGTAGTTGAAATTGCCAAATCCAACTATTTTTGCGGTTTTTTTCTGTTTATAGATTTCGCTCCTTCGGAGCTTCATTTATTTTGATTTTCTTTTTATCAAAGGGCTTTACCGTTTGTTGATGATTTGCTCGCCTTAATTTCATAAAAATCTACTATTCGTCTTTCTTAAAAACCTCCTCAATATCATATCTCGCTGTTGCTGAAATTGATAAATCAGCAAATTCGCCACGATCAAATTTTAACTTGGCAACCATTGCAATCATTGCTGCATTATCCGTGGTATATTCAAATTTCGGGATATAAGTATTCCAACCTAATTTTCCGACATTTTTCTGCATCGCTTCCCGTAAACCAGAATTGGCAGAAACTCCACCGGCAATTGCGATTTCTTTGATGTTTAATTCTTTGGCGGCTTTTTCTAATTTATCCATTAAAATTTCTACGAGAGTTCTTTGTACAGAAGCACACAAATCATCTAAATTTTCTTTAATAAAATCAGGATTTTTACGAAGCTCTTTTTGAATGAAATACAACACTGAAGTTTTAATTCCACTAAAAGAATAATTGTAATTTTCTATTCGTGGCTTATTAAATTTAAATGAATTTTCATTCCCTTTTTTTGCTAATTTATCAATAATTGGTCCTGCTGGATAATCTAAACCGAAAACTTTACCGATTTTGTCGAAAGCTTCACCAGCAGCATCATCGATTGTTTTTCCGATAATTTCCATATCGAAATAATCTTTGACTAAAACAATCATCGTGTGTCCTCCCGAAACGGTGAGACATAGAAATGGAAATTTTGGAGGTTGCGGATTTGCATCGTCGATAAAGTGAGCTAGAATATGCGCTTGAAGATGATTCACTTCAATTAATGGAATTTCTAAACTCATCGCTAGCGATTTAGCGAAAGAGGTGCCGACCAAAAGAGATCCTAAAAGTCCAGGTCCCCTCGTAAAACCAATCGCAGAAATATCTTTTTGTTGTATATTTGCTTTATCGATTGCCTTTCCAACAACCGGGATAATATTTTGTTGATGCGCACGAGACGCTAATTCTGGAACCACACCACCATATTCGTTGTGGATTTCCTGATTGGCAGCGATGTTGGAGAGGATTATATTTCCGATGAGAACGGCAGCTGATGTGTCGTCACAGGAAGATTCGATCCCTAAAATTATTGAGTCACTCATAACAATGGCAAATTTAGAGAATAATAACGATAAAGAAAACAAAAAATCGATTGCAGAAAACATTAGTGATTCTGTACAAAAAGGAATGGATAATGTTCAAGATACCGTAAAAGAAACGGTGAAGGATGTTAGCAATCTTGCTTCTGATGCCATCAATCATCCTGTAGAAACTGCAAAAGAATTTGGTGAACAAGCTGCAAAAGATGTTGTGAATTACAGATGGTGGGCAAAGTTGTTGCTGGTTTTGTTCTGGGGTTTGCTTTTTTTAGTTGTTTCTTTTTTTATTGTAATCAGTTTGCCAGTAACCCAAAATTGGATTGCCAAGAGAGTTACAGATACTATATTAAATAAAGATCTTAAAACCAATATTTCATTTAAAAGTGTAGATGTAGATTATTTTGGGAATGTTACCATTAATGAAGTTGTGGTAAAAGATGATCGAAATTTTCCGTTCATCAAGGTAAAGGAAATTTATGGAGATACTAATTGGTTTTCTATTATTGATAATTCTCGAAATCTTCAATTTCAGTCGCTTTCATTGAAAAATCTGGACTTGAAAGTGATTACTTACAAAGGCGACAGTATTTCAAATTTTATTCGTTTTGTAGATTTGTTTGAAGGTGGCCCTGTCATTCCCAATAGACCGCCATTTGAATTAAAATCTCGAATTTCTATTCTTGATTCTAAAGTTTCAATCATCAATCAAAATCATGATGGCGACGAGGGGAAATGGTTGAATACTGAGCATGTGAATCTGGTGATTCCAGAATTGAAAGTGATTGGTTCAGAGGTTTTTGCACGAATAAACAATATGAGATTTACCACCGAAAGATGGGGTAAAAAGCATTTTGTAGATACTTTTTCTGCCGATTTCTCGCTGACCAAAGATGCGCTTTCTTTGAGGGATTTAACCTTTAATACAGATCATTCCTTGCTTCAAGGTGATTTGAAATTTAATTTGAATAATGGCTCTTGGGACGATTTTACCAATAAAGTTCGGTGGGATTTAAATCTGAAGCAGGGAAGCCAAATTAGCGGCTATGATATTAGTTATTTTGTGACGGATTGGGATAATGATAAACCAATCAATATTTCCGGAAAAATGACTGGACCGTTAAACAGATTTACCCTCAATGATTTCTTGATTAGAGATCCGCAAGTCAATGTGAAGACAAAAGCAATGAATGTTTTCAATATTTTAAATGGAAATTTTCAGATTGAAACCAACACGCTTTCAGCCGATTTTACCTATAAAGATTTAAAGGCGATGATGCCCACTTTCATTTCTTCGAAAATGAAAAATTTTGCTGATGATTTCGGAAGATTAAAATACGATGGTGCAGCAAGAGTAACTCCGAAACAGGTTTTTGTACCAAAAGCAAATTTGATTACCGGAATTGGACAAGCAAGAATTACTAACTTTTATTTAGAAGATTACAGTTCAGATTTACCGAAATATCGCGGTTTTGCTGAGGTTAATGATTTGAATACTTCGGTTATTACCAAAAGTAAAGAAGTTGGTTTAATCAGCGGAAAGTTTGATGTTCAGGGACAGAGTTTCGATGTTAATACCATGGTTTTAAAAACAAAATCACAAATCTCGAAAATTGAAATTATTGATAAAGTCATTAATAATGTTTATTTGGAAGGAATTCTCGATCATAAAAAATACAACGGAATTATTAATGTAAATGACAATCAGGCAAAAGCAAATGTAAAAGGGCTTATCGATTTTAGCACTTCAAAACTGATTGCTGATGTGAACGCAAATGTAGACTATTTAAATATCAATTATTTTTCGGGTACGAAAGGAACTCAGGCTGTAAGTGGCATGGTTGACGGAAAAATAACGATGACCAATATTAATGATTTAACTTTAGATGCGAATTTGCAAAATGTGAATTTTGCCGCAAATAATCAGAAATTTAATATTCCTAATGCGAGTGTAAAAGCATTATTGGAGGATGGAAATCGAATTGTCTCCGTAGATGCGCCAGGTGCAGTCAATGGAAAGATTGATGGGAAATTCAATTTAGGTGATTTAGTGGGAATGGTAGAAAATGGTTTTGGAAGAATATTGGTTGGTCCACCGCCGAGAAAATTGTACCATGGTCAAAATTTCAATATGAACTTTGAGGTTCAGCAAGATCTCGTTAATTATTTTATGCCAGAACTTCATATCCCAAAAGGAGCGAGTGTTGATGGATCTTATGACGGCAATTCAAATAATTTAATTTTGAATATCGATGCTGAAGTACTGAAATATGTAATGACCAAAAAACAAGAAATCACCGATACCGATAAAGCACTTGCTAAAGTAAATCCTGAATATAAGGTGAATGAAAGAGATCAGATTTCTAAAGACAGCGCAATGGTTAATCAATTGCTGGTCAGAATTAATACTGCGAATGTAGAGGAGCAGATTCTTGCAAAAATAAATAGAATAGCATACAATCAAAATATTCTGAAAGACATTACTTTAAGTGGTACTAATGAAAATGGTGAAACCTTACATATTGCGACTAACTTCAAATATGGTTCTCCGGAAGAGGAAGTGCAACAGAATTTGAAAGAATATACTATCAATCTTAACCAATCTACAAATAGCGTTGGGGATTTTGTTTTCCGATTTGAACCCACGACTGTTAAATTTAATGATGTTGCTTGGAGTGTAGATACGGATCCCGCTTTGAATCACTCGATTACTTACCGAAAAAAAACAGGTGATTTCTATATTCAAAATCTAAGGCTTTATTCGGATAAAAGCGAACTGTTTTTAAAAGAATCTATTTTCAAATCAGCAAAAGATTTCTCCGCAGATGGTGAAGTTCGGAATGTAGATATTGCAAAAGTATTTGCGTTGATTAAAAATAAAAATGACTTGGATGTTAAAGGGATTGCCAACGGTACTTTTGATATTAAAATGGATAAAAATAATCTCGAACCACTCATCAACCTTAATATTACAGATATTTTCATGAATGGTAATGAAATGGGAAAAATTGAGATTGTTACCAAGAATAGTCCAATTCCTAATGTGTTCGATGTTGATGTAAAAGTTATTTCCACGGGAATGTTGGGGGATAATAACCTTCATCTTACAGGAACCATTAATAATAATACCGCTTCGCCATCGTTGGATTTAGTCGCCAATATGAATGATTTCGATGTGGCTTTTGCTCAGCAATTTGTAGAAGGGATTTTTTCAAATATGCGTGGGAAAGCCTCTGGTGATTTACGAATTGCTGGTCAGCTCCGTGATGTGGATTATAGCGGCGATATCGCATTGAAAAAATTTGGATTAAAACTCGATTTTACTGGTGTTGATTATTCCTTCGATGATGCCGTGGTTTCATTATCAAGAGGATTAGCCATTTTGAATGATATTGGCGTAAGAGACGGTAGAACCAATTCTCACGGTACAATTTCTGGGGCGATTCAGTTTGAAACATTATCCTCAATGGGAGTCAACTTAGTGATGCGTGCCGATAATTTATTATTGTTAAATACGACTCAAAAAGATTATGATTTATTTTGGGGAAGAGTGTATGGCAACGGAACAATCTATGTAGATGGTCCTGTTTCTGGATTAAATATTTCAACACCAGAAATGCGAGCACTTAGTAATTCGGTATTTACTTTCAACTCTAATTCAACTTCAAATGTAGAAGAATTTAAGATGCTGCGCTTTTTGAAAAGAGACGAAACTGGTGCCGTGACCACAGAACAAAAGAAAAAATCCGGTGCTAATATGAATGTCGATTTTAACTTACAAGTCGATAAAGGAACAACCGTAAATGTGCTGGTAGGAAATGATATTGGAGATATTACGGTACGTGGAAATTCCGAGCAGTTGCGATTTACAATGAGCAGAACGGGAGCAATTACAATGAACGGAAATTATATTGTAGATAATGGAAGCTTTGTTTCTAAAGCAATTCTGAATCGAACTTTCCAGATTGCGAAAGGAAGCTCCATTCGATGGGATGGAAATGCGATGGCACCACAGCTAGACATTAATGCCACTTATCTGCGAACCGTTACCAACGCTGGACAATATTTGAACTTAGGAACTTTGCCGCCTATTAATGTCGTGCTTTCTACCAAAATAACGCAAACGCTTAATAATCCAAAAATAGAACTCGGTGTTTCTGCGCAGGATGTTTCCAGTAGTGTGAAAGAAACGCTTGCTGAAAAAATGAGTAACGAGGATGAAAAAATTATTCAGTTTGGGTCAGTTTTAGTTCTAAATAGCTTCAATGATACCAATGCTGGCTTTGATGTTAACATCGGAAATTTCGCCGAAAGCTCTGGCTATAATATGTTGTTTAAGCAGTTAGGTTCTGTTTTAAACACCATCAGTAATGAATTTCAGGTCGATTTGGATTACCTTAAAGGAGATGCCGGTTCTAATGTCGGAGATCGCGCTAATGCAAGTGCGAAATTTTCACTTTCGCCAAGAGTGAGTATAAAAACAGGTTTGGGTATTCCAATTTCTAAATCAGAAAATGCTGCAGCTGATTATCTTTCCATAGATGGTATTGTAGAATATGATTGGTCGAAAAAAAATGACGGTACCAGATTATTGCGTGCTTATTCTAAACCTAGCAATATTGGACTCAATGGAACAGAAGCAGGAAATGCTGGCGCTAACCAAAGCTACGGAATTGGGGTTGTATATAGCAAAAGTTTCAATACCATCTTGAAAAGAAAGAAAAGTAATAAAAAACAAAAGACTGCTTTGTCCGAAATTAAAATAGATTCTATTAAAAAGGAGGTTGAAAATTAAGAATATTTGTGTAAATGTTGTGTTTTTAGTTAAAATTTATTAATGTTTGATATAATTTTCGAGTATTCATATTTTTTTGTAATTTTGCAAAAAATTTGAGATACTATTAATAAATATATAAAATCAATATAATGAATTATCAACTCGACGAAATAGACAAGAAAATTCTGGACTTTTTAGTTGAAAACACCAGAATGCCTTTTACAGAAATCGCAAAACAAATGGATGTTTCTGCGGGAACAATCCACGTACGGGTAAAAAAAATGGAAGACGCAGGAATCATATTAGGTTCTTCTCTTAACATTGATTACTCGAAATTAGATTACCACTTTACGGCTTTTATCGGAATTCTTTTGACCAAGTCAAATAGAACTCAAGAAGTTTTAAAGGAACTTACAACAATTCCTAATGTAATCGAAGCAAGCGTTATTTCCGGGAAATACAATATTTTCTGCAAAGTAAAAGCAAAGAATACAGAAGACGCAAAAAGAATCATTTATCAAATTGATGATATTCAAGACGTAATGAGAACTGAAAGTATGATTTCTATGGAAGAGCATATTTCAGATAAAAACAGACTGATCCAAGCGGTTACCATTTAATCGGTGATTTTTATCAACAATAACTAAAACTTTTGATTTCTTATCAAAAGTTTTTTTATTTTTACCATTATGAATGATAATTTTAAAGACGAAAGTCCAAAAAAAAATTTAGGATTTATTCTAGCACTCGCTGCGTTGATGCTTTTCTCGCTCATGGGAGCAGGAATCGATCTCGATGAGTTTACCCAACATCAGGAAATTAATATTCCCCAGGGATATTTTTATTTTATATTTTTTATCGATTGGCTGATGGTTGTTTCGGTGGTATTTATCTTTTTTTATAAAAAAATAGCAGCTTATATTTTCCCTGCCGCCGTAGTAACCCACTTCTTGGCGCATAATTTCTTTCTTTCTACTTTTCTTTATACCGATGTGACCAATATGTTTTTGTACACCAGTTTGGGACTTTTCGTGATTATTCCTAAATGGCAATTTTTTAAATAATAAAATCAAGAGATGTTTTCGAAAGCCTGTGAATATGCCATTAAAGCAAGCATTTATATTGCACAACAAAGCCATCAGGAGCGGAGTGCGAATGTAAAAGAAGTTGCGAAAGCAGTAAATGCTCCCGAAGCTTTTACCGCCAAAATTCTACAACAACTTTGCCGTGAAAATATTCTAGAATCCATTCGGGGGAAACAAGGTGGTTTTATTTTTTCGGTTGACAAGCAAAAACAAATCAAAATCTTTGATGTTGTTCAATTGATCGATGGTGACGCAATATTTACCAACTGCGGTTTGGGCCTGCAAAAATGTTCTTCCGATAATCCCTGTCCGGTTCATGATGATTTCAAAGGTGTCCGGGATGGATTGGTTGCAATGGTAAAGAAATATTCTTTTTACGATTTGGCTTTGAAAACCGAAACAGGCTTAGCTTGGCTTAAATAATTATCCTTTTAAACTTGCTTTAAATTTCATTATAAAATGATTTTAAAATTTCTTTCATTCTAATTAAGATAATTTTGTCCGAATTAAAAATAAGATGTACATTTGTACCATAATATTAAATAAGACATCATGTTAACGAAAGAAAAAACCATCGGTGAGTTTGTAGCAGAAGATTTCAGAGCAGCACAAGTATTCCGCAAGTATAAGATTGATTTTTGTTGCAAAGGCGACAGGACGGTAGAAGAAGCTTGTGAGAACAAAAAATATCAGGCAGAAGATATTTATAATGAATTGTCAAATGTTGCAAATTTGAAATCGGGCGATATCGATTTTAATTCGTGGCCATTAGACTTATTGGCAGATTATGTTGAGAAAACGCATCACCGTTATGTCGAAGAAAACTCAACAGTGCTCATTCAATATTTGAATAAATTGTGCAAAGTTCATGGCGACAGACATCCGGAATTATTTGAGATCACCAAATTATTCACTGAAAGCGCACAGGAATTGGCAGCTCACATGAAAAAAGAAGAATTAATTCTTTTCCCATTTGTTAAAAAAATGGTGAATGCAAAACAAAAAGGGGAGGCATTAGTCACTCCACATTTTGGAACCGTGGAAAGTCCTGTGGCAATGATGAAGCATGAGCATACCGTAGAAGGAGAACGATTTGTAAAGATTGCAGATTTAACCAATAACTATCAATTTCCTGAAGATGCTTGTGGAACGTATCAGGTGACTTATAAAATGCTTGAAGATTTTGAAAAAGATCTGCATACCCACATTCACTTAGAAAACAATATTCTTTTCCCAAAAGCAATCGCTTTAGAGAAAACATTCTAAACTAAATTTTCTGTTTTTTTACTGAGATCCACTTCATTTTGATGAGGTGGATTTCTATTGATTATTTAATTAAAGCGTTTGAAGAATTTCAAAAGCATCATAATATAGATTTTACTTTTTGCATTCTTTTGAACAGCTCTTTTTTTTTTTACATTAATTTTTTATCTCTTTTGCGGTAAAAAAATAAGTTTTTAAACAATTACTCAATTTTTGAACTTAGATAAAAGTCGTAAGTATACACATTATAAGGAAGAAGTTTTTTCGCAAACTGATGAGAGATGATGCAGCACACCAAAATCGGCAGAAACAAAACATAACCATCCGGAAGCAGATTGCATATTAAAATTACCGACGTAAATGGAGCATACAGCGAAGCCGAGAGCGTTGCAGCAGCCCCGATCAGCGCAAAATTAACTGGAGTTAAATTCATCCCGAAATTATTATTTCCAACAAAAGCAACCATTAAGCCTAAAAAAGCTCCGGCAACAATACTTGGCGCAAAAACGCCACCATCGCCACCTGCTCCTAAAGTTAAAGCAGATGCTAAAGGTTTTAAAACCGCTACTGCGAGCAAAAATAAGATCGGAGTTGCAGAAGATAATTCCAAAGGTTGATTCAGAATTTCATGTAAACCATGGTAACTGTCTCCGTACAGACTTGGGAAACAGAAAATCAAGGTTCCAACTGCGATTGCGCCCAGATTCACTCGGATAAAATTATTAGAAATATTGCCAAACACTTTTTTCATTCGCGTTACCAAAAGCGTAAAATAAACAGAAAGTACGCCGCCCAAAATGCTTAACACGATAAAAAACGGTATCGCTGCATACGTCCATTCTTTTATGGGATGAGTCAGAATCGTTTCAGAATCGAACAATTCTATAAAAAGCCAACTTACCAAAGCTGAAGCTGTACAAGCTATAACCAGTGATTTTCGTATTTTCCGTGCGATAACTTCTAAAGCAAATAAAAATCCTGCGAGCGGACTTGTAAATAAAATGGCAACTCCGGCAACAACTCCGGCACAAATTAATTCCCTTTTATACATTCGGGCAGAAAATTCTTTTTCATAAGCATAGTTTCCAATCGTCGCTGTAGCGACAACTGTAGAAACTTCAACTCCTGTAGAACCACCAAAAATTACCGTCAGAAATCCATTAAAAAAGTGAGAAGGAATTTTAAATAAAGGCAAATGATCTTTTCGCTGATCAAGTGTTTTGTAGATTTCGGTAATTCCTTTATTTTTTCTATTCTGGAAAAGGTATTTTCTTAAAAAATAAATGGTGGTAATTCCGACCGATGGTAGAATAATAAAGAGCGATGTATATCCTGAATTGATAGAATTAAAGAGATGGTGCTCAAAATATTCGGTGAGATGTTTTAAAGTAAATGCTAATAATGCGCTCCCTAAACCTACGATCATCGATGCGACAATCAAACGAAAATAGTGCTGGGTAACGATTTTTTTTCTTTCCAAGTGTTTCTTTTAAGATAAATAAAATGAAATTAAAGACGATTAAAACGTCTTGATATTCGTGAATAAAAAGAATTGCAATCAATAATTTTGTGAGGCAAATTTACGGAAACTTTAATAAATCGAATTAATTTTAGGGATTTCATTATTTTAATAACGAAAAATTGTATTGAATTTTCCTCTATTTTAAAATCATCAATAAACTTCCTACACTAACCACAATCCAAAGGACGATTGCTAAGAAAAGTGGTTTTAAACTAATGGTTTTTAAAGTCTGGATTGAAATTGTAGAACCAATAAAAAATAAAGTTAAGTTAAGTCCTGATTTTGCTGCAGTAGTTGCGAGTTTGCTGAAACCATCGAAAACAGGGAAGTAGGTATGCAATAAAATAGCAATCACAAAATAGCCGATGAACCACGGGATTTTTACTTTTGCTCCTTTGGTTTTGAAAAACACCATGGTTAAAAGCGACATTGGGATAATCCATAAAGCCCGGGAAAGTTTCACGGTCGTTGCCACTTTCAAAGCAATATCCCCATATTTATTGGCTGCACCAACTACGGAACTTGTGTCGTGAATTCCAATCGCACACCACAATCCGAACTGTTCCTGTGTCATATTTAATAAATGCCCGATCGTTGGATAAATAAATAATGCAATTGAATTTAAAGTGAAAACAATTGCTAAAGCCAACGACATCTGTTTCGTGCTCGGTTTAATAATCGGCGTTACGGCAGCAATTGCACTTCCGCCACAGATCGCGGTTCCGACGGAGATTAGGTAAGATAAAGGTCTTTCAATTTTGAGCAGTTTCCCCAAAAAATAACCGAGCGTCATCACCGTCGTAATACTCATAATGGTTAAAGTAATTCCTTCTCTTCCGGCTTTCAAGGCTTCGTTTAACTGTAATCCAAATCCCAAACCTACAATCGATATTTGTAAGAGAAGGTGAATGTATTGATGAACTTTTTGTTCATAAGGATTTCCAATAATTATTGTAAAAGCAATTCCTAAAGCCAGTGCGATGGGAGAACTTGCGAAAGGTGAAATGCAGAAAATAACTAATAGGAAAAAAAGTATTTTCTTTAAAAGGTTTTTGTCTAAAGTAGTTTGCATTATTTAATTTTGATAAGACAAATTTCGCTTATTTGTCATTCAAAATTTCATCATATTTTATTCTTGACTATAATGATTAGTTATAACTAATAAATTTCATAAAAAGATGAATCAGTTCAGATTGTTCTCCTTTTAAAGTGATGAAGTTAAAATCCCTTTCAATACAGAAATTTTTAATATCGATAACGCTTAATTGGTTGTTTTTTAGTTCCTGTAAAATCGTGCTGATCGATAAAAAAGCCATCGCTTCAGAATGTAGCAAATAATTTTTGATGCTTTCACTGCTTCCCAATTGCATGATAATATTCAATTTCTGAGCATCGATTCCGGATTTTTTTAATTGATTTTGAATAAATTCCTGCGTTCCAGAACCTTGCTCTCTTACAATCAAACCGATATCGTATAAATCTTTTATTTTTAAATTTTTATTGACCAAAGGATGATCTGCTTTACAAACCAAAACGATTTCATCCCGCTTAAATTTCAGATAATCAAAGTAAGAAGACTTCGATTCGCCTTCGACAATTCCTAAATCGATCTGTCCGTTTTTCAGCAAAGTCGAAATGTCTTCGGAATTATGAGTAACCAATTCAATATTAATTTCTTTATAATAGGAATTGAATTTTGCCAGGATTTCCGGCAAAATATATTGTGCGATTGTGGTACTCGCTCCGATTTTGAGTTTTCCTTTTTCCTGTTTGTTGAGTTGAGAAATTGCAAATTCCAAATCACGATACAATTGGCGGCTTTTTTCGGCGTAAATAAAAAGAATTTTTCCACTTTCTGTTAATTGAATCGTTGTTCCTTTTCGGTCAAATAATTTGGTATTGAGTTGGTTTTCGATTTCTTTAATGTGTTTGGTGACAGCGGGTTGGGAAATATTGAGTTCGTTTGCAGCTTTGGTAAAACTCAAACGGTTGGCAACGGTGTAAAAAACTTTTAGTCGGTAATCAAACATGATACAAATGTAGATTAATGAAATTTATTCTTTCGTTAAAGCAGAACTTTTATGCGCTGCAATATGATCGGTTTTGCTGCTTTTGATCTCGTATTGCGGATCATCTTCTGTGGCGTGATGCGTGTAACCTTTATAATTAAAATCTTTGGTGTGAACTTTAATAATCGTTCCTGAAACTCTTCCAGCTTCAGAATTCCAATTGACTTTATCGCCGATTTTAAATTTTGTTTTCATTTTTAAATTTTTATTTTAACCTAAAGATTTGCTAATTTAGAATTACCTTTTTTGCCTCTTTGTGATGGAAATAAGAAAAATGTACATTCTAAATTAGTCAGAATAAAAAACTTTCTCGCCCACAATTCTTGCAGGTGAAGTATAAGGATGTTCCGTGGCTTTTCCTAGGGACATAATATGTAAAACTAGCCAGCCTTTTGCTTTCAGATAATCGGAAACCATGGAACGGTGACACCGCCACCAAACCGCTTCCGAACACATCATTGCCGTGGGTTTTTCCAGTGCGTACTTTGCAAGTTCTGCGGCACCATTTGCAAAGGATTCTGTTTCCATATAATCTGCGTAACCCTGAAAAGATTTGTTGCGCCATGTTGTATTTTTAGAATCTTTTTTTGCTGGTCTTCTTCCGCCTAAATCTTCAATATAAACATATTCAATTCCGTTTTCTTTTAATGATTTTTTCAATGCATCTTGATCGAACTGCGGATATTTCCTTGAACCCGGCAATCTTCGAATATCTGCTAATATTTTAATGTGAAATGAAAAGAGTAATTCCAGAAATTCCTCGATCGTTCTGGTAGAATGACCGATGGTGTAAATGGTGGTTTTTTTTGGTGGTTTCATTTTGAAAACTGAAATGCTTCTACAAGTTAGTGAAATTTAAAATTTATTTTCTTTGCTGTCTCCCGAATCCTTTCATGTGATTATTATAAAGTTGAAAGATTAAAAGTCTAACTTAGAAGTTTTGTGTTCGATAAACCACAAGATGGAATCGTATGGTAGTGGTGATTTTACATCCTGAAAAGTCAAAAAAAGCCTGTGAATGTTTCAAAAAATCTCATGTCAGTTCCCCAAAAAAGCAGTCCTTCTAAAAAACTGCTTTGGGTATCTAATTTCTAAAAACGACAACTCCATAAGGTTACAACTGCTGGCAAAAAGCTACCGAAGGTTCCGTTCAACGGGCTTTCATTTCTTGTCTTGCAGACAAAACGAAAGCTTAGTTATTATGTGTAGTATTTTAATTCGGATTGAACTGAATATTAAAATTCTTTAAATAAACCTCTATTGGTTCCATTCCCATTTCTTTTCTTCGTTCGTTCACAGTTTTAGGATTTTCTAATTCATAC
>NZ_JBAVFG010000251.1:0-5205 GCF_049588135.1 Kaistella sp. | reverse complement strand
GCAAAATTCAATGCAGAGAAAGACCTGCGTGATGCTGCAAAAAAATCTGAAAAAATCCAAAGAGACAGTGCTATTTTAGCAACTCCTACTCCAGCGGCAACTTTCAAAATCAAAAAGTAATCCGTACATTTGCAAATTCCAATTATAACAACCAACTGAAAATGAGCGTAAAAGATTCTAAAGCCGAATTAAGTACAATAACTTACGACAGAGATAAAATCGAAGAAAATGTAGGTTCTATCTACGAAGCAATCGTAGTGATGGGCAAAAGAGCAGAGCAAATCAATGCAGAAATCCGCTCTGAACTTCATAATAAACTAGATGAATTTGCAGTGCACAATTCAACTCTAGAAGAGGTTTTCGAAAACAAGGAGCAAATTGAGATTTCTAAACATTACGAAAAACTTCCAAAACCAACTTCAATCGCTATTCAAGAATGGTTAGACGACGAAATTTACTACAGAAAAACTGAAGAAAAAAACTAAGTATTTCTTTCTTTAATTATTGTAAAAGTCACAGAACATATTGTTTTTGTGACTTTTATATTTAATATCGATAATGCTATTCAATTTGGTTTGCAAAAATTTAAGTAAATTCGTTCAACTTTTAAATTACAATTAATGAAACTTCAGGGTAAGAAAATCCTCATCTGTGTTTCTGGCGGAATCGCTGCGTACAAAATCAATTACCTCATCAGAGATTTCATCAAAAAAGGTGCAGAAGTACAGGTTTTAATGACGCCTTCTGCGGAACAATTTGTATCGAAACTCACACTATCTACTGTTTCTAAAAATCCGGTTTACAGCGATTTCTATTCTGAAAACGGCACTTGGAACAATCATGTAGAATTGGCACTTTGGGCAGATGTAATTTTAATGGCACCTTGCACCGCAAACACTTTATCAAAGATGGTTCACGGCATGTGCGACAACTTGGTTTTAGCAACCTATATGTCAGCGAAATGCCCAGTTTTTGTTGCTCCAGCAATGGATTTAGATATGTATCAACATCCTTCGACTAAACTCAATTTAGAATTGGCAGAAGATTTCGGACATCATATTATTCCGGCAGAAGATGGAGAATTAGCAAGCGGACTATTTGGACAAGGACGAATGGCAGAACCTGAAACTATTTCAAAAACAATTGAAGACTTCTTTAATTCAAATAAAAACTTAGCAGGGAAAACTATTCTTATTACGGCTGGACCAACCTACGAAGCGATTGATCCTGTTCGATTTATCGGGAATCATTCTTCTGGAAAAATGGGTTTCTCAATTGCGGAAGAAGCTGCCAATCGAGATGCAAAAGTAATTCTTATTTCTGGCCCAAGTTCGGAAAAAACCAATCATCACAACATCGACGTTCACCGAGTTACTTCGGCGAAGGAAATGTTTGCTAAAGTTTTTGAATATTACGATAATGCCGATATTGCCATTGCAAGTGCAGCTGTTGCAGATTATGCGCCGAAAGAAATTGCTAAGGAAAAAATCAAAAAAAATGATGATTCTTTAGTGATCGAATTGGTGAAAAATCCAGATATTTTAAAAACAATGGGCGAACGAAAAACCAAACAATTTCTGGTAGGTTTCGCTTTGGAAACTCAAAATGAAGAAGAAAATGCAAAAGAAAAACTTCAGAAAAAAAACCTGGATATGATTGTTTTGAATTCTCTCCGCGATTCAGGAGCAGGTTTTAAAGGCGTAACCAATAAAATCAAAATCATTACAGAATTGTCGCTCACAGAATTTCCTTTAAAATCTAAAGACGAAGTAGCCAAGGATATTTTAAATTTCGTGGAAGCGCAGATTTTGAAATAATATCCTTAAATTTCCGTTTTCAAACTTTAATTTAATAATGAAGAAACTTTTTTCGATATTCGTCATTCTACTTTCCTTTAACTTGAGTTTTTCTCAAGAACTTTTGGCAAATGTACAAGTTAACACCCAACAAGTAAGTGGTAGCAACATGCAGGTTTATAAAACTTTAGAAAAAAATCTGCGGGATTTCATCAATAATACAAGTTGGACAGGAAAGAAATTACAGAACTTTGAAAAGATCAAATGTAATTTCGCCATCGTTATTAATGAAAAAGCAGGAAGCAATAATTACAAAGCGAGCATCGTAGTGCAGGCAGTTCGCCCGGTTTTTAACACGACTTATGAAACGCCACTTCTAAATATAAACGATACCAATTTCAGCTTCGATTATACCGAAAATGAAAATCTAGTTTTCAATGAAAGACAATTTTCCGGAAAGAATTTAATTGATGTTATTAGTTTTTATGTTTATACCATTTTAGGTTATGATGGCGATAGTTATAAGGCAAGAGGCGGGCAACCTTGGTTCGAAAAAGCTCAGAAAATATCGAACAATGCACAGAATCAAAACTTCGCAGGTTGGTCTTTAATGGAAGGTCCACGAACAAGAGGCGCCTTGATTGACAACATCTTGAAGCCTGAACAAAATACGTTGCGAAACCTTTACTACACTTATCACCGCGCTGGTTTAGATAATCTTGGAAAACAGGATCAGTCTTCTGGTAAAAAAATTATTGCCGACGCTTTGATGCAATTGAAAACGTATGAAAATAACTTCCAGATGAATTATCCTGTGAATATTTTCATTGATACTAAAAAGCAGGAAATCTTCGATATTTTTAATAATGGAAATAACGCCAATGTAAATATGGCAGATTTAAAAGCACTTCTCAGTACATTATCTCCTAAAGATATTGACAGCAAATGGAATAAATGGAAATAATTTTGCCGGAATTTAAAATATTCTCTAAATTCAAATTATTAAAATTCCATTAACATCAGCCTTTTAGGTTGAGCTGATTCGTTTTTGTATTTCATAATCTCTTTTAAAGTCTTAAATTTACAGTCCGAAGTTCGCTTTAAAACTTCGTAATTGATTTTCCAAAATATGCTTTCAAGAATATTCATCCAAAATTTTGCGCTTATTGATTCACTTGAAATTACTTTAGACAAAGGTTTACAAGTAATTACAGGAGAAACTGGTGCAGGAAAATCAATTATTCTAGGAGCATTGCGTTTGATTTTGGGAGAAAGAGCCGACGTAAAATCCATTCAAAGTACTGAAACGAAAAGTATCGTTGAAGCCGAATTCATCATTAATGAAAATTTCAAAAACTTCTTTGAAGAAAATGATTTAGATTTTGAAATCCATACCGTTATTCGAAGAGAAATTTTGCCGACCGGAAAATCACGAGCGTTTATAAATGATGTTCCTGTTACTTTGGAAATACTGAAAAAACTTTCTGAAAAACTGATTGATATTCATTCCCAATTTGAAACCTCTAATTTGTTTGATGAAGAATATCAGTTCCGAATGATTGATGGACTTTCTAAAAACAAAACACTGATTATCAATTATCAAAAAGATTTTTCCAGCTATAAAAAATTGGCAAAAGAACTTGAAGATCACAAAAAAAAGCTATCCGAAGGCAATAAAGAAAGTGATTACAAAGTCTTTTTATTAGAAGAATTATTAGAAGTTAATTTGGACGAATTTGATTTAGAAGAAGTTCAAAATCAGTTAAGCAAACAAGAAAATGCCGAAACCATTATCGAAAATCTTTCTTTGATTTTTAATAAAATGGATGCAGAAGAAATCGGCGTTCTCGATTCTTTGCTTGATGTAAAAACAAAATTATCTAAAGTTGCTTCGTTGTCACACGAATATTCCCAACTTAATCAAAGATTTGAAGAAACTTTTGTAGAATTCAAAGACCTGCTTTTCGACCTTCAAAACGAAGCCGAAAAAATGGAAACCAATCCAGAAACATTGGAGCATTTGAGCTCGCAGCTTAGTAAAATCAATTCTTTATTTCTGAAACATAAAGTAAATTCCATTGAAGAATTAAAAGAAATTCGCGATCAAATTCAAAACGAACAAATCGGTTTTGCAGATTTAGAATTTCTAATTGAACAAACTGAGAAAAAAATAAAACTTGCTGCTGAACATTTAGAAAAGTCTTCAACTGAATTATCCCAAAATCGAAAAAAAGCAATTCCAAATTTCATTCAAAAAACCGAGAAATTACTGAATCAATTAGGCTTAGAAAAAGCGAAAATTGAAGTGCAATTAACAGAACTTGATCATTTTACCAATTTCGGAAAAGAAAATATTCAACTATTATTTCAAGCGAATTCTGGTTTTCCTTTAAAGCCGATTCAGACTGCAATTTCTGGTGGTGAAAGATCGCGAGTGATGCTTTCCATTAAAAAATTAATGGCTGAAAATTCAGAACTTCCAACTTTAATTTTAGATGAAATCGACACTGGAGTTTCCGGAAAAGTCGCAGAAGAAATCGGAAATGTGATGAAAGAAATGTCGGAAAATATGCAGTTGATCGTCATCAGTCACCTTGCACAGGTCGCTGCCAAAGGAAATAACAATTACAAAGTCATCAAACGGGAAATTTCCGGTAAAACCCAAACGACAATTGTTTCATTGAATCACGACGAGAAATTACAGGAAATCGCACAATTACTTTCCGGCAGTAAAATTACCGATGCCGCAATTTCGCAGGCAAAAGAGTTGATGAAATAAATTTTCTGTAACATTTTCCTTATTTTTAGACTTATCTTAAAAAGTAAGAATATGTACAGGAGACTTCTACAACTTGAATTCAAAAATTTTATTCGCAATCCACAATTTGGTACCAACCTTGGAATGAAAATTCTGAAGTTTTTCGGAATGGCATATTTCAGTGCAATATTCGTCGCTTTGCCTTTTCTGCTTTACTTTTTCGCCAAACAAAAATTGCATACTGATCCAATTCTTCTCTTCAGCAAATACTTTATTTATTATTGGGCATTTGATTTATTAATCAGGTATTTCATGCAACAAATGCCGACTCAGAACATCAAACCCTTTCTCACTTTAGGAATTACCAAGAAAAAATTAGTGAATTATACGATTCTTAAAATTCTTTTTAATTTTTTCAACTGGGGGAATCTGTTATTCCTTCTTCCATTTGCGGGTTTACTTATTTTCGATGGCGGGTTCTCCGTAATTCATGTTATTCTATTTACAATCGGGATTTTTGCCATTTTCTATTTTAATAATTTTTTGAATATTTTATTAAATGGAAAAGATATCGTGGTGATTTTAGTTTTTGGATTAATGGCCATTTTTGGCGCTTTAGAATATTACAAAATCATTGAACTTTCTCAGTAT
>NZ_JBAVFG010000250.1:0-2953 GCF_049588135.1 Kaistella sp. | reverse complement strand
TCCGGCACAACGTGGAATAATAACAATGACGGAAGCTTTACCAATAACTGGGGCGATACAATGAGCAATGATGGAATTGGGATGAACTTTAACTCTTCCACCGGCTTTTACGGAGGTCGTGGTGGCGCCTATTCTTCAGGCGGCGGCTATATTGATATCCCTAGTATTACATTAACAGGAGGCAAACAGGTACAGAGTCATTTTAACTCCTTTATGGATGGATGGAATGCAAAGAGTGATTTTGCTTGGGATCGTATGACAAATGCAGGAAGGTACAATGACGGCGGGGTAATGATGATGGACAGTATGTGGGATGTTTTGGGTATTGCCATAGCGAACATGAAACCTGAAAATAAGCAAGCAGCAATGCTTTTCGGTGCTGCAGCTTTACTAATTACCCGCAATCCCAGTGTATTGAAAGCAGAATTAGGTGCTGAGAGAGCGGGCGCATATTCTGTATATCAAGGCATTGAAAACGGCATTGTGAAATATGTAGGTATTACCAAAAGAGACCCTACATTACGTTGGGCAGAACACGAAGCAGCAGGAGGTCCGAAATCTAGCTTATTCTATTATGGCGTGGACGGTGCAACAGGACTGACAAGAACACAGGCCCGTGTATGGGAACAGAATCTAATTAACCAGCACGGCTTACCAAATCTATACAATCAAATCAATTCCATAGCACCAGCCAACTGGTGGATGTATGGAGTAACTCCTTAAAATAATATAACAAGAAATGGCAAAACGAGTAGTTACCAAAAAAGGCGATATCTTTTCAGTACAACTGGATAATGGGAACAAAAAATACTTTCAGTACATTACGAATGACCTTACCCAGCTCAACAGCGATGTTATCAGAGCCTTTAAAGAAGAATATACGGAAGATACTGTACCGGATTTTGATAAAATCATCAAAGGTGAAACAGATTTTCACGCTCATACAATGATTAATGTAGGAGTAAAACAAAATTTTTTCAATCAAGAAGGCAAGGCAAACATCATTGAGGATTTTTCAGAAATACTTTTCCGAAGCACTAATGATTATGGTCATAAACAAGGTGAAGAACCTATAAAGTTGTCCCATAACTGGCATATTTGGCACATTGGGGACGATAATTTTACGAGAGTTGGCAGATTGCTGGGCGAAAACAGAAATGCAGAAATCGGTATTGTCATTCCGCCTTATGCGATTGTGGACAGGATAAAAAAGGGGTATTATGATTTTATTTACCCTGATTTTGAGTAATGGCAAAACGAGTAGTAACAAAAATAGGCGACATATTTTCCGTACCGATCAGTGACAAGGAGAAAAGATATATGCAGCTGATAGCATTTGATTTAACACAGCTTAACAGTGATGTGGTACGGATATTTAAAAAAAATATGCTATTGCAGATAATCCCGATATGGAAAGCATTATACAAGATAATGTATTAGTGTGTGCCCATTGTACAACAAATTTTGGAGTAAAATTAAATCTATGGGATAAAGTTGGTAAAAGTCCAAACCTTGGAAATATCAGAGATATAATATTTAAAGGAACTTCTGATTATGGTCATAACCCGATGAAAGGTGCTGTGAAAAATTTCTTGAAATCGGAAAGTAAAACTATTGAGGGAATTTATGAATTTGTTGCAGAATCGGGAAAAACTTATGTAGGTCAATCTAAAGATATACTAAAACGATTAATGCAACATATTGATTCAGGAAAATTACCGGAAGGAGCACAAGTTATTGTAAAAGAAGTTTTGGGTGGAAAAACCACTAGAGAAGTTGCAGAACAATTGAGAATAAGAGATTTAGGAGGAGTTGATAACTTGGATAATATAAGAAATCCAATTGGTCCTGCAAGACAGCATTTAATGCCTTAAATAAATAAAAAAATGAATAACAGTATTGAATTTGAACAAGGATTATTTGGCTTAAGAGCTATAATTAAAACATTATGGGATGATTCCTTTATAAATATTTTACAAGAAAAAAAAATTATGGAATTGGAACTTAATGTTGGGAAAGGATGGAAAAGAAGTGATATAGAATTTTTAAAAAACTTCCCTCAATTAAAATCAATAATAATATTAGATGGTGGGCTTAAGTCTTTGATACCATTGCATTATCTTACTGAAATTGAATCCATGAGTATTTCGACTTATAGTAAAACACCTGTAGATTTTAATGTTTTTCCTAAACTTGTAGATTGTGGTTTCGAATGGATTAAGGGTTCTGATTCCTTATTTGAAAAATCAAATATGAGAAAACTTTTTATTAATCGATATAATAAAAAAGATAGTGAAGTATTCTCTAACTTTAAAAATATTGAAGAATTATCAATCCTAAATTCTCCATTAGAAAATCTTCAAGGATTATCAACACTTATAGATTTAAAAATGTTGCGATTAGCAAATTTAAAAAATATCAGTTCCTTAAAAGGTATTGAAAATCTAAAACAATTAGAAGAGCTTGAAATTCATAGATGTAAAAAAATAAACTCTATAACAGAGATACTGGGATTACATAAACTTAAAAAATTACTTCTTCTTGATGATGGAGAAATAGAAACTTTAAAAGGTATTGAGCATTTAGAGAATTTAGAAATGCTCATGTTTTATGAATCTACTAATATTTTAGATGGAGATTTATTTCCAATTACAAAACTCAAAAAATTAAAAAATATTTCATTTAAGAATAGAAAGCATTACACTCATAATAGAGAAGACTTAAAACCGTAAACAATAAGTATGAGTATAGAGAGAAAAAGCAAAAACGGCTTCAGAACCCGAAGCCTTTTTAATGGCGGAAAAAGAAGTAAAAGCTGCGCCCCCTGGAGGAGAAACCGTTATGGAACTGGTTTTCTTCCCCACTTCGGAGGGGTTTTACGATTTCAAAAATAAAAGATATATTTACCAGTACAAAGACCACTTGGGAAATGTAAGGGTCAATTATACCAAAA
>NZ_JBAVFG010000249.1:0-13580 GCF_049588135.1 Kaistella sp. | reverse complement strand
TTTTGGTATAATTGACCCTTACATTTCCCAAGTGGTCTTTGTACTGGTAAATATATCTTTTATTTTTGAAATCGTAAAACCCCTCCGAAGTGGGGAAGAAAACCAGTTCCATAACGGTTTCTCCTCCGGGTGGTGCAACTGCTAATTCTTCCATTAAAAAAGCTTCGGGTTCTGAGGCGGTTTTTGCCAATTCAGCACCGCTGCCCGCAAGTGGTGCTTCAAAAACATGGTTAATGGCTGCGGTATTCGGGGTAGAATACTGAAAGCCGTCGAGATATTCGGTAGTGATATTTACAAAAGTCCCGTGATCATTAATCCTTACGATTTTTCTCAATTTAGCACCATCTGCACTATACAGAAATGTGGTGGTATTTTCATTAATGATAGCAACAGGCAGATTAAGGAAATTATAGGAAATATTGGTAATTCCTTTATCGGGCATTGCCGTGATATTTCCATTCACATCGTATTCTACCAATCCGTTGCCGCCTTGATATCCGCTTAGATTGCCGGAGAGGTCATTAATGCGGGTTACCCTGTTGCCATCGTAGGTGTTATAATCCAGATTGTCAATAAGTCTTACGCTGCCTTTCAGTGGTTTGTTCGCTGTTCTGTAAAGGGTTTTTATATTTCCTCTGTTGTCATAGGTCGCAACTTCGCTATTGCTTTTTTGCCATGGGTCACCTTCCGGCTGATAAAGCCCTGCAAGAAGCCTGCCCGACGGATCATATACATAGCCATACCGTTCAATAATATCCGGAAAATAAGACCATGAGGTTTCGGAAATACTCCCATTGTATCTGGGCTTTACTTTCATTTCCGGATAATCATTGTTGGGGGATTCTTCACCATCTCTTTGGTTGAAATTGATTTTAAAAGCGAAGAGATCATCTCCCAAATTGTTTTGGTCATTTATTGCCGTTAACCAACCTCGTATATTGTAACTATAATCGATGGACTGCAAGTTATTTCCAACTTTTTTATTGGTAACCCGCCCAAGATCATCATAGGTCAATTCTTCTAGTAGCTCTTCAGGTTCGGTATCGACTTGGTGGTAATGTTTTACGAGGAGATTTTGCTGCGAATATACATACCGTTGCTTTACCACCACATCTGCATTAGAAGAGGCTCTGCTGTGAAAGACTTTTGATTCGGTAATATTTCCCGGAAAATCCAGTTTCATTTCGGTTCTGGTTGTTCCGCTCAGATAATTAATCTTATAATTGCCAATAAGCCGCTCTTTGGTATCGTACCAAAACAGGGTTTTGTTCCAGCCTGTATTACCAATGTTTCTTACAAAAGATGCAGTGAGCAATGATTTTGTACTGTGACTCTCTGTAATATTAGAGGACAGGGTAGGTTGAGAATCAATATCTTTAGGTTTTGTCACGGTAATTCCGGCAGGGTATTCATCGTAATAATTGATGGATAAAACTTCCGTGACAGCAGTAGGGTAAGTGCTTTTTGTATAATATATGCCTAAACCAATAATAGAGAAACCAGGAGCGTTCTCAGTGCGGGTTTCAAAAAGCAAAGCGGAGCCATCTGCATTAGTTTGCTCTACTGCTCTTTCGCTGCCCGTACAAAGTCCCGTGTATATGGTTCTTCCTTGTTGGTCATATTTAATGAAAGACCATTGTCCTTCGGCTTTCAGCTTCTCATCAGTGGACATGATGATGCGGTTTTCTTTATCATACACATAAAATTCCTTTGATTTGCCAGGGATTTTCTTTTCAATCAGTCTTCCATAAGCATCATAACGATATTGATAAAGAACTTTTTCCTTTACATCATCAACTGTGGCAATTTCCCCACGATTTAAAGGTGGAATAATGAAAGTGAGTTGGTTATATTGATTATAAACATAATAGGTATCAAGATTAGTTCTTCCATTTTTAACCCGAGTCATGATGGGTTGTCCTAATCCGTTTTTATAAGTAGAAGAAATATTGCCGTCTTCATCTTTTACCGAGTTTTTATATAAGGTATTTACCGTATAAAAACCATTATCATTCAACGAATTAGTAAATGTAGTAATATCTAATGTAGAAGAATATTTTTTTACAGTATTCATTTCATTAAATTCATAAGAAAACTCTTTGATGTTACCGGAAGACATGCTCCAATCGCTACCTGGACTTGCAGATTTTGTAACCCGCTGCAATGGTGAATCATCGAAAGCAACTTCGGAATAGGCATTGGGAACGTTGTGATAGGAATTGATATTGGCTTCTGTAACGCTTTGCATCATTCCGCCTTGTGAAGCAACAGAAACTGGCATATACTGTTTGGTCTGTACTCCATTAGTGTCGTAAAAATAAGACGTAACAATGTCCTGTCCTGCCTTAATGGCGTTGATTGAGATGCTTTGCTTTGGCCTTCCCAATCCGTCGGTGTACTGAACATTTTGGACAGATTGGGCAGTATTATAATTGGATGAACCTACTGTAACTGAATCTAAAAATACACGGGTATAATTGTAGGTTTGGTTTGGTGTAAAAGTTTGTGCAGTAATTTTACCGAATAAGCAAAGCAATGCGAAAGTATATAGAAATATTTTTTTCATCGTATTAGTTTATTTTAATCAATAAGATTATTTTTATACTTATTTTCCTTGATCACGTTGTGGTTGATATCTTCAACTCTTATTAATCGATTAAAATCATCATAATAGTAATATTCTTTGTTTCCACTTGGAGAAGTGACGCTTTTAACACCAATTAATGGGTCGTATGTATAGGTGGTAATTTGGTAATTCTTAAAGGCATTCATCAATCTGAATTCATCTAATTTCTGTCTTAAAGTCTCTTCGGAAGAATCATCAATATCTTCATTAGATTTCATGTAAATTTCAAGATTTTTGTAGGCTTCTATTCCTGCCGACTGACCGAAAGCAGTCATAACATCTTCATATTTTGCACCCTCTATTTTTGCCAGTAATAAAGTTCCGTTGTACCCATAAATATATGCAGTTGATGTTCCTCCTTTTGAAGAAGACTGCAGCACATTACCCATGGAATCGTAAATGTCATTTTTTTCTTCGTTGATCAGAACATTATTAATTCCGTACGATTTTACTGATGACGGAAAATAATTACCTGTATGATCGTAGAAAGTTTCTACTTTACCTATTTGAACACCATTCTGTATTTGAGTAACTTCCAAGGGTACAGAAAGCATTCCTGCACCTAAAAGTTTAGTATTATTTTTTTCGGCAGCATATTTATAGTCTGTTTCTACAATAATTCCATCCGCAGTTGTTTTTTTGTCTTTGATAAGATTATTATTATCTTGATTAAAACTTTTTTCGGTGTTTGTAGCTAATGTATTTCCTTGCGAATCATTAGAGGTTTCGTTTGTTGTTACCTTTTGGGGAATATAATTTTCTTCGAATGGTACCAATACCTCATAAGGTGGAAATGTATAGTCAATATTTACCGCCAATTTTTTGGTGTTGTTTGCATCATAAATCTCTTTAGAGGATAATACACCTTTCTTTGTGAAATTAAAAAATGGTTGCCAAATTGCATAAGGACTATTGGCTGAAGGGTTATACGAAGGATAGTCATCTGGTACTTTATAAGAGTACTTGATGTAACCTGGCTTATCGCTTTCCAGAATTTTTATATTTTTGTAAATAACCGTTTCAGTACCTTCATCAAGAACTAATTTTCCACTCGAAACTCCAGGCTCATTGAACAAACTATAATCAAACGTAATTGTCTTTCGGAGAAAATAAGACGGATCATAAGGAGTGAAATTTGAGCTTCTGTCAGAATATTTTATTTGTTCAATTTTGACTCCAGTATCTGAAATTGCATTTTGATTCAATAGAATATAAGGTGGTTCTGACCAAAGTTTTTCATAGATTTCAAACCAGCCATTCCCTCCAGACCCTGTTATTTCTAGATAGGGATTAGCATCTGCACGTACAACATAACCTGATGAATATAAATCTTCTATTTCTTGCGAATTTCCCTGAATATAATTTTTTACTTTATAAGCAAGTTTTGGATCAAGAATAGGCGATCCCTTTGTATCAGGTTGAGGATTATTATTCCATGGGTAAATTTCATCTTTAAAAAATTTTATATATATTCTGCTATTCGGAGATTTTTGAAGATTATTTAAATAGTATTTTTTAGTGACATGAGAATCAAAGGCAATAGAATCTGTTTTTTGTTTGAAACTAAATGGAGATGTTTCTCCACTATAAACACTTTGTATTGAATTAATGTATGCAGGAGTATTATAATCAATTGGCGGATTCAACTTCAATGTATGTACTCCAAAATCATATTCAATTTTAGCACCTGAAGAAAATTTTACGGTATTTAATAAACCGTTCATTAAAAAATCGTGTCTTTGATATGTCCATAATGGTATAGGACTTCCCCATGTTGCAACTGAAGGAGGTGAGTATGTATACTTATATGTAGTTTCATCTATGACCTTTAATTTTTTGTCTATTTTCTTAATACTAGTCAAATAGCGTACTTTAATTATTTGTGCTTCGATTGACTCAAATAGTTCGACATCATAATAGCTATAACTACCATTATTTATATTCAATTCATTTTTTGTAACAAATTTTCCATTATGATCTAACAAAGTAAAATTTTTGAAATAGTAACGATCGTGCAAATTCCAGTCTAATCCGCTATCTCCGTGATCAATTATAATCTTCCCATAATTTGTAATTATTTCTTTAGGTAAATAAGTCCATGCATTAATTATAGTATTGTTACTATGATCTTCATATTTTATATATTTCTTATTTTGAAAAGTAGCAATTTGTTTATTCTTTGCATCTGTGATATTTACGATATAAAAAACGTTTCTCATATCATATTTAGGCTGGCTACCATTAGCACCAGGGATTATTATTTTTTGGCTATCATAATCCGA
Source organism: Kaistella sp. (assembly GCF_049588135.1). Lineage (GTDB taxonomy): Bacteria > Bacteroidota > Bacteroidia > Flavobacteriales > Weeksellaceae > Kaistella. The sequence continues at coordinate 8,672 of NZ_JBAVFG010000249.1, read as the reverse complement.
AAAAGTGTATTTATATCCATTTCTATCAGATATTTTAAAAAAAATGACCGGACGTGCTTGAAACTCATTCGTAGTTTGAACTCTTTCAAATTCAATAATAAGATTACTTGGAGTAAGTTTTTTGATATGTAAGTCATTTGGAAAAACTCCGGATTTTACAAACATAAAACTTCCCTGTTCTCCATTAAGGTTATAATAATAAATGTCATCCCATTCTGACCAAGATGGTAAAGACTCATCTATCTCACTTATTACCTGTCTAGTTATTGTAAAGTTACTACCCGACAACATCCAGTTTCTAGCTATTTGCCCACAATATTGTGTGGGTTTGTAGGAATTGGGATTATATGTTAAACCAAAATTTAGAGTAAAATCTTTTGCAGCAGAGAGGCTTGCCAAAGGAAAAAAAATATCTGGCACCCCCGTTTGATTAGCTATAGGCGTAAGAACCGATGATGATAGGGAGTTGTCTTGGCTTTTAAAAAACACACTTAAAAATAATAAAAGTATTATTTGAGTATTATAAATTACTTTTTTCATCTTATTTCTTCACAATTTTAGAGTTAAAAGATTTATCAGGAGTCGTTGCAGTCACAATATAAACACCTTGCGGTAAAGCAGAAGTCTTAATTTTAGTAACTTTTTGTTTTGTTTTTAAGAGCTGCACTTGCCTGCCGCTCATATCATACAGCGCAATTTCAACTTCTTCATTATTTTGTAACGGGAAACCAATCTCCACATAACAATAATCCTCCACAGGATTTGGGTAAATTCTGATCTCCTTTTTCTCTATAAGATCTTCTAGTTCCTTGCTGCCCAATTTTAGGATCTTCCAGTTTTCCTGTCCCAATTCTTCTGCACTCGTTCCGGCTAAAAGAAAAGTTCCGTCATTTTGTAGTTTTGCAGAAACCAAACGCTCTTCTTTCTTCTTCGATTTGCCTTCTACATGCTTGCGCCATTCTTCTTTTCCGTTCGTATCAATATAAAGCATCCAGAATTTTTCATCGTCGGTTTGTATCTTTTCTTCCGCTTGGGTGTAGCCGCCAATCAGAAAACCTTTGTCTTCACTTTGGTTGTTTTTGTTGGTTCGTCGGATCACATCCAAGCTCATGGCTACATCCCGGTTCCCGAAGCTGTAATTTTTCTGCCAGATTTCGTTTCCATTTTCATTGATATTGATGATCCAGAGATCTGTTCCTTCTTTGATATTTTCTTTTTTATTGCCCGAAGAACTGCTTCTGCTTTCTCCGGTAATGACATACCCGTTTTCAGTAAAAGCAATGGTTTTCGGTCGGTCATCATCAATTCCACCATAGGTTTTCTGCCATTCTACATTGGCGTTTTTATCCAGTTTTACGATCCAATAATCGCCTGCGCCAAAACCATCTTCTGTTTTTGGTTGGTAGTTGATGGTGGTCGGTTGTCCGTTTTTGTTGTCTGATGATGAATGAGAATCGAGAATATTGATTCCGTGGTTTTCTTTCGGTTGATTGCTTGGGTTGTTGTTGGATGATTGAGGGGTTTTGTTTTGAAAATCATCACCATTTGATGGACTGATATTCTCCGTTTTTCCTGAAGTAGAGTAGATCAAAACCACCGCTCCGCCATCTTTTGCAGGAATCATTTCCTGAACTTCATCCAATCCTTTTCCGCCTAGAATGGTGGTGTTGATAAGTTTTCCTCCTTTATCCAACTTTGAAACAAATACATCTTTTGATCCGAATAATTGCTTATTGGCATTAATGTTTCCTGCCACAAAAAAGCCTTCATCTATCGACTGAACGACCGATGATGCTTCATCATTGCTTTTGGTTCCTAATGTTTTTTGCCAAAGTTCCTCACCATTTTCATCGAGGCGAACCAGCCAAACATCTGAACCTCCAAGATTGTTCTCTTTTTTATCTCCCGACTGGTTAGAAAATGAAGTTCCAGCCAATAAAAACCCACCTTCTTTTGTGGCAATAGATGACATCAGATAATCGTGCCTTGTTCCGCCAAAGTATTTGTCCCATATTTTATTTCCCTGTTGGTCGAGTTTCACGACATGGTAATCGTAACCTCTGTTGGATGGGGTATTTTCCGTTGAAACTTGTTGTGATTTTTGGTTAATAGAACTTCCCGAAAGCAGAACCTGCCCGTCAATCGTGGTCGTCATAGCAGAAAGAAAATCCTGGGTGGAAGATTTGATGTCTTTTTGCCATTGAATTTTCTGTGCGGAAACGCCTATGAATACTGAGAAACTTAAAATACTAATGTAGAGTTGCTTCATGCAAATTTGTTTGCAACTAAAATAGGAAATATTTTATTAAAAATTAACATTCCTTAACGATTTCATGGTTTTTTGTTAAAAAAGACTTAATCTGTTGATTGTTTTATAATTGATATTTGTGGAGATTCGGGGTTTATGATTAAGTGATTGGGTTTTTGAGTGTTTGGGGTTCTTTTTTTTAACGCAATGAAAAAGAAGCAACAAGTCATTTTTTATGATATTGTTTTTTGAAAGCAACGAACCTTTCAAAATAAAATTCTAAATTTTCAAATTCAATAAATTCAATAAGTTCAATCATGCATTTGGTCTTAAAGCCGCGAAACTTAAGATAATCGCTTAAAGGTATTTTTGTTAGTTCTTCTATCGTAAACAGTTCTAATGAATTTAACATATTAGTTAAGCGGAGACTGAATGGAAAATTACCATCTAAGATTTTCCTACCTAATAAAAGTTTATGCAAATTAGTATTCTTTCTTGTTTTGTATCCAATCAAATGTTTTTCTCGCAATATTTTTCTTTTTTCTTTCGTAATATCGATCTTGTTCAACTTTGCAACGAATGCTTTTACGTGCAGCAATAATCGCTCATAAATTAAATTTACCCTTGAAGGTGGTATATTTAATTCAGCCGCTAATAAATCAACTGATTTTTTTTCAATAATCATTTTGTAAAGAATTTGATATTCTTTTTGAGACAATATTTTACTGGAAATTTCAAGATAAAATAAATTTGTACGGTTAATGATATTGCTTTTTTCCATTGTTGTAAATTAAAATAGGATGTAAGAAAATTGCAAATCAGCGCCATCGAAGAAATTGGTTACGAAACCGAAATTTTATATTTCTCCTCGAAAAACTCCTTCAACAAAACTGGATATATAATAGCTAGCCTTTCATTTCTTACCCGTGGAACAAAACGACCATTTTATTAAACTCTTATCCTATGGGAATATTACCACAAAATTTACGGTGTTGGTATGGTAAAGCTGTTACTCCTTTCTGTTTCGCTAGCTTCTCTCGACTGTAATACAAACATCTTTTCAATCCCAATTACGGTGTCCCATAAAGCAAAAATCCCAACTCTCATTAGGATTTTAAATAGAAAAACTCATTTCGAACCCCCTTGTTTATGTTTGCGGGGTTTCACATCCGCATATTTTGTTTTAACTTCAGGAGTCACTTGTCTACGTCCGGGTTGTTTTTTAATTGTCTTTAACTTGATTATCAATAATTAATTTAAATTCATCCAATTTGTTTTTCGCCAAAATAAGTTTTTCAAATTCAGGATTTGATAAAAAAATAATTTTCCGTACCTCACTTGAATCTCGAATGGCTTCTAAATAGGTATTTCTTGTAATATAACCAGTTGTAGCAATAATACCTAGTTCCGCTAAACCATTTGTATGTTTTAATTTACTACTGAATACAATAAATGTATTTTTATCTACTTTATCTTCAGGCTTATTCTTACATTCAATCAGTATATATTTTCCAAATTTATTTAAAAAACCATCATCAATTTCATTTCGAATTATCAAATCAACTTCATTTAAAGACTTGTCTTTAACTCTTTTATTCACATTATTGAAACCAATCGACTGAAAAAGTAAACTTACAAAATGTTCAAATTTTTCACCTTTCTTAAATGCTTCCTTTTCATTTTTTGCTTGTGAATAAAATTCAAGTAGAGCCGTATTAATTTCTGAGGGATCATCAAATAACTCATCGTGATATTTCGATATTGAATTTTCTAGTAAGGGTACAAACTTGTCAAACTCAATTTTATCAATAACATCTATTACCTTGCCGGTGAGTAATAAATCTTTAATTTGACTAAAGTATTCACCTGTAAAAGCGGAGACAATTATTACTTTTGCGAAAGGATTGATTTTAAAAATCTTACCTATTAATTGAATAACATCAAATGAAAATTTATCCATTCTTAAATCAACAACTGCCACTGAAAAATAATGGTTCTCAATTGAAGATAATATACCTTTTTCTTCATATGCATATTCAAATGAAGTATTAGTCAACAATTTAGACAAGGCCTTATTTAAACCTTCTGCTTGATCCTTTTCATCGTCAATTATTAAAACACTTCTTTTCATTGTTGCTCTTTTATTATTGGTAAATTTATTAAAAAATATTTATTAAAATCATTATTATCCTCTATTTCAACTACACTAATATTTCCTTCATATAAATCACATAAATATCTTGCATGAAATAGACCAATTCCCGAACCACCAGTCGAAGAATTGCCATAATCAAAAATAGAATTAATATTTTTGAAAGGAATTTTTTCAGCATTATCAAAAATTCTGATATTAAAATCATCACTATTAAATTCTACTGAAATTTTAATTTTTTTGTCTACTGAATTTCCAAACGCTTTGATTGCGTTAATAATTATATTATTAAGCATCTGTAAAACAGACTGAAAAGGTAAATTAAAACTAAATTCACCTTCCGGTATTTCTTTAATAAATTCTATTTTATTAACATAGAAACTTTCCCTATTTAACAATTCAACTGCCGATAGTAATTGGTTAAAATCAAACGTGTCTTTTTCACTATAAGGAACTAATTTAGAAAAATTATCAATTGTTTCTCTAATAATCCCCAAATTTAACTTTAAAGAAGCTAGGTGCTTTTCGTTTAATTCATCTAGTGAGTTAGTACTAAGTATACTATCCATACTTTGCACAGAATTTTTAACATCATGTCTTGCAAAATTACTTAACATCGTTATATGATTATCATGTGATTTTGTTACGGCATCTATATTTTTCCCGTGTAGACTAACTGCTAATTTCAGTTGGTCCAGTTTATTTTGTAATAAAACTGGATTGGTTCGTCGTACGGGAATAAATTTACTATTTTTTTTGCCATATTTTTTTTAAAAATTTCTATAATTCCGAAAAAAACGCCCACTAGTAAAAATGATCAATCCAGTATTTCATTTCCATACTAAGATAGTAATGTTTTTTCAATCCCAATTACGTCTTCCCGTAAAAACTAGAAATCCCAACGCTCGTCAGGATTTTATATCTTTAATAACCACGCTTTCATTTCTTGTCTTGCAGACAAAACGAAAGCTTAGCTATTGCAGAAGTTATTTTATCATAATTGCCCCTTCTTTATTATTTTCGCAAATGAACGTAGTAAGTTCCACAAATTTTTCTGAACCGTTTAAATATTTTCTTATTTCAGAAAAAGGAGTTACAATTCCATACCCCAATTTGTCTATTTTTTCTGCATCTTTTGAATCCATTGGAATTTGAATTACCATTCCTACAATATTCCCTTTATTGTTAATGACCGGACTACCACTATTTCCTCCTTTTACTTTAGCATTAAGAATTAAATATTCGATTCCGTCTAGATACGAGTTTTCTTTTCCTATTATCTGCCCATTTGAAAATTTGTAACTATTGTTAATAGAAGATATTTCGTATAGTTGAAAAGCATCAAATCCGGGAATTGGAGGGTATCCAATTGTTAAAACATTTTCAAGAATTTTTGCATTTGTTGCATTAAAAGGCTTGCAATGAGAAAAAACAAAATTTTCAATAAGAATGAACGCAATGTCGATGTTTTTATCATTAGGGAAGCTTATATGTTTAATTTTCGCAAACTCTCCCATGTCATTTGTTATAGTAATTAATTTCGCATTTTCAACTACATGCCTAGCTGTTATAATAGTATGTATATTTCCTAAAAGAAATGCTGTACCAATGTCTGGAATTCCGTCCTTCGAAAGAACGACAATTGGTCTTACGGAATTTGAGAATGTCTCTGCTATGGATACGAATCCATGAATAAGAAAATTATATGAACCATAATCAGCAAATTCTTCATCATAACTTGGAGCAATTAGTAACTCATTTGCAATAGGAATATTTCCATTTGGAAGCAGTCCTGCAGAAATTAAATGACCTTCATTTTTTAAAATACTTATTGTTTTAACGAATTTATGCAAATCTAACGAATCAATATGTTGTGCTTGACTTACAAATTCATCAATAGATTTTGGTGTTTGTTTTTTTACAAATGAATTACTTATAGTATTAATTGAAAAGAATTCTAGAATTTCGTTTGCTAGATTTGGCATCTTTGATTGAGAGTTTTACGTGGTTATAATTTCTGCTAACTCGTTTATATCTATGACAAAATCATATAAAGCCGTCCAAATCTGCGTGTATTTATACGACTATATTAAAACATTCTTATTAAATCAAATATATAAAAAGTATTTGCTTTTTCTTGGAGTCTAAATTACAAACAACTTTTTAATCCCAATTACGGTTTCCCCCAAAACACAAAAAAAGGGTCATTTAACCCTTTTATAAATCAAGAATCCTAACTCTCGTCAGGATTTCTTTATTTCGATTTTTTTTATAAAATCATATTTTTTTTCTAGAATAGAATTCTCAGGCCAAAAATCTTTTGGAGAACATTCGAGGGCTATTGCAACTAGATTTAAATGAATGACATTGTATTTTGCTTTTTTAGATGGTGCTTCAATATCAGCAATAAAAGTCGTGCTTTTACCTATAGCTAATGATAATTTAGTTTGACTAATGCCTTTGCTTTTTCTAATTTCTCTAACTTTATTTATAATAAAACGCTCTATTTCATCTAAAGATTCATGCATAAATACAAAATGAATGAAAAATCAATAAAAAAACTAAGGACTATAGTCCATTAAATAAAAACATTTATTATATTTGCCTCAAGATTACATCCAAAAATGTAACTTTGCGATACTTCAAAGAATTATAGAAGCTATTGCTTAGAATCTCAATTCGAAAACTGGTAATTTTATGACACGAGAGGATAAGCAAGATGCTCACGACCTAGGCGTGGGCTCTCTTATCGTTGTCAGGTAACCAGTACCTCAATCCGGTAAGTAGAGTTCCATGCCGTTTTTGTTTTTCATGCTGTTCGCTTTTCTCTACTCCTTCTAAGCCCGCTTTTCAAAATAAAGTATCTACGACACTTACAATGGTGTGCACAACCATTGCGGCTTAATTGCTTCGCGGGAAGTCAGGTTTATAAAAACCCCTTGCTACAATAATTTTCATGCTATCATCATGAATCAATTCGTCAACAATTTTACCGACACCTCATAAGAGCTCCTCACATTCATATCAATGCTCTTCAATGGATTTGTCTTTAGTGGGGAAGTATTTCTTTTCTTCATCATTTGTGTTTTGCTTTCCCCTAAGGCAATCCGATAATTTCCGGTGGCTGAGCGAAGCCGAAGCCACGTACAAGGTGATTTCGGCTCCGCTCAATCACCAAGAATCAAGCATCAAATAACAAAAGGATTGGTCTTTAGCGGGAAAGTGACCCCCACTTGTAAAAGTGTTTCTACACGCTTTCCCCTAAAGCAATCCGAAGAATCAATGTAATGATTTGATAATGCGCTGATGTGACCATTGCGGGTTACCCAGCATCATTCATCCAGCACCCAACAAAAAAAACGCCCTTCCCCTAAAGTTTGCAGCCGCAGGAAAGAGCATGATCAGTTAATTAATAAGGAGCAACAAAATTTTCGCCTCTTACCAGACCCGTCCCGCTGTCCGCTATATCCCGCTTTGCGGGGATGCCGCTCATGGGGGACATCACCTTCTATCGTACCAAAGACGGCTACATGGCAAGAGAAAAAGGCGGAATCAGCGCAGAGCGTCTCCAAAATGATCCCAGATTCCAAAGAACCCGCGAAAACATGGCAGAATTTGGAAGAGCAGGGAAAGCAGGGAAAACCCTGCGAACATCCATTCAGAACCTGCTCAGAACTTCGGCAGACCGAAGAATGGTAAGCAGACTCACCAAAGAGATGGTGAAGGTCATCCAGATGGATGCCATCAATCCTAGAGGTCAGCGAAATGTAATCGATGGGGAAGCGGAATTGCTATTGGGATTCGAATTCAATATCCACGGCAAACTCGCACACTCCATCTCCGCACCGTTTACCGCGACTATTGATCGGGTGACCGGTGATACGGTGGTCGAAGTTGAACCGTTCATCCCAACGGAAAGTCTCGGAGCTCCCTCAGGAAGCACCCATTATAAAATGGTTGCTGCTGCAATGGACATCAACTTCGAAACCGAAACATTTGTTTCCGAGAAGAATGCAACCCCCATGCTGCCGATTGATACCGTCATCACCACGGCGGTGCAGCTGAACAATAATCTCTCGGATGCCACCGTCAACCCACGATTCCTCGTGTTCGGAATCAATTTCTATCAGGAAGTCAACGGTACGTTCTACGAGCTGAAAAACGGCGTGTATAATGCGCTGCAGATCGTCAATGTCTCAGGTACCCCATAATCATGGATCTTCTGTTGATCAGAACCTATCACCCTAACGGTGTGAATGGCATCCTGCTCCT
>NZ_JBAVFG010000248.1:0-9896 GCF_049588135.1 Kaistella sp. | reverse complement strand
TCATTCAGTGGGTGCATTTTATAAAAATAAACCGGCAGGATCAGTTACCGATATCACGATTTTTTCATTTCATGCAGTGAAAAACATTACAACGGCTGAAGGTGGTGCAATCTGCATCAATCTGCCTGCGCCTTTTGATAACTCAGAAGAGTATAAAACAATGAGACTTTGGACCCTAAACGGTCAAACGAAAGATGCTTTCACAAAATCACAAGGGGGCGGAAGCAGTTGGAAATATGATATTATTTTTCAAGGGTTAAAAATAAATATGCCGGATATATGTGCCGCATTGGGTTTAGCACAAATAAAAAAATACAATACGGAGATTTTACCGCAGAGAAAAAGAGTTGCCGAGCAGTACCATGAGTTTTTCAGCAGAAAAGAATGGGCGCAATTGCCGATAATTGCCGATGATACGAGGACTTCATGCTATCATTTATATGCATTAAGGATAAATAATATCACGGAGGAACAAAGAGATGCGATGATGATTTCTATAGCAGAAGATGAAGTTGCTGTAAACGTACATTTCATCCCAATGCCTTTATTGACTTTATTTAAAGATTTGGGTTACAGGGTCGATGATTATCCAAACGCTTATCACAATTATTCGAGAGAGATTTCGCTGCCAATTTATCCACAATTGACTGCTGAACAAATTGATTTTATCTGTGAATCCATTGAAAAAGCGTATAAAAAGGTCATTTAATGAAAAGGATTTTTGATGTAATTTTGTCCGTTATAGGGATTATAATACTCTCACCGTTTTATATAATAGTTTCACTTTTAATATGGTCAGACAGTAAAGGCGGAATCTTATATAAACAGGAAAGAGTTGGGTTGAATGGCCGTATTTTCAAAGTTTTTAAATTTAGAACCATGAGACCTGATTCTTTTTCAAAAGGAGCACTCACCGTCGGAAGTCGGGATCCCAGAATAACCAGTATCGGTTATTATCTCCGTAAATATAAACTGGATGAATTACCACAACTTTTCAACGTGCTTTTTGGCGAGATGTCTTTTGTAGGTCCCAGACCAGAAGTTAAAAAATACACCGATTTATACAATGACGAACAGAAAAAAGTATTGTCTGTTCTTCCGGGAATCACCGATTATGCCTCCATAAAGTTTAGAAATGAGAATGATTTGCTCTCAGCGAGCGACACTCCGGAGAGATTATATATTGAACAGATAATGCCTGAAAAATTAGATTTGAATATGAAATACATTAAAGATAATAATGTATTTAAAGATATTAAAATCATTTTTGATACATTTTACACGATTATCAAGCACTAATCGTAGATTCTGAAAAAAATACTGACGGTCTGCAAAATTCAAAAAAAATAACTATTTGTAAAAAATATCTGGTTTTCAATGGAAAATAAAGTAAAAATAGCCATCTTAGGTTACGGGCATATCGGTAAAAAGCATGTAGAAATGGTCTCTCAAAACCATGACTATGAGCTAGTTGCCTTAATCGATCCGAAATTTAAAACAGAGGAAATAAGCAATTCAACTCCAGTTCCTTGTTTTTATTCTTTACAAGACTTTATAAAAAGTTCGATAATTGCGGATATCGTTGCTATTTGTACGCCAAATGGTTTGCATTTTGAACAAGCAAAAACACTGATTGAAGAAGGAATTGATGTGATTATTGAAAAGCCGATCACCCTTAATTCGGTAGAAGCGGAAGAATTAGAAAAATTAGCTTTAGAAAAGAAAGTTAATATTTTCCCAGTGATGCAAAATCGGTTTTCGCCACCGGCTTTGTGGTTGAAAGATTTAATTGAATCCGAAATTTTAGGAAAAATATTTATGGTTCAGATTTCTTGTTTTTGGAACCGGAATAATCAATATTATACGATTGATTCTTGGCGAGGAACAAAAAAATTGGATGGCGGTACACTCTACACGCAATTTTCCCATTATCTCGATATCATGTATTGGCTTTTTGGAGATATTACCAATATTAAATCCAAGTTTGCCGACTTTAACCATTCGGAGTTAACCGAATTTGAAGACAGTGGTATTATAACCTTTGATTTTAATTCAGGTGGTATGGGAAGCTTCACCTTTTCTACCTCGGTGTGGCATGAAAATTTAGAAAGTTCGCTCACCATTATTGCAGAAAACGGTTCAGTGAAAGTAGGCGGGCAATATATGAATCATGTTGAAAAATGCATTGTTAAAGATTATATCGTACCAGAATTGCCCACAACCAATCTTCCAAATGACTATGGAAGTTTTAAAGGTTCGGCACAAAATCATCAGTATCTTTACAAAAACGTAATCGACTTTTTAAGAGCGAGAAAAAAAATTCATACCACCACCAATGACAGTATTCAGGTGCTGAAAATAATTGAAAATATTTACAGTGCAACTGTTTAAAAATAAAGCCTTTTTATGAAAATTAAAGAAACTCCTTTAAAAGACTGTTATATCATTGAACCTACCGTTTTCGAAGACGAACGCGGATATTTTTACGAAAAATTCAACGAACAGAAATTTGAAGAACTCACCGGATTGAATGGTCATTTCGTACAAGATAATATTTCAAAATCATCTTACGGCGTTTTGCGTGGTGTTCATTTGCAAAAAGGCGAACATGCACAAGCCAAATTGGTTTCTTGCTTGGAAGGAAAAGTTTTCGATGTGGCGGTAGATCTTCGTCCAGATTCAGAAACTTTTGGGAAATGGTTTGGTGTGGAATTAACTCCGGAAAATAAATTACAATTATACGTCCCACGTGGTTTCGGACACGGCTTTTCAGTTTTAAGTGAAACAGCCATATTCTCCTACAAGTGCGATAATTTCTATAATAAAAAATCCGAAGGAAGTGTCATCTGGAATGATAAAGATTTGAATATCGACTGGAAACTTCCCAAGGAAGCAATCATTCTTTCTGAAAAAGACCAAAATTTGCCAACCTTCACAGAAAGGAATTTTTAAGATTTCAGTATTTTTGAATTAATTTAAACGTTTAACTCAAACACCCAATCACTCAAACACTAAGCATTCAATTTCTATGAAAAACATAATCATCACCGGTGGAGCCGGCTTTATCGGATCGCACGTCGTTCGTGAATTTGTAAAGAAACATCCTGAATCCAAAATCATCAATCTCGATGCTTTGACCTACGCCGGGAATCTTGAAAATTTAAAAGACATCGAAAACGAACCCAATTACATTTTCGAAAAAGCAGACATTACCAATGTGGATGAATTGCGTAGAGTTTTTGAAAAATATAACCCTGACGCAATTGTTCATTTAGCTGCAGAAAGTCATGTGGACAGAAGCATCACCGATCCAAATGCATTTATCAATACCAATGTCAACGGAACGGCAAATCTTTTAAATTTAGCCAGAGAATTCTGGACCCTGAACCCAGATCATCAACACGGAAATTTCCCTGATGAAACAAGAAAGAATTTATTCTATCACGTTTCTACCGATGAAGTTTACGGGAGTTTAGGCGAAACAGGTTTCTTTTTAGAAACCACTGCTTACGATCCGAAATCTCCTTATTCCGCCAGTAAAGCAGCATCTGATCATTTGGTCCGCGCTTATGGAAATACTTATGGAATGCCGTTTATCATTTCAAATTGTTCCAATAATTACGGTCCGAATCATTTTCCGGAAAAATTAATTCCACTTTGTATTTCCAATATTTTGAATGGAAAATCGCTTCCAATTTACGGTGACGGAAAATATACGAGAGATTGGTTGTTTGTGATCGATCACGCAAAAGCGATTCATCAAATATTTTTTGAAGCAAAAACGGGAGAAACCTACAATATCGGTGGTTTTAATGAATGGAAAAACATCGATTTGGTGAAAGAACTCATTAAACAAATGGATGAAAAACTGGGGAATCCAGAAGGTCATTCAGAAAAATTAATTACTTACGTGAAAGATCGACCAGGACACGATTTACGTTATGCCATTGATGCTTCTAAATTGAACAAAGAACTCGGTTGGGAACCTTCCGTAACTTTCGAGCAAGGTTTAGGAAAAACCATCGATTGGTTTCTGGAAAACAAAGAATGGCTGGAGAATGTAACCAGCGGAAACTATCAAGATTATTATAATAAACAATATTCTTAAAAAATGAAAAAAACATTCTTCATATTTTTTGCTTTTATTTCTATTTTTTTACTAGCCCAAACTCCGCCCCCTTCTGTTGCAATACCAAAAGGAAATCAAGAAAAATTAATTGACGAATTTTTAGAAGTCTCAAATTACAAAAAATCACTACAAGAATATTCATTTACTTTCCTTTATAGTAAAATGAACAAAAAAATAAATGGTAAGTATGTAAAGGTTTTAGATAAAAATGATTTAAATTTAATTGTCGAAAATTTTGATTATGAAAAATTTAAAAAACAAACACTTTACAATTCATTTTCAATTATTTCAGAGGACAAACTAAAAGAAATGATTCTTTTTTATAAAAAAATTGGGGGAAATCTCACAGAAAGAAATGAATTGTTTTTTATATCAACTGCAATTAATAATAATTTAACAAGTTTAATAAATCAAGCCGCTGAAGAAATAATTACAAAAAAAGGTTTTTAAACAATGAATAAAGAACAGTTTAATGCGATTTTTCCTAATATTATTCAGGATTTGGTTTCTCTGCTGATGGAGAAGCAGAACTTGGATTTTGAAAATGCGTTGGTTGTTCTCTATGATTCCGAGTTATTTGAAAAACTTTCGGAAGAAGAAACCAAATTTTGGTATTTCAGCACAGAAAAACTTTATGAAATGTGGGAATATGAGCAAAAGACTGGTAAAACAATGAGCGTAGATTATTTGTAATGAACACGCTGAACAACATAGAAAAATTTATTATTTTCTGTCTGGAATTGTACAGAACAGAAAAGAAATATGCTCAAAAAAAAGCATTAAACGATTTTAAAAAATATCATGTTTTCGATTTTATTAAAAACGGATTTGAGGTTTTGCATACGCAAAGTCCGCATTACATTTATCAGGAAATAGAAGATTTTATCAATCATAAAAAATGAAATTGTATCACGGAGGAGTCATAGAAATTGAAACGCCGAAAATTTTAGATAATCAAAGATTGGTTGATTTTGGCAAAGGATTCTATACGACAACAGTATTAGAACAAGCGCAGAAATGGGCTTTAATTAAAAAAAACAGAGAGGCGGCAAAAGAAGCATTCGTTTCCGAATTTGAAATAAATGATGCTGTTTTTGAAAATAAGAAATATAAAATTTTGGATTTCAAGGTAGCCGATGAACAATGGCTTGATTTCGTAATTAAAAACAGAAAAGAATATTATCTTCATGGATACGACATTGTGAAAGGAGCGGTTGCAAATGATACATTATATACCGTAATTCGACTTTTTGAAACGGGAATTTTGAATAAATCCGAAACTATTTCGCGACTCAAAGTTCACAAATTATTCGATCAAATCTCTTTCCACAACACCGAAATTCTAAAAGAATTAAAACTGACAAAAACACACCTTATTATATGAAAGGAATAATTTTAGCCGGAGGTTCCGGAACCAGACTCTATCCGTTGACAATCGCAGTAAGCAAGCAACTAATGCCTGTTTATGATAAACCCATGATTTATTACCCGCTATCGACTTTATTGTTGGCGGGGATTAAAGAGATTTTAATTATTTCAACACCACATGATATTGGTGGTTTTGAGAAATTATTGGGCGATGGATCTTCCATTGGTTGCAAAATCGAATATAAAATTCAACCTTCACCAGATGGTTTGGCGCAAGCTTTTATTTTGGGCGAAGAATTTATTGGCGACGATTCTGTGGCTTTGGTTTTGGGTGATAATATTTTTTATGGCGCTGGTTTGCCGCAACTTTTATCGAGTAAAACCAATGTGAAAGGAGGTTGCGTCTTCGCTTATCAAGTTTCTGATCCTGAAAGATATGGCGTGGTAGAATTTGATGAAAATCAAAAAGCGATTTCGATTGAAGAAAAACCTTTGGAGCCGAAATCTAATTTCGCCGTTCCAGGATTGTATTTTTACGATAATTCAGTCGTAGAAATTGCGAAAAATCTGAAACCTTCACCAAGAGGCGAATTGGAAATTACCGATGTTAATAAAATTTATCTTGAAAAAGGCGAATTGGAAGTTGGCGTAATGTCGCGTGGAACGGCTTGGCTCGATACCGGAACTTTCGATTCTTTGCATGATGCTTCGGAATTCGTAAAAGTTTTGGAAAAAAGACAGGGCTTTAAAATTTCTTGCATCGAAGAAATTGCGTACATAAAAGGATTCATTAATAAAGAACAACTTTTAGAATCTGCAAAAAAATACGGAAAAAGCGGTTACGGCGATTATCTGAAAAGAATTGTGTAATTCTTGCTTTAAAACAATATACTCCTAAATTAAAGAACCCTTTCCGCGTTTCAAACGCTGAAAGGGTTTTGTCTTTTATCCAAACCGTTTTTTAACAATGATTCTTATCAAAGTTTTTATTACTAAATTTGCACCCACAAAATTACTCATTACCAATTACTCATTACCCATAAAATTATGCGCACAAAATCTGTCGGAAAAAAGAAAATCAATATCGTAACATTAGGTTGTTCCAAAAATGTTTATGATTCTGAAGTGTTGATGGGACAGCTAAAAGCCAACGGAAAAGAAGTTGTACACGAAGATAAAGGCGATATTGTAGTCATCAATACTTGTGGATTTATTGATAATGCAAAAGAAGAATCCATTAATACGATTCTGGAATTTGTGGAAGCGAAAAATAGGGGAGAAGTAGAAAAAGTTTTCGTAACAGGTTGTCTTTCCGAAAGATACAAGCCGGATTTGATTCGTGAAATTCCCGATGTTGATCAATATTTCGGAACTCGAGATTTGCCGATTTTATTAAAGCATTTAGGTGCCGATTACAAACACGAATTGGTGGGCGAAAGAATGACGACCACACCAAAACATTACGCTTACTTGAAAATCGCCGAAGGTTGCGACCGACCGTGTTCGTTCTGCGCAATCCCTTTAATGAGAGGAAAAAATATTTCAACTCCGATTGAAAATTTAATTATTGAAGCCGAAAAATTAGCCAAAAAAGGCGTGAAAGAACTCATTCTCATCGCACAAGATTTAACCTATTATGGACTTGATCTTTACAAAAAACGGGCATTAGGAGATTTGCTTTTAAAATTGGTAAAAGTAGAAGGAATCGAGTGGATTCGTCTGCATTATGCGTTCCCAACAGGTTTTCCGGAAGATGTTTTAGAGATTATTAAAAACGAACCGAAAGTTTGTAATTATATCGATATTCCGCTGCAACACATTAATTCTGATTTGTTGAAAGCCATGAAACGTGGAACTACTCATGAAAAAACCGATGCGCTTTTGGCTAAATTTAGAACTCAGGTTCCAGATATGGCGATTAGAACAACTTTAATCGTTGGTTTTCCGGGAGAAACTGAAGAGAAATTCCAGGAAATGAAAGAATGGGTTCGTGAACAAAGATTCGATCGTTTGGGTTGTTTTACGTATTCTCATGAAGAAAATACCACGGCTTATGTTTTAGAAGACGATGTGCCGCAAGAAGTGAAAGAAGCGAGAGTGGAGGAAATTATGGAGCTTCAATCGCAGATTTCTTGGGAGAAAAACCAAGAGAGAATCGGAAAAATTTATCGTTGTATTTTCGATCGAAAAGAAGGAAATTACTTCGTTGGAAGAACGGAATTCGATTCGCCGGATGTTGATAATACCGTTTTGGTTTCCGCAGAAAATACCTATTTGTCGATTGGCGAATTTGCAGATATTAAAATTATGTCAGCTGAAGAGTTTGATTTGTATGGCGAATTAGTTTAAGATTAAGCAATAATCTGTCATTTTTTTGACAATTATATAAGTTTTTTAACACCAAAAATACTTTTAGAAATTCTAAAAGTATTTTTGGTTTAATGTGTTGGTTGCTAATGTGTTGGGTTGTGGGTAAGGTGGGTGTTATGGGCAGTTTAGTTAATTTTGTTAACATTTCGCTATGGTTTTTAACATAATTTAACAATCCTTGGGAGTTACCGCTATTAAAGAGAATACAGTGATTGTTAACAAAAAATTAACAATTCGTTAAGACAGTTTAACCTATCGAGTGTTGGTTAAGTCAATTTCGGGATAAATTTGCAAAGTCAAAACCCATAAAAATAAATTCAAAATGATGAAAAGAGGAATACTCCTAATCATAATGATGATTTCAACACTCGGTTTGTTTTCTTTTAAAACCAATACCGAAGATGCTAAAAAAACAAGTTTTGCATCGTTTTACCACGATAAGTTTAATGGTAAAAAAACAGCCAGCGGAGATGTTTTCAGTAACGAAAAATTAACCGCAGCAAACAGAACGCTTCCTTTCGGCACCATGCTAAAGGTAACCAATTTGAGATCAGGAAAAAGTGTAATAGTAGAAGTTAATGACCGTGGTCCTTTTCACTCGTCCAGAGCACTCGATCTTTCTAAAGCAGCGTACAACTCAATCGGGGATCCTAGAAAAGGAACCATGCCAATTGAATACGAAATTGTCGACATCAATCAAGAGTAACATTTAAAAATGTAAAAACCAATTCGAAAAGAGTTGGTTTTTTTATGGCTACAATACCGATAGCTATTGGTACCGCTCGCAGTTTATCTTGAGCTTGTCGAAGGATTCCCACTTTTTATATTGTTGGCTTCTGCTTCTTCGCTCAGCCGACAATACAAAAAGGAGTTCCGCTCAGGTCGGGTCGCAATCTCCACAATATAGAAAGTTACGATTAAAAAAAATCCCATTTATCTTTCATCTTTCATCTCTTTGTCTATCATCTTCTAACTAATTTCCACCAAAACCGGGCAGTGATCCGAATGAGCAGCTTCCTTCAAAATAGCAGATCGAGAGAGTTTTTCTTTCAAAGAATACGACACGAAATTATAATCTAATCTCCAACCTTTATTTCTTGCTCGGGAATTTTGGCGGTAACTCCACCATGAATAATGATCGGGTTGATCGTTGAAAAATCTGAAACTATCGATTAATTCGCATTCCTCTATGAATTTGGTCATCCATTCTCTTTCCATCGGTAGAAAGCCAGAAGTATTTGCTAAACCTTTTGGATTGTGAATATCGATCTCTTTATGGCAAATATTGAAATCTCCACAAAGAACAAGGTTAGGAATCGTTTTTTTTAACTCTTTAATATAATCTAAGAAATCATAACAGAATTTCATTTTAAAATCGAGCCTGTCAATATTCGAAGCCGATGGAACATAAACCGAAATCACCGATAAATCGTCGAAATCTGCACGGATAATTCTACCTTCCGAATCATAATGTTCAATTCCGCAACCGTATTCAATGTGTTTTGGTTTTACTTTCGATGCGATTCCAACTCCAGAATACCCTTTTTTCTGTGCCGAATGCCAATAGCTGTAATATCCGTTTTTTTCTAAACTTTCGATATCGATTTGGTCGTTTCCAGCTTTGCTTTCTTGGATACAAATTACATCTGGATCTGCCACTTTCAGCCATCCCAAAAAATCTTTGGTAAATGCAGCTCTGATTCCATTAACATTATAAGAGATAATTTTCATTATAGTAAATTTTATCAAAAATACGAAAGGTTTCTATATCTCACCGAACCTTGTCAAAGTTTTAAATCCCGACAAGGTTAATTAAAAGCCAAAATAATAAACAAAAAAAACAAGATAAGTTTTCAAAGAAAGAGATTTTTGTTGAAACAAAACTTCTTAATGAAAACGGTGTCCCGATAGCTGTCTGGAGAGGATTTTTCTCCCTTTAGAGTTGGGGAAAGAAAATTCTCAGGCTTAGAAAAATTGCTTAAAAAAACGCTTTAAGGTTAAAAAAAAATGTATTCAAAATAAGATAAAA
>NZ_JBAVFG010000247.1:0-8748 GCF_049588135.1 Kaistella sp. | reverse complement strand
TTATGATTCTTATTGCTTTCGAAAATAATAACCGAGGAAATATGAAGGAAAATCCCACCTACTAAAGCAAGAAAATAAACTTCAAGATTAGGATTAAAATATTTCCCCAAAAACAAACCTAAAGGTGATGCCAAAGCAAAAATCGAAATAATTAAAATAGCCGACGGCGAGAATTTTTTGTTCTTTACCAAAAAAGCACCAAGAATAAAGGATATCGGAATATTATGAACTAAAATCCCAGTTAAATAAGGACTCAACGAATTTTCTTGATTTGCCAACGGAATTCCTTCCAAAAAAGCATGAATAAAAAGTCCAACCATTAAAGCCAACGGAAGAATGTTTTTATCTTCAGAATGATGATGAAAGTGACCATGTTCAAATCCTTTCGTTAAATTTTCAAGCAACATTTGTAGCAAAACGCCGCCAATTACCCACAATCCAATATTGTGATTTTCTCCCGAATAAACTTCCGGGAAAACTTCGTTCAAACAAATGGTAATTAAAAATCCCGCACTTACGATTAAAAGATTTTTGGCGAATTTCTCTCTTTCTCCGAAAAATTTTCCCAGAAAAACTCCAATTAAAACGCTTAAAATTAATAATAGAATAATAATCATTCGTCAGATTTAGGAATGTTTCTTTTTTCTGAAAATATTGATGCAACGTGGTGAATTTTCCAAATCGAAATCGTTCAGTTGATAATTCCCGAAAATTTTCACTCTTTCAAAACCGAATTCTTCTGCATAATTTTTTATTTCCTCTAAAGTGTGCAATTTCACTTTTTCGAAATAATCATATTGCTGTCCTTGATCCGTAAAACTGATGTCTTTAATAATATTTCCGTTTTCAATTCTTTTTTTAATATGAAAATCAATTCCGCCTTTAGTTGAAATGTCTTCTGGAACCAAATTGTTTTCCACCCATTTTGCATTCAAGAAATCCAGAACAAAATATCCATTATTATTTAAAATATTTGAAATCGATCGGAAAACTTTTTTATCGTCTTCTTCATTTTCAAAATAGCCGAAACTGGTAAAAAGATTAAAAACCGCATCCACTTTTTCGCTGGAAATTTCCGGAAAAATTTCATTTCGCATATCATGAACCACGAATTTCAGCGAAGGTGAAGCCGAAGTTTCAAACTGTTTATTGTGCAAAATGCTTTCTTTAGACAAATCTAAACCCAAAACTTCATACCCCATTTTGTTTAAAAAAACAGAATGTCGCCCTTTTCCGCAGGCCAAATCTATAATTTTAGAATCTTTAGAAATATTTAAGTAATTGATTAATAGAGTGATAAAGTTTTCTGCTTCTGCAAAATCTCTGTCTTTATAAAGAATGTGATAATAAGGAGTATCAAACCAAGTTTCAAACCATGCCATTGTGCAAAAATAACTAAATTTGCCGAAATAACTGAGCAACTTTTCCGAAGCTTTATTTTTAAGTCAAAAGAAAATCGCCAATAATAAATTATGGATACAGAAAATATTAAAATACAGATCAAAACTTTTTTCGGTCTCGAAGAAATTTTAGCAGAAGAAATCAGAAAACTCGGCGGAGCAAATGTCGAAGTAAAAAACCGCGCTGTGAATTGTGAAGGAGATTTAGGTTTTCTTTACAAAATTAATTACTCAGCCAGAACGGCGTTGAAGATTCTCGTTCCCGTTCTTACTTTCAAAGCTTGGGACGAAAACCGTTTTTATGATAAATTGTTCGATTTTCCGTGGGATGAAATCATGACCGTGGACCAAACTTTTGCAATTGACAGTACGATTTATTCTGAAAGATTTTCGCATTCGCAGTTTATGTCTCAGAAAATGAAAGATGCGGTTGTCGATTTCTTCAAATTCAAATACAACAAAAGACCGAGTGTTGATACGCAGCAACCAGACATCAAATTGCATCTTCACATCGATCGGGAATTGGTAACGATTTCTTTGGATTCTTCCGGCGACGCTTTATTCAAAAGAGGTTACAGAAAAGAACAGGGAGAAGCGCCATTGAATGAAGTGCTTGCTTCTGGAATGTTGCAGTTAGCAGGTTGGGACGGAAAAGGAAATTTCCTGGATCCAATGTGTGGTTCGGGAACATTATTAATTGAAGCAGCAATGATTGCCATGGACTTACCGGCACAGACTTTCCGTAAAAGGTTTGGTTTTCAAAACTGGTTGAATTATGATGCTGAATTATTTCAAACCATCAAAGAAGTTCGTCTTAATCGGGTGAGAGAATTCACCGGAAAAATCGTTGGTTACGATATCGATTCGGATATGTTGCATGCTGCAAGAGTCAATATCGAAGCTGCTGAAATGGACGATGTTATTGAAGTAAAACACCAGGATTTCTTTGAATCTAAAAAAGAATTATTTCCATTAATGATGGTTTTCAATCCGCCTTATGATGAAAGAATTGTAATTAACGATGACGAGTTTTATGCTAAAATTGGAGATACCTTTAAGAAAAACTATCCAAATACTTTGGCTTGGTTAATTTCTTCTGATTTAGATTCATTGAAAAGAGTTGGACTGCGACCTTCACGTAAAATTAAACTGTTTAACGGAAAACTGGAATGCCGTTTTATGCAGTATGAAATGTATGAAGGGACGAAGAAAATTCATAAACTGGAAGGGAGAGAAGGAGATAATTAATATTAAAGTAAATTTATGTTTTGGGATATTTTAGATATCATTCTTAATTTTTTCAATCTTCTTCCTAATAAAAAAGAGGATGAAGCCACGAAACATTTCAAAAAATAACATTGAACACCATCTCCCTCATCATCGCCATCTACAATCGAAAAGGCGAACTTTTCGAACTCCTCAATTCATTATCACATCAAACCGATAAAGATTTTGAAGTAATCATTGTTGATGACGGTTCGCTGATTAATTTACGTCCGACCGCTGAACTTTTTCAGGAAAGTTTAACCATCAACTTTTTCCGAAAAGACAATTCCGGTCCAGGATTATCCCGAAATTACGGAGCGAAACGAGCCAAAAATGATTGGCTTGTTTTCGTAGATTCCGATGTCATTGTGGAAACCGATTATATCGCAAATATCAAAACGGATATTTCCGAAATTCCATGCGATGCTTTTGGCGGTGCAGACAAAGCACACAAAGGATTTAATTTAATGCAAAAAGCAATTTCCTACTCCATGACTTCTGTTTTCACAACGGGCGGAATTCGTGGCAGTAAAAAAGCCGTTACCAAATTCCAACCCAGAAGTTTCAATATGGGAGTTAAGAAATCGGCTTTCGAAAAAGTCGGTGGTTTTTCTGAAATGCGCATCGGCGAAGATCCAGATTTGTCGATGAAACTCTGGGAAAACGACTTTACGACAGCTTTTTTCGATAATATTGGCGTTTATCACAAACGAAGAGTTGACTTTGGAAAATTCTCCAAACAGGTTTATCAATTCGGTTGCGCGCGACCGATTCTTAATCAGCGTCATCCGAAATATGTGAAGATTTCCTTCGCTTTTCCCTCGCTTTTTATGATTGGTTATATTTTGGGATTTATCGAATATTTCTTTTTCCAGAAAGGACTTATTTTAGGATTTTACGGACTTTACACTTTTATTATTTTTTTTCACGCCTTACTTCAAACCAAAAACATCAGTATCGCTGCAATGGCGATTATTTCAACCTATATCCAAATGTTTTCCTACGGTTACGGTTTCCTGAAATCCTGGATTTTACTCAATGTTTTCCGCCAAAAACCTGAAGAAGCATTTCCGTCGCATTTTCATAAACAATAATTTTATTTGGCGCACATTTCCGCCCTCCGTTCCCGCTTTTTTTGTCATTGCGACGAACGAAGCAATCCGTTGAACTTTCTCATATTCGCAATAACAAAAAAGAGCTCCACTCAGGTCGGGGCGCATTTCGGTTTTAAAAACAAATTTCTCGCATGAAATCAAAGTAATTATCTGTGAAAATACGTGTAATCTGTGAGAAAATACTTTTTAAAATCACTATTTTTGCAAAAAAGAAACGATGCAAAATTACTTAGAATTCAATTTTAAAATACAACCTCTTCAACCTTGGAACGAAATCCTAATGGCAGAACTCATCGAAATCGGTTTCGACAGTTTTACCGAAGAACACGACGGGATTTTGGCTTACATTCAAACAGAATTATTTAAAGAAAATGAGCTGAAAGAAGTTCATTTACTTCAAAATCCTGAAATCAATATTTCCTATACTTTCCAAGAAATGCCCAATATCAACTGGAATGAAGAATGGGAAAAAAACTTTTCTCCAATTAATGTAGAAAATCAAGTTTCCATTCGCGCTGAATTTCACGAGAACCAAAACCTTCCGCACGAAATCATCATTCAACCGAAAATGTCATTCGGAACTGGTCATCACGCAACAACCTATTTGATGATTCAACAAATGCTCGATATGGATTTTGCAAATAAAACCGTTTTAGATATGGGTTGCGGAACTTCAGTTCTCGCTATTTTCGCCAAACAACAAGGTGCCGGAAAAACCGTTGCCATCGACATCGACGAATGGTCTGTTGAAAATTCCATCGAAAACGCTGCAAGAAATAATGTAGAACTCGAAATTTCGCAAGGAACTGCCGATAATTTAGGCAAAGAAAATTTCGATATTATTTTAGCCAACATCAACAGAAATATTTTAATTTCCGACATTCCGACTTATGTTTCGGTTTTGAATTCTGGCGGTCAATTATTGCTTTCCGGTTTATGTTTCTTCGATGTAGAGGATATTCTGGAAGTTTGCAATGAGCAAAAACTGACTTTGAAAAAGAAATTACAAAGAGAAGAATGGGTTTCTTTGCTCCTGGAGAAATAAAAAAAAACTTTGCAAAATTGCAAAGTTTTTAGTGACCTCGACAGGATTCAAACCTGTAACCTCCTGAGCCGTAATCAGGTGCGCTATTCAGTTGCGCCACGAGGCCGTTTTTCGGTTTGCAAATATAACACTTTTTTATTCTTTTCAAATAATGAAATCAACTTTTTTTACATTTTTAACGCTTTTCCTTCTTTTTGCTTGTAAAAAAGAAAGTTCTGATAAACTAAGCGATTGGCAAATCATCTCAGAAAACGTTCAGTTTAAGGATGAAGCGAATACTTTTCAGTTGAAATCAGGAAAATTTAATTATCATATTGCAAATGCTAAACTTCCTTTTCAGAAAGTTATTTTGTTGAATGCAAGTTTGGTGGGCTATTTTACCGAATTGGGTTTAGAAGACAAAATCATCGGAATATCCAGTCCCGAATATATTTTTTCTGAAAAAGTTCATCAATTAATGAAAGAAGGAAAAATTCAAGATGTTGGCAATGAGCAAAAATATAATGTTGAAAAAATCATCGCTTTAAAACCTGATGCGATTTTTACCAATTATATCGCAAGCTTCGATAATACCTATGACTTAATTAAAAAAAATGGTATCGAAATTATTTTTCTGGATGAATATTTGGAGCAAAACCCTTTAGAAAAATCAAAATATTTATTGGTTTTCGGAAAACTTTTGGGCGAAGAAAAAAAATCGATTTTAAGATTTAATGAAATAAAAAGTTCCTATGATTCCTTGAAAACTTTAGCAAAAAAATCTGAAGAAAAACCACTTGTTTTAGCCAACGAAATGTACGGAAATCAATGGTTTCTGCCAGGTGGGAATACGAATTTAGCACAATTTATTGCTGATGCAAATGCGGTTTATATTAATGCTAAAAACACAGAGTCTAAAGCAGTTCCGATGAGTTTTGAAGAAGTATTCACGAAATCCAAAAACGCAGAATTTTGGGTGAATGTAGGTAATCATCAATCCAAAAAAGAACTTTTACAAATAAATCCAAATTATGATAAAATGAACGTTTTCAACCACGAAAAATTATATACCGTTATCGGAAAAGAACAGGGAAAATCCAATGATTATTTCGAAAGTGGAGTAGTTCGAGCCGATTTGATTTTGAAAGATTACGTTAAAATTTTTCACCCCGAATTATTGCCAAATTATAATTTAACCTACATGAAAGAGTTGAAGTAAATATAATTTCTATTTTTGCACCGTTCAAATTGTTTATTTATTGAACCGATTATTTATGTGGAAGAAAATTAAAAAATTGATCTATATCATTATTTTAGCGAATATTCTCTTTATCGTTTGGGGAAAATTCTTCAATCCACCGATTACTTTTACGCAAATCGGCGGGTTACTGGAATATGGGAAATTAAAAAGAGATTATATTTCTTACAATGAAATGGGTGATAACGTAAAAAAAGCGGTCATTGCCTCGGAAGATCAAAGTTTTTTTGATCATAATGGTTTCGATTACAAAGCCATTGAAAAAGCCATGCAGCATAATCAACAGGGCAAAAAAATTCGCGGTGGAAGTACCATTTCTCAACAAACGGCAAAAAATGTTTTTCTTTGGCAAGGTAGAAGTTATATCAGAAAAGGTTTTGAAGCCGTTTATACTTTCATCATCGAACTGGTTTGGGGGAAAGATGTTATTCTAGAAAGATACCTTAATTCTATCGAAATGGGACAAGGCGTTTTCGGAGTTGAATCGGCATCGCAGTATTACTTTAATAAAAGGGCTAAAAGTTTAACCAAAAGTGAAGCCGCTTGGATAGCCACAATTTTACCTAATCCGAAAAAATATGATCCGAAAAATCCATCTGCCTATCTTACCAAAAAGCACAACTGGATTATGCGTCAAATGAATAACATCACGCTTAAATAATTTATCTTTACGAGAATTATGGGATTTATTTTTCGACATAGAGAAGATTTCAGAACGATTCTGACCAAATATTTTAGTTTTAGAAATGAGACTAAATCTTTGAGTCCTCTCATTGAATTACTTCGCAGTATTCGTTCAGAAGAGTTTCATCCGGTTTTGGTTTTTTTGCGAGAAAATCAGGAAGTTACCGAAAATCTGGGAGATTATATCCGTAGATTATTTGAAAAAAAACCTTTTAATCTCTCTTTGACGGAAGCTAATATCTTATCAGAAAACGCTTTTTATCCAGAATTAAAGAAAAGATTACTCGATAAAATTTTGCCGAGTGTAGAGAATGAAGAAACAGTTTGGTATTTGGTAGACACGGTTTCTGTTCGTCCGAAAGTTGATTTAGAATTTTTCAGAAATCTTAAAAAAGAAGATTTAGATGAAATTTTCAGGTTATTAAAAATTAATGAATTCATTTTGAAACCAGGTGTGAAAAATGAGTTATTGTTTTCATTAAACATCCTTTCTTGGCGTATTATCGGAAACGCAATGGAGGTGCAAGTGGTGAATATGGCTCCTGAATATCGAAATTTTGACAATCCGTTTTTGGCGATGCAAAATGAAATCGATTTATTAAATCAAAGTTATAAAGCCAATCCTGATTTTAATTTGACTTCCAAAGATGTCAATTATAAACAGATTAAAGTTTTGATGCAACAATGTTTAGATTTCGTTGCTTTAGCTTTTAAAAACTCTTCTAAATACGGTATTTCTGGAAAAATAAATCAGTCTTTAATGAAGATCAGACAGCAATTAGAACGAATGACAGACATTCTTTCGGTCATGATTTTTGATAAAGAAGAAGATGTTTTAAAAAACTCTAAAAGGTTGTTTTTCAAAATATTAGAATATAAATCTCACAAAAATAATTTACGGGAGCTGATTTCCGACAGCACAAGACTAAAGTCTCACTTGATTACCAATCACACCGCAGAAACTGGTTCTTATTACATTACCTCTACATCGAAAGATTATATGAGTATGTTTTTGCGAGCGAGCGGCGGCGGCGTAATTGTGGGGGCACTTTGCGTTTTAAAACTGTTGTACAGTTATATTCCCGGCAGCGATTTTTCGCACGCTTTTCTTTATGCATTTAATTATGCAATGGGATTCATTATGATCTATTTGATGAATTATACTTTGGCAACGAAACAGCCTGCAATGACGGCAGCTACGATGGCAAAAGTACTTTCTGAAGGAGAAAATACTCGTAAAAATTATGTAGATTTTGCGCATTTGGTTTCCAAATTATTCCGTTCCCAATTCATCGCTTTTATGGGAAATGTCTTATTGGCTTTCCCGATTGCACTTGCTATTATTTACGGAATGGATGTTGTTTTTAAACAAAATTTTGCCGTAGAAAAATCGGTAACGTTACTCAGAGATTTGAATCCAGTACAATCGAAAGCTATTTTCCATGCGTGTATTGCCGGATTCTTCTTATTTGTTTCTGGGATTATTTCGGGTAATGTTGGGAATAGCTCGGTATTTTACCGTATTCCGACAAGAATTGAGAAAAACCCTTTCCTTAATTATTTTGTTGGAAAAAATACTGCTAAAGGACTTTCTGACTATTATGCCAAAAATTGGGCAGGGATTATCTCTAATTTTTGGTTTGGTATTTTCCTCGGAATTACTGGTCCAATCGGGCTTTTTCTAGGATTAGATTTGGATATTCGGCACATTACTTTCGCTTCCGGAAATTTTGCCTTGGGTTTATATGGTGCCGATTTTTCGGTAAGTAGTGCTACATTCTGGATCGCTTTCGGAACAGTATTTTTAATTGGGTTTTTCAATTTCGCCGTGAGTTTTGGTTTATCGATGATTTTAGCTTTCCGATCCAGAAAAGTTAATTTCGGAGAAGTGAAGGAAATCTACCGAGAAATTTTCAGATATTTCATAAAAAATCCATTTCAGTTTTTCTTGCCAATTCGCTCAACTTTAGATGATAGTGCCAAAGAAATGGTAGATAATAC
>NZ_JBAVFG010000246.1:0-29179 GCF_049588135.1 Kaistella sp. | reverse complement strand
AACTAAACCAAACTATTTTTTAAAAATTTTAATTTTTTTGAAAATAGACCCAGAGCTTTCTTTTTAGAATCCTTTTTATTACTTTTACACCTTTAAGAAATTTATATATGGAATTACAAGGAACAGTAAAGAAAATAACTGAAGTTCAGACATTTGCGAGCGGATTTCAGAAAAGAGAAATGGTGATTACAACCGAAGAACAATATCCACAACCTATTAACATCGAATTTCTTCAAGAAAAAGGAGATTTGCTTAATGCATTAAAAGAGGGTGATAAAGTTAAAGTTTCTATCAATATTAGAGGAAGAGAATGGACTTCACCGCAAGGAGAAGTGAAGTACTTCAACTCGATCACCGGTTGGAAAATCGAAAACGTAGGATCTGCTGGAGGTTTTGAACCAACACAAGCTGCTCCGGCTGCAACAAAACCTGCGGAAGGAAAAGGAGTTTTCGAAGAAGATGAAGACGATTTGCCTTTCTAAAATTGAAATTTTAAATCTATAAATCCTGCTTTTTCGGCAGGATTTAATTTTCAGATGATTCTCCTTAATCCCAATGAAATTTCATTTCCTGATCCCTCTTTGATGGAGTCAGAATCTGGTATTATGGCAATGGGTGGGGACTTATCGCCAGAGAGATTGTATTTTGCTTATCAGCTCGGGCTTTTTCCTTGGTATAATCCAGGCGAAGAAATTTTGTGGTGGTGTCCTGATCCAAGATTCGTACTTTTTCCCCGAGATTTGAAAATTTCTAAATCGATGAAAAAAAATTTGCGTGATGAGGTTTTTACTTTCACCGAAAATCAATGTTTTCGCCAGGTCATGGAAGAATGCAAAAATACTTTTAGAAAAGATCAGGATGGAACCTGGATTTCAGAAAAGCTGATCAATTCATTTGTAGAACTTCAGAAAAACGGAATTGCCAAAAGCATTGAAGTTTGGCAAAATAATCAATTGGTGGGTGGATTCTATGGAATTCAAATCGGAAGAGTTTTCTGTGGCGAAAGTATGTTTGCAAAAGTGAGCAACGCTTCGAAAGCTGGATTCATTCATTTTATTCAAAGTCAAAAAGAAAATTTAGAGTTAATCGATTGTCAGATTCATTCCGAGCATTTGGAAAGTTTGGGTGCAACCATGATTTCAAAAAAGGATTATTTAAACCTATTAAAACAACAGCAATAATGAATCACGAAAGAGAAAAGTGGATTTTGCTTATAGTACTTTCAATCATTTGGGGTTCTTCATTTATTCTTATAAAAAAATCATTGGAGCATTTCAATCCTTTTGAGGTTGGTGCTTTACGTGTTTTAATTGCCGGAATTCTTTTGCTTCCGTTGGCTATTAGCAATATTAAAAAGTTTCCGAAAAAGCACTTTAAGTGGTTAATTCTTGCAGCTTTAACGGGGAATTTTATTCCGATGTTTCTTTTTCCGATTGCAGAAACTGCGGTCAGTAGTAGTATTGCAGGAATTGTTAATTCGATGATGCCTATTTTTGTAATCATCGTTGGGTTCTTATTTTGGAAATTTTCAACAACGAAAAGACAATTAATTGGAGTAGCAATAAGTTTTTCAGGAGCGTGTATTTTGGCGTTTTCTGGTGGTGAAGGCGGTGAGTTAAAATTAATTCCAATTGTTTTACTATTGGTTGCAACTTTAGGCTATGCTATTTCAATGACCACTGTAAAGTCTAAACTTCATGAAATACCGGCAAAAATTCTATCGGCATTCGTCTTTTCTTTCGTATTAATCATTCCGTCACTTGTTGCGCTTGTATTTGCAGGATTCTTTAGTGACTTCCATCCAAATAAGAATTTGTTCGTTGGATTGGGTTTTGTGAGTTTGCTATCCATCTTCGGAACTGGTTTAGCGATGATGTTGAATTATCGTTTACTCAGTATTTCCACACCATTATTTGCTTCAACAGTAACATTATTAATGCCCGTGGTTGCGGTGATTTGGGGAATTTTAGATGGTGAAAAATTAACAACGATGCAATTTATTGGTGCATTTATTATTCTTGCCGGACTGATTTTTTTAAGAGCTAAAAAAGAAAAACCGCAAGACCCGAAAGTGCTGCGGTTTTAAATAAATCTAATAAAAAGTAAAAATGAAAGGCTACAAAGATATATAATTAGTTTTATATTATCCAAATTATTTTTTGTAAATTTTAAATTATTTCAAAAAAGACTATTCTCTTTTATTATTTTGCTAAATTTGACTAATGTTTATCAAAGATTACATTTCTAAAGACTATCCTGCGTTCAATTCCAGTGATTTCATAGAAGTAGCTAATGAAGTAGCTAAAGAGTTTGGCTATAGCCATATTTTTATTAAGAAAAAAGGTGTTTATCAGGGAGCGCTAAGTCAGCAGTTTTTGGAAGAAAGTACTGGTGGACTATTAGCAACATTAGAACATCATTACGAAAGATTTGCTTTATTTGATGATGGAAATATTTTAGATGCAATCAAACTTTTTCATACTTTCAATGGCAATG
This sequence comes from Kaistella sp., assembly GCF_049588135.1. Lineage (GTDB taxonomy): Bacteria > Bacteroidota > Bacteroidia > Flavobacteriales > Weeksellaceae > Kaistella. The sequence continues at coordinate 26,683 of NZ_JBAVFG010000246.1, read as the reverse complement.
TCGTTCCGGTTATTAATAAATTAGAGAAATATCAAGGGTATCTTTCTTGTGACGATATTTTTTGTGAGTTTGCGAAGTATCCTTTATTCTCTGAGAATGGAGCATTGCTGGTTATTCAAATCAATAAAAAAAATTATTCAATGACCGATGTCTGTAAAATTGTAGAGTCGAATAATGGTAAAATTTACGGTTGTTATATCAGTGGTTTTGAAGAGGATGATGTGCAAATAACTTTGAAAATAAGCAGTGGAAGTTTGAGTTCAATCAATGAAACTTTTGTTCGATATGGATATAGTGTGATTCATAAATATTATGATGACGAAAAAGAAGAACTATTGAAAGACCGATTCGGTTTTTTTCAAAAATATATGGAATTTTAAAAAAGATGAGGCACAATAACCTTTTATTAAAAAGAAATAAAAACCAGTTAGTGTTACATTTGACCGATGAAAAAATAAGATTGAACAGATGAAAGCAGCCATTTATTCCCAAAAAAATGATTTAGATACCTTTTTGTATCTAAGTAAATTTGTTTCCGAACTCGAAAAAAGAGGAGTTCAATCTGTGCTGTACGAAGAAATGGCGAATGAAATGCAATTCTCAAAAATCTTTGAAACCTTTGCAGGGAAAGAAGATTTGAGAGAAATGAAAGTAGATTTGTTTTTTACTTTTGGAGGCGATGGAACGATTGTGAACTCCCTTCTGTTTGTACAAGATTTACTAATTCCTGTCGTTGGAGTGAATACCGGACGCCTTGGTTTCTTGGCAAGTTTTACCAAAGAAGAAGTTTTTTTAGAACTCGATGGAATTATTAAAGGAGATATGAAGATTAGTGAACGATCCGTTATTGAAATTGTTTCGCCCAATAATTCGATGTTTTTCCCTTATGCTTTAAATGATTTAACGATTTCTAGAAAAGAAACCACCGCCATGATTACGGTAGAATCTTATATTAATGGTGAGTTTCTCAATACTTTTTGGGGCGATGGAATTATCATTTCGACTCCAACTGGATCAACTGCTTATTCCCTGAGTTGTGGTGGGCCGATTATTACGCCAAATAACAACACGTTTGTCATCACACCAATTGCACCCCATAATTTGAATGTTCGTCCACTTATCGTAAATGACGATGTAGAAATTAGATTAAAAGTAAAAAGCCGCGTTCCTCAATATTCGCTATCACTCGATTCGCGCTTATTCCACATGGAAACCGATGTAGAAATTATCTTGCGAAAAGCCCATTTCAAAATACTTTTGATTCACCCCACCAATCTAAGTTTTTACGAAACAATCCGTCAGAAACTGCTTTGGGGCAATGATAAAAGAAACTAAATATTTAACTTTAAATACTTAACTTTACTGTTCTAAAAACCGCAAATAATAAATCTATAAAAATATCAATTATGAGCAAGAAATTTCCAGCAGGAGTTGCCACAGGGCAAATGGTTACAGACATTTTTCAATTCGCAAAGGAAAATAAATTTGCACTTCCCGCAGTGAATGTGATTGGTTCAAGTAACGTAAATGCAACGATTGAAACGGCTGCAAAACTTAATTCACCAGTAATCATTCAGTTCTCGAACGGTGGTGCTGCTTTCAATGCAGGAAAAGGATTAAGCAATGATGGACAGAAAGCCGCAATTTTAGGTGGTATTGCTGGTGCAAAACATATTCATACTTTAGCAGAAGCTTATGGAGCAACGGTAATTTTACATACCGACCATTGTGCGAAAAAATTATTGCCTTGGATTGATGGATTGATGGATGCGAACGAAGAGTTTTTCGCACAAACAGGAAAACCTCTTTATTCTTCTCACATGCTTGATTTATCCGAAGAGTCAATCGAAGAAAATCTTGACATTTCTTGCAAGTATTTCGAGAGAATGGCAAAAATGGGAATGACTTTAGAAATCGAACTAGGAATTACAGGTGGTGAAGAAGATGGCGTAGATAACTCAGGAGTTGATTCTTCAAAATTATATACCCAGCCAGATGAAGTTGCTTATGCTTACGAAAGATTGAACGCTATTTCTCCAAACTTTACGATTGCTGCTGCTTTTGGAAATGTTCACGGTGTTTACAAACCAGGTAACGTAAAATTAACACCGAAAATTCTTGATAATTCACAAAAATTTGTTGAAGAAAAATACGGATTGGGAGCAAAACCAATTAATTTCGTTTTCCACGGTGGATCTGGTTCTTCATTAGAAGAAATCAGAGAAGCAATCGATTATGGAGTAATTAAAATGAATATCGATACAGATTTACAATTTGCTTATACTGAAGGAATTAGAGATTTCATGGTAGAAAAAATTGAATATTTAAAAACTCAAGTTGGGAATCCAGATGGTGCTGATTTACCAAACAAAAAATATTATGACCCGAGAGGTTGGGTTAGAAAAGGTGAAGAAACCTTTAGCAAAAGGCTAGTTCAGGCATTTGAAGACCTTAACAATATTAATACTTTGTAATTAAATTGTTTTAAATATTGTTTTTAAAAGCAATTTGTTTTTATTTGCAATCTGAAATTTATAATCTAAAATTAAACTCAATGGCATTTGACTGGTTTAAACGGAAAACACAAAACATTACCACTTCTACAGAAGATAAAAAAGACGTCCCCAAAGGACTTTGGCATCAAACACCGAGTGGGAAAATAGTGGAACACGAGGAATTAAAAGCCAATAATTATGTATCTCCAGAAGATGGCTTCCACGTGAGAATAGGCAGTAGAGAATTCTTTTCAATTCTTTTTGATGATAACAAATTTACTGAGCTCGACGCTAATGTCGAAAGTGTAGATATGTTGAACTTTAAAGACACGAAGTCTTATACAGACCGTTTGAAAGAAGTAAAAGCCAAAACGAAATTAACAGATTCTATCAGAAACGCAGTTGGAACTGTTAATGGTGAGAAAATGGTAATTTCTTGTATGGATTTTAGTTTTATCGGTGGATCTTTAGGATCAGTGATGGGTGAAAAAATCCGTAGAGCAATTGATTATTGTATTGAACACCGGCTTCCGTACATGATCATTTCTCAATCTGGTGGAGCCAGAATGCAGGAAGCCACCTATTCATTGATGCAGCTGGCGAAAGTACAAGCTAAATTGGCACAACTTTCAGAAGCTGGTTTGTTATACATCGCTTATTTATGTGATCCAACTTTCGGTGGAATTACTGCTTCTTTTGCGATGACTGCGGACATTATTATGGCAGAACCTGGCGCTTTGATCGGTTTTGCTGGTCCTCGAGTAATTCGAGAAACCATTGGTAAAGATTTGCCAGAAGGATTCCAGACTTCCGAATTTTTACAGGAAAAAGGTTTTGTAGATTTCATTGTTAAAAGAACCGAAATCAAAGATAAAGTTTCAAAAACCGTCAGATTACTAGCACACGCTTAATAAATTTGAATGATTAATAAAATCTCACCTCAATTGAGGTGGGATTTCTTTTTATGAAAAATATAAAAATCATACTTCATGCTTTAAAATCCTTAAGTCTCAACAAGATTATGAAACTTTTGAGATTGACACTTCCTCATCCGTTATTTTCAATCTTAGGATTTTATGCGACCGTAAAAAGCTTTTCTCTGGCTCAAAAACATTTCCCAAAAACACACTCAACCAATGGAGAAGGAAATGCTTTTCGACATGCACTTTGGAACTGCCTGATTATGATGTATTGTTGCAAAATCTCATCCCCACAAAAAGCTTTGGATTTTTGTAAGAAGATGACCGATTTACACGAAGAACTCTTTACCAACAAACCATTAGAAACCAAAATGGATTTACACAATAATCAAGTCGGAATGGATTATTTCATGGAGTTACTTCCAGGTGTTCATCGCCAATTTTTCGAAACGAGTTTTTTCGTTAAAGAATTGATAAGTAAAACAGAATCCGCGAAAGTATTGCAAAATGTGAATGATGATTTTCCTGGATTTCTTGTTTATCTTGAAGATTAAAAATTATATTTTTTTTGAAATTTTATACAATTTTCCGCTGTCCGTAATTCCGTATAAACTTCCATCTTGTCCGCTCAATACATCGCGGAATCTTTCTTTCTGATCCTCCAACAACCACTCTTCACCAATGACTTTATTGTCTTTAATCACTAAACGAATAATTTTCTCGCCACTCAAACAGCCGAGCACCATATTATTTTTCCATTCATCGATATTTCCGGTATAGAAAGTAATTCCACTCATGGATACCGATGGATCCCAATAATAAACGGGCTGTTCCGTTCCTTGTTTCTGCTGAATTCCCGCCCCAACTTTTTTGCCACTGTATTCAATTCCGTAGGTAACATCTCCCCAGCCGTAATTTTTTCCGGGTTTGATCAGATTAACTTCATCACCGCCTTTTGGGCCCATTTCTGCTTCCCAAAGTTGTCCTTTTTCATCAATTGCTAAACCTTGTGGATTGCGGTGTCCGTACGAATAAATTTCAGGTTTATATTTTGAATTGCCTAAAAAAGGATTTCCTGGAGCAGGTTTTCCATCTTTAGTTATTTTTAAAACCTTACCCAAATATGCCATTGTATTTTGTGCCAAAGGTCTTGTTTCTAAATCCGAACGTTCACCAGTGCTTACAAAAAGATTTCCGGCTTTATCAAAAACCAATCGGCTTCCATAATGCAGTTTACCATCATAAGTTGGTGTTGCTCGGAAAATAACTTCTGGATTTTCTATCTTTTTTTCATCAGCAGAAAGTCTTCCTTTTCCAACAGAAGTGTGATTTCCTCCAGAAACGGGTTCTGCAAAAGTCCAATAAATCATTCTATTATTTTTAAACTCAGGATCAAGCGCAACATCCAGCAAGCCACCTTGACCTCGAGCATCAACGGTAGGAAAGCCTTCCACTTTAGAAGTCGTTTTTCCGTCGGCGGAAACAATATTCATAAAGCCTGATTTCTCGGTTATTAAAAATCTGCCATCAGGTAAATTAGTAATTCCCCATGGTCTCCCTAAATCTTTGTTAATGATTTCTACCCGATAAGGAGTTGAAGTTTTCACGCCTGCAGCTCTGGTTTGCCCTACAAAAGCAGGTTGATATTCCGGAGAATTCTTTGCTGCCGTTTCAGGATTTGGGAGTATTCTATTTTGAGTTATTGTATCATTTTGAACAGAAGTGAATTTCGAGTTTCCGTTGCAGGATGCTATTTGTAAAAGCATTAAAACTGCATAACTTTTAATGATTAGATGTTTCATAATAAAGCGGATTTAATTGTTTTTTAAAGTTACAAAAAATGCTTTAGGTGAATAATCATTAAATTATTTAGAAAAAGTTTGGTGAATTAAAATTTTATTCTACATTTGTAGAAACAAATATAATCTTGTAGAAATGAAACAGAAATTAACAGAAGCAGAAAAAGAGATTATGGACATCTTATGGGAGCAGAAAACAGCTTTCATGAAAGATATTTTAGAAATATATTCTGAACCAAAACCTGCACCTACAACCATTGCAACACTTTTGAAAAGAATGCAGACTAAAAATCTAGTTGGTTATAAAACCTTTGGGAACTCAAGGGAATATTTTCCCATGATTGATAAGGAAACGTATTTCAATCATGAGATGAATTCTATGATTGATCGTTTCTTCAACAGTTCGGTATCTCAATTCGCCTCTTTTTTCGCTTCAAACAAAAAGCTTTCACAAAGCCAATTGAAAGACCTTCGAGATATTATCGATCACCAAATAAAAGAGTAAAAAAATGGAAACACTTATTTTAAAAATCATTCTTTCTTCCTTTGCGCTTATTGGTTTCTATTATTTATTTTTAGAACGGGAGCGGATATTTAAATTTAACAGGATTTTTCTTCTGTTGGCTTTATTATTTACTTACGCAATTCCTTTTATTCCCTTCAATTCTTCTTTTGCAACAACAGGTCAATCGAATTTAATAGTTGGAGAACCTCTTCAGGATTTTCAACAAATCAATATAGCAAAAGTTGCGAGTGTTGATTGGATTAAAATCTTACTTGTTATTTATGTAGCAGTTTCTATTTTCTTTTTAATCAAATTCATATACTCCATTATTAAGATTAAATTTTTGAAAGGTGAAAAAAGAAATTACAAAAACCAAAATATTCTGATTATCGATAAAAACTATGCTCCGTTCAGTTTTTTGGACACCATTTATTTTAGCAGAAAATATTTAGTCAATAATCAAATTGATGAACGAATATTTCTACACGAAAAATGTCATATCGAAGAAAGACATAGCACTGACATTCTGTTTATAGAATTTTTAAAAATATTCTCATGGTTTAATCCAGCCTTATTCTTTTTTAAAAAGGCAATGATTACCAATCATGAATTTCTGGCTGATGAATATGTTTTGCAAAATAATTATGACGTCGGTAACTATCAACATTTGATTTTAAATGAAATTAAAATTTCGCAAAGTTTCAACCTTACGCACCAATTCGATTTTAATAACACCAAAAAAAGATTTATTATGATGACTTCTAAAAACTCCAAATTTGCCAGCATTAAGAAATTTGCTTTGATTCCGGTACTCGCTATTTTATTTGTGTTTTTTTCTAAAAAAGTTCAAGCACAGAACGAACCCAGTTCAGCTACAGAACCAAATCCCGTTAAAACTGAAAACCAAGCTGTTGCAATCCCGATTGATGAATCTAACGCAACACCAGCAGAGAAAGAGTTTATTCGTGCTTCTGAAAAATTATTTAAAGAATATGAATCTACAAAAGATACGATCAGGAAAAAACGAGCTCAAGATGTAGCAGTACCTACAACTCTACCGCCGCCACCGCCACCAAGTAAATTTGAACAAGTTCCAGCGGAATTTCCAGGTGGTATTAATGCTCTGAGAAACTCAGTGGCTACCAATTTTGATACTTCAATTTTTAAAGGAGACGAAGGTTTGTTGAAAACGACGGTATATCTAAGTATTGATGAATCTGGGAATATTTCTAATATTTTTGCCGAAGGTGAGAACAAACAGTTTAATGCAGAAGCAGTACGGGCTATAACAGTTGCTAATGAAGGAAAAGTTTGGAAACCAGCCATTGAAGACAGTAATCCAGTAAAAACGGTGTATAAATTACCATTAACAATGAAATTTGAAGGACCTGCGAAGAAATAGTTTTAATTTAAAAATTTGGAAAGCATGATTAAACAATCCATTAGTATCATTTTAGTATTTGCCTTTAGTTTCGTCTTCTCCCAAAATAAAAGCTTTGTGTATGAACTAAAATTTAAACCGAACCCTGGAAAAGACAGTATCGCTACAGAAAAATTTGTTTTAGATATTAATGCTGGGAAATCGATGTTTAGAACATTAAAAGATAAAGAAGCGGATTCCACTTTTCATGCTATGAAAAGATTTAGTTTCACGACTACTTCTTTTAAAGATTTCAAAAGCGTTTACAAAAACTTGAACATGAAGGAAACAAAAAAGTTTATCACCAATTTTCAAAAACTCTTCACTTTAAAAATCGATAAAGAATTAGTTTGGACTATTGAGAAAGAAACGAAGGAAACTTTAGACCACATCCATTGAAAGGAAATTATAAAAATCATTGGGAATATCATATTTTTCTAGATCTACTTCTGATTTGGCTACAATTCGATGAATAAAACAAGGTAATTCACTTGATCAGAATTGGCCCCCATGCCGAAATTCTAAAAATGTAAATTAATTTTGCTTCCTTTCTTTTCCGTATTTTTGCACCATGCAATTTCAACTACAATCAGAATACAAACCTACAGGCGATCAGCCAACTGCCATAAAAAAGCTGACCGAAGGACTTGAAATCGGCGAGAAATATCAAACTCTTCTTGGAGTCACTGGTTCCGGGAAAACCTTTACTGTGGCAAATGTGGTTCAAAATGTACAAAAACCCACCATCGTGATGGCGCATAACAAAACGTTGGCTGCCCAACTTTTTGTGGAGTTCAAAGAATTTTTTCCAGATAATGCGGTAGAATATTTTGTAAGTTATTACGATTATTATCAACCAGAAGCCTTTATCGCATCTACCAATACTTATATAGAAAAGGATTTATCAATTAATGAGGAAGTTGAGAAATTGCGTCTTTCTGCGATTGCAAGTTTGCTTTCTGGGCGGCGAGATGTTTTAATCGTGGCTTCGGTTTCTTGTATTTATGGGGTTGGGAATCCGACAGAATTTAATAAATCACTTATTTCCATTGAGAAAAATCAAAAAATAACACGAACTAATTTACTTCATTCTTTGGTGAATGCGCTTTATGCAAGAACATTAAATGAATTTACCCGCGGAACATTTCGAGTAAAAGGTGATGTCGTTGATGTATTTCCAGCTTATGCAGATAATGCGATTCGGATTCAGTTTTTCGGAGATGAGATTGAAACCATTCAAAGTTTTGATCCTTTGTCTGGAAATGTAATGGACAATTTTGATGAGATTCAAATTTATCCGGCGAATCTTTTCGTAACCTCAAAAGAAACTCAAGTAAATGCCATTCGAGAAATTCAGGATGACATGGTGAAACAGGTAGATTTCTTTAATGAAATTGAAAAACCGTACGAGGCAAAACGTTTGCAGGAGCGCACTGAACTCGATCTAGAAATGATGAAAGAACTCGGTTATTGTAGTGGAATCGAGAATTATTCCCGTTATTTTGACGGAAGATTACCTGGTTCCCGACCGTTCTGTTTGCTAGATTATTTTCCTAAAGATTACTTAATGGTCATCGACGAAAGCCACGTTACAGTTCCACAAGTTCACGCGATGTATGGTGGCGACCGAAGTCGAAAAGAAGTTTTAGTGGAACATGGTTTCCGACTTCCGGCAGCGATGGATAACCGTCCGCTAAAGTTTCAGGAATTTGAAGAAATTCAGAATCAGGTTGTTTTTGTTTCTGCAACTCCTGCAGATTACGAACTGGAAAAATCAGGTGGCGAATATATTGAACAATTAATTCGACCGACTGGTTTGCTTGATCCCGTGATTGAGATTCGTCCATCTTTAAATCAAATTGATGATTTAATGGAAGAAATCCAAAAACGAGCAGAAGTTGATGAACGAACTTTGGTCACCACTTTGACCAAAAAAATGGCGGAAGAGTTAACCAAATATTTCACCAAGTTCGGAATTAGAACAAGATATATTCACTCCGATGTGGAGACTTTGGATCGTATTCAAATCATGCAGGATTTGCGAATTGGATTATTTGATGTTTTGGTTGGCGTTAATTTATTGCGGGAAGGTTTAGATTTACCTGAAGTTTCTTTGGTCGCGATCTTAGATGCCGACAAAGAAGGAATGCTACGATCCCGACGTTCGATGACGCAAACTGTTGGTCGTGCGGCAAGAAACCTGAACGGAAAAGCTATTATGTATGCTGATAAAATGACGAAATCAATGCAAGCAACCATTGACGAAACGCTTTACAGAAGACAAAAACAGATTGAATATAATGAGAAACATGGTCAAGTTCCGACTGCTTTAAATAAAAAAATATCTGAAGTCTTGGTTGGAAGAAGTAAAGATTTTCCAGATGAAAAATACACTCAAAAACAAATTTTACAAGAGGTTGCAGAACAAAAAGCCAAATACGGCGGTGAAGACATCGAAAAATTAATTGCTGAAAAGCAAAAAGCCATGGAAGCCGCAGCAAAGAATTTAGACTTTATCAAAGCTGCCAAATTGCGAGATGAAATTAATGCGCTGAAAGGTTAAAAATCAACTTGGTTGAAGGTATTTTAAAAATGGTTCAATCTTATAAATCTGTTTCAAATACGTTCTCTGCGCATAAAAACAAGCAATATTAAGTGAAAATAAAAATGCGACTAAAACAACAGCCATCAGCCCAAAATTAAATTCCAGAATATAAAAAGTATTATAAATTGCATTGGAGATTGCTGAAATATTGAACAAAAAGCTACCATAACTTCCTCCAAAAATTAATTAAAAGATTAGTTTATTGAATTCAAATCTTGGGCGATTAGCCAAGCTTCGCTCCAACAGGCTTGAAAATTAAAACCGCCAGTAACCGCATCAATATTCAAGACTTCACCAGCGAGATAGAAATTTTCTACTTTTTTAGAAGACATATTTTTGAAATTAATTTCCTTTAAATCCACTCCGCCTGCAGTTACGAATTCGTCTTTGTAAGTAGATTTCCCGGAAACTTTCATTAAATTTTCACATAAATTACGAAGAATATTTTGCAAATCTTTCGTAGAAATAGTTGAAATGTTTTTATCTAAATCCACTTTTGAAAGCCAAAGAATTCGATGCCAAAATCTTGTTGTAATCTCGAAAATTTTGGAGTTTCCAATCGATTTTTTTGGATTTTCTTGTCTGAATTTTTTGAAAATTTCTTCAGCATCATCCATATCAATTCCTAAGAAATTCACTAAAATTTCAAATTGATATTTCATATCCGCAAGTTCACGAGCTTTCCATGCAGAAATCTTTAGAATTGCGGGCCCAGAAAGTCCCCAATGCGTAATTAACATCGGACCCGATTCCTCCATTTTTAATTGTGGAATAGAAACTTCGGCATAAGGGAAACTTGTTCCCATTAAGTCTTTCAGCGTCTCATTTTTAATATTAAAAGTAAAAAGCGACGGAACTGCATCAATGATTTCATGACCTAAACGCTGAATAAGTTTCAAAGATTTTGGTGAACTCCCAGTCGTATAAATCACAAAATCAGCAATATAATCCCCTGAATTGGTGATGATTAAATATTGATTTTCTTTCGTTTCGATTTCTAAAACAGTTGTTTTGGTTTTAATTGCAAAGTTTTTATTCGCAACTTCATTCACCAAAGTATCAATGATTGTCTGTGAAGAATTACTTTCAGGAAAAATTCTATTATCGTTTTCAATCTTCAACGAAACATTCCGTTGATCGAACCAATCCATCGTATCGCCTGGTTGAAACTTGTAAAAAACACTTAGCAATTCTTTGTTTCCTCTTGGGTAAAACTGCACCAATTCTTTTGGATCAAAACAAGCATGCGACGCATTGCATCTTCCGCCTCCAGAAATCTTCACTTTCTGAAGAACATCAGAATTTTGTTCGAGAATAGTAACGTGGTATTTTGTTTCATCGAGATTTGCAGCACAGAAAAATCCTGCTGCGCCGCCGCCGATAATGATGATTTTTTTCTTTTCCATAAACCGCTCCCTAAATCCCTTTCCAAAGTAGAGGGACTTCCGCTCCAATAAAGGGTGTTTGCAAAAATACGATTTTTATACCCCATGATTAATGCTTATTTTTGTGAATTATAACAAAAATTTCTTTCGAAGCGAAATCTGCGCCCCGACTTGAGTGGAGCTCTTTTTACGACGAGGAACGAGGAGTAAAAAAGCGGGAACGGAAGGCGGATAAAGGCGCCCAAACTAACGCAGCGGTTCGACGAAATCAAATAAAAAACAACTGAAATGTCTGATTATCATTATAAATTTGATGTTCGCTGGAGCGATATTGATGCCAACAAACATTTGGCAAATTCATCTTATGTCATGTATTGCGCACAAACCAGAATGGCGTTTATGAATTCGCATAAAATGGGACTTAAAGAATTGACCCGCTGGGGAATTGGTCCTGTAATTTTACACGAAAGATATTCATTTTTTAAAGAAATCTATGCGGATCAGACGGTGTTTGTTTCTTTGGAAATTGCAGGAATGTCAGAAGATGCGAGCATTTATCAATTTATTCATAAATTTTATTTACCCGATGGAACGCATTGCGCAACAGCCGAAGCAACAGGAGTTTGGATTGATACCATGTTGCGGAAATCGACAACACCCCCAGATGATGTTTTGGAAGTGATGAATGAATTCAAAGGTGAAAATGTAAAAGTTTTAACGAGACAAGATTTAAAAGATCTACCTTTCAAGCCAGAGAATGTAGAGCCATTTCATAAAAGAAATACTTTTACTTGGAAAAAAGATAAGTAGCAATTGGCGATTAGCCAATCCATTGGCTTAAAATGCAACTCTTTAAAAGTCAAGTCATAACGAATAGTTAAAGACAAAAAATCAGAGAAGTAACTTTAAACATTCTTAAAAAAACCTCACTTAATTTAAAATAATACAATGCTAGAAGATAAAAACCCTGAATTAACTCCGATCTCTGCTTATGGCGAATTTGGATTGATTAAACACTTAACCGAAAATTTTAGTTTTGGCAATCCCTCAACAGAAGTTTCTATCGGAGATGATTGTGCAGTCATTAATCCTGAAGGTCAAAAAGTAGTGGTAACGACCGATGTTTTGGCAGAAGGTGTTCACTTTAACTTAGGTTATGTTCCATTAAAACATTTGGGATATAAAGCGGTTGTGGTGAATATTAGTGATATTGCTGCGATGAACGCGACTCCGACCCAAATCTTGGTTTCGTTGGCGATTTCCAGCCGTTTTCCGGTGGAGGCTTTAGAGGAAATTTATGCCGGAATTGCATTAGCTTGTAAACATTACAAAGTAGATTTGGTGGGCGGCGACACCACGAGTTCAACTTCTGGTTTGGTGATTACGATTACAGCGATTGGACTTGAAAAGTCTGAAAATTTAATAAAAAGGAACGGCGCAAATGCGAACGATTTATTAGTTGTAACGGGAGATTTAGGTGGCGCTTATATCGGTCTTCAAATCTTGGAAAGAGAACATTCTGTATTCCTCGCCAATCCAAATATGCAACCCGAAATGGAAGGTTACGATTATATTTTGGAAAGACAATTGAAGCCAGAAGCCAGAACTGATATTAAGAAAACCTTGAAAGAATTAGACATTCAACCGACTTCTATGATTGATGTTTCTGATGGCTTGTCTTCGGAAATTTTACATTTATCGGATCAAAGCAAAGTGGGTTTCCATTTGTATGAAGAAAAAATCCCGATGGATTCTTTAACCATTTCTACTGCGGAAGAATTGAATTTAAATCCAGTAATGTGTGCTTTGAGTGGCGGTGAAGATTACGAATTATTATTCACAATTGCACCTTCTGATTTTGATAAAATAAAAAACCACCCAGACTTTACTGTTGTTGGTCATGCGGTTGATTTGGAGCAAGGAAATTTCTTAATCGCAAGAGGAAGCAACGAGTTAGTTCCTTTGAATGCGCAAGGTTGGGATGCGTTTTTGAATAAAGGACAGTAATGAATCGATGACAAAAATGAAAGAGAAATGAAAGAATTTTAAAATTCACTTTCATCATTAAATTTTTAGTTAAGAATTAAAGCCATTCAAATTTCAAGCAAAAATTGAAGTATAGAAGATGGAACTGATTACAGAATCTTTTTGTTTAAAAGTATTTGGGCAGTTTCTAAATTTTATTCTTGACTGTAAATAATTTTCTAAATAATAAATTACCAAAAAAATCCCAACCAAAAGGCTGGGATTTTAATATTTTAAAACACTTTTTAATTAAGCGTTCGGTTCAATAGATACAAAAGATCTGTTGTTTTGTTTCTTTCTGAAAACTACTTTTCCTGCTACCAAAGCGTGCAAAGTATGGTCTTTACCCATTCCCACGTTTTCACCTGGGTGGTGAGTTGTACCTCTTTGTCTCACGATGATGTTACCGGCGATAGCTTCTTGTCCTCCGAAAATCTTAACTCCCAATCTTTTGGAATGCGATTCTCTACCATTTTTGGAACTACCAACTCCTTTCTTATGTGCCATTTTATTTTAAGGTTTTTTGGTTAAAATTATTCAGCGGTTTCGCTGTCCGATTTTTTCGTTTTTGCTGCAGGAGCTTCTGCTGCTTCTTTTTTAGCTTTCGGTGCTGCTTTTTTCTCTACTTTTTTAGCATCAAAACCAGTAATACCAGTAATAACGATTTGAGTTAAAGATTGTCTGTGACCGTTTTTCTTTTCGTATCCTTTTCTTCTTTTCTTTTTGAAGATGATTACTTTATCAGCTTTCAGGTGATTGATAATTTCAGCATCAACAGTGATACCGCTTACAGCTGGGGCGCCGATTGTTGTAGTACCGTTTACAGTAAGAAGAATTTTATCAAAAGTTACTTTTGATCCTACATCTCCTTTCAAACGGTTCACAAACAACTTCTGGTCTTGCTCAACTTTATATTGAAGCCCTGCTATTTCTACAATTGCAAACATTGTTTATAAATTTTGTTAGTTAATTCGAGGTGCAAAGATATAAAATAATTTTAGATTTTAAATTATTAATTTTAGATTTTTTCTAATGAGGAATTTATCTAATTTTGAACCAGTTATCTACCATTATGAAAAGAGATTTATACATTGATTTTGCAAAAGGTTTCGCAACCCTCGCTATTATTTTCATCCACACCGTTTTTTGGTCGGGGCAGTTTTATGTACCTACGGAATTAAGGGTTTTATCTTTATTAATCGACGTTCCCTTGTTTTTTGCACTCAGCGGACTCACTTCCGGCGGAAACATCGAAAAAACCCTTTATCGATTATTGAAATTGCAAATCACTTTTATGATTTTCGTAACCTTTCTTTTCTTTTTGGATTATTTCTTCAAAGTTTTTGGTTTAAATTTTTTCGGATTAGATTGGATGAAAAACTTCTACTCCACTTTCGGGGCGAAATATGTTCCCATCAACATTTCCGATATTCCGCAATGGCAAAATTTGGGCAATTGGTATCTTCATCAATACACGAATGCCGATACTTTTCCCGTCGTGATGGGAAGTTTCTGGTATTTGAAAGTTTATTTTATCCTAACCGTTTTCGGAGTTTTAATTCTTAAGTTTTTCCCGAAACACATTAATTGGTTTATAGGACTGTGTTTTGGATCAACCTTGATTTTCAATACATTACCACAATTTTATCCGACTGGTCAAGTTGGTTATGTTGCTTTTTATTTAGGTTTATTTTTAGTCGCTCATCAATTAAAAGGAAAAAAAATTCCGACAAAATGGATTCCTTTTTTATACGGAATTCTAGTTTTAATTCTCATTTTCTTATTCTGGAATTACGGAAAAGAAATCTTTCTGAAAATGAATAAAGCCAAGTTTCCACCGAAATTGCTCTATATTTTTTGGTCCTCGTTTTCATTGCTCACACTTTTCGTTTTATACAACCGATTGAAAATAACGAAAGAAAGTTTCATTACTTATATCGGAAAAAACGCCATCTTTTTCTATTTTGCCCAAGGCATGAGTTCGTCGCTGGTTTATTTCTTAGTCGTTCCCCTAAAAGACAAAATGGCGTGGTGGCTTTTGATGATTTTAATTTACCTCATCAATGTAGGCATCGCTGTTTTGATTGCAAAAGGTTTAAAAAAATTAGATACTTTCGGCTGGAAAATTCTGGAATTTTTGCGTAAAAAAACCACATCAATATAAATTTAAGAATCAAACAATGTTTTTGAAATTTCAAGATTTGCCGAAGCATTTCGATTGAATTAAATATTAATTAAATTTGCCCTAAATTCAAGAAAATGTTTAAACTAAAACTCTTAACCGACCCTCGCTGGGCAAATATCGCCGAAGGAAATTTAGAAGAAATCCTTACCGATCATGCTTGGTGCGAGCAAAAAGCGACAACCAACGCCATTACCATCATCACGATGTGTCCAGAATATCCAGAAGTTGTAACCGAACTTTTGAAAATCGCGCAGGAAGAGTTGGAACATTTCCAAATGGTTCATGAAATCATCAAAAAACGAGGTTACGAATTCGGAAGAGAGCGAAAAGATGATTACGTTGGGCAACTTTTTAAATTCATTGTTCAAGGCACTCGCAAAGAATATATTATCGATAGAATGCTTTTCGCAGCAATGATCGAAGCCAGAAGTTGCGAGCGTTTCAAAGTGTTGACCGAAAATATTAAAGATGAAGAATTGAAAGTTTTCTATAAAGAATTGATGATTTCCGAAGCCAATCATTACACCACATTTATCGGATTTGCAAGACAATTGGGCAATCCCGAAACCGTCAATAAACGCTGGGAAGAATGGTTAGACTATGAAGCCGAAATCATTAAATCTTACGGAAAAAAAGAAACCATTCATGGATAATATTTTTTTTTAAATTAAAGTGAAATTTTCCTATTTTTACCAATCGGAAATTTAATGATTCCCCGAATCTAACGATGAAAAAACAACGGTTTGAACATACTCTGAATACTTTGGCAAAATCTTTTTTCCAAGGATTATTAATTATCGGGCCCTTTGCACTCACGATTTGGATTATTTGGTACATCGTTTCGAGTATTGATAACATTATTCCGGCGATTTCAGAAAGATTATATCCCGGAATTACTTTTCTTATCGTGATCTTAGGCACCACACTGATTGGTTTTTTAGGAAACAAATTCATCATCGGAAGAATCGTGGTCGATAGTTTCGATTATATTTTGGAACACACGCCGGGAATTAAATTCATCTACACTTCTCTGAAAGATGTAATGACTTCTTTCGTGGGCGACAAAAAAAAATTCAATCAGCCTGTACTTATTAGAACAACAGAAAATCCTGCCATTTGGCGAATCGGTTTTTTAACTCAAAAAGACCTTTCCTCAGTTGGTTTTCCAGATCATGTTGCCGTTTATTTACCGCATTCTTACGCCGTTTCGGGCTGGGTGGTTTTTGTATTGGCGACTAATATTACGATTTTAGAAAATGTTTCTGCAGCACAAGCCATGAAATTTGCGGTAAGCGGTGGTGTTGCCGGTTTCCATTCAGATGATAATGTTTTTAAAGCACCAGAATGATTTGTCATGAGTAATGAGCAATTAGCAATGAGTAATTTTTAACATTTTTTGTTAAGTTTCTTATTTTTATAATTACTCATTATTTATTACCAATTGCTTATTACTAATTACTTATCACTTATTACCCATGAAATTACCTTACGCTGAGCCATTCAGAATAAAAATGGTGGAAGAAATTCACCAATCTACAAAACAAGAAAGAGAAATCTGGCTCAAAAATGCCAACTATAATTTATTCAATTTAAAATCTTCAGAAGTTTTTATCGACCTTTTAACCGACTCCGGAACTGGCGCAATGAGCGATCAACAATGGGGCGCTTTGATGACGGGCGACGAAAGTTATGCCGGATCCAAAAGTTTTGAAGCTTTGCATGAAACGGTGAAAAAAATATCGGGTTACCAATATCTTCTGCCAACGCACCAAGGAAGAGCTGCCGAAAATGTTTTGTTTTCTGTTTTGGTGAAAGATGGCGACATCATTCCCGGAAATTCCCACTTTGACACCACAAAAGGTCATATCGAAATCCGAAAAGCACACGCAGTTGATTGTACAATTGACGAAGCTTTCGACATTGAAAACCTTCATCCCTTCAAAGGAAATATCAATTTAGAAAAATTAGAAGAGGTTTATAAAAGCCATCCGAAAGAGAAAATTCCGTTTTGTCTCATTACGATTACGTGCAATTCTTCCGGCGGACAACCGGTTTCTTTGGAAAATATGAAAGCCGTAAAAGAACTTTCCGACCGTTACGGAATTCCGATTTATTTTGATTCTGCACGGTTTGCCGAGAATGCTTATTTCATTAAAATGCGTGAAAAAGGTCAGGAAAACCGTACCATCAAAGAAATTGCAAAAGAAGTTTTCTCATACGGAGTTGGAATGACGATGAGTTCCAAAAAAGACGGCTTGGTAAATATCGGTGGATTTATCGCTTTGAACGACGAAAATATTTTCCGTGCAGCTTCTAATTTCACCATTATTTATGAAGGATTCATCACTTATGGCGGAATGGCAGGACGCGACATGAACGCATTGGCAGTTGGTTTGAACGAAGCCACAGAATTTGCTTATCTCGAAAGCCGTATTTCTCAAGTTGAATATCTCGGAAACCGATTAATCGAATTCGGAATTCCGGTGCAGAAACCGATTGGCGGACACGCAGTTTTCATTGATTCCTTGAAATTTTTGCCCAATATTCCGAGAGAAGAATTTCCGGCGCAAACTTTAGCGAACGAAATTTACAAAGAAGCGGGAATCCGAACCGTAGAAATCGGGACTTTATTGGCAGATCGCGATCCCGAAACCCGTGAAAACCGCTATCCAAAGCTGGAATTGGTTCGATTGGCAATTCCGAGAAGAACTTATACGAACAATCATATGGATTATATTGCAGTCGCCATTAAAAATGTTTTCGATCGCAAAGACGAAATTAAAGAAGGATATAATATCGTTTGGGAATCTGAGATTTTAAGGCATTTCACCGTGAAATTGGAGGAGGCTTAAAAATGAAAAATTCTTATTAATCATTGTTAGCATTCGAAGCGCTAACAACGCTTAAAAAAAGCGAAGACCAAAATCTTCGCTTTTTTAATTTACTTCATTTACGTTTCCTGTAAATTGGCGTGGGTTTTCACCAATTGCTGCTGCACGTTTGGCGGAACCAATTGGTAATCGACAAATTTCATGGTGAATTTTGCTCGCCCACCCGTTATCGAACGAAGTGTAGAGCCGTAGTCGTGCATTTCTGCCAAAGGAACTTCTGCCAATATTTTTTGGTAATGCCCTTCAGAATCCATCCCCGAAATCATCGCTCTTCTCGTTTGCAAATCGCCCATTACATCGCCGGTATCTTCGTCGGGACAAAGAATTTCCACCGAATAAACTGGCTCTAAAAGTTGCGGTATAGCATTCTGAAACGCTTCTTTAAACGCACCCGAAGCCGCCAACTGAAAGGAAATGTCATTGGAATCTACGCTGTGCATTTTGCCATCGTAAATAATAACCCGAATATTTTGACAACGGGAACCCGTCAACGGACCTTCGCTCATCTGCTGCATAATTCCTTTTTTGATCGCACCAATATAACGGTTGTCGATAGCACCACCAACGATGCACCAATAGAACGCAAGTTTTCCGCCCCAAGGTAAATCTTCAATTTCTTTTTGTCGGATATTAAAACCTGTGGGTTCGTCCATTCCGTCGTAGAAATTTTCAACTCTCATGTGGATTTCTCCGAACTGTCCGGAACCGCCAGATTGTTTTTTGTGGCGATAATTGGCATCAGCTTTTCCAGTAATGGTTTCGCGGTACGAAATTTTAGGTTCTGCAAAATTCATCTTAACGCCGAAACCATCCTGTAGCCGTTCTTTCACCAAATCGAGATGCAATTGGCCCTGGCCATGAAGAATCGTTTGTTTCAGTTCAGCGGACTGTTCTACCTTCAAAGTTGGATCTTCCTCCTGAATTTTATGCAAAGCAGTCACCAATTTTTCCATATCTGCAGCGGCATCGGTATAAATTGCTTTTCTAATACGGCTTTCCGGGAATTCCATCGGACGAACTTTCCGCTGTAAACCTTTTGTATTTAGAGTATGGTTTGAACGTGCGAATTTTAATTTTACGGTAACGCCTAAATCTCCGGCTACCAATTCATCAACAGGAATTCTGTCTTTTCCTTCAGCGACAAACAATTGCGAGATTCTTTCTGTTTCGCCATTTTCAGCATTAACCAGTTCATCGCCAGGTTTCAGTGTTCCACTTAAAACTTTAAAATAAGAAACCATTCCAACTTGTGGTTCAGAGATCGTTTTATAAATAAAAATCGTTGTTTTATCATCAGAGTTATAAGAAACTTCGTCGCCATTTTCCAGTTTTCTGGCAGGTCTTTCAGCGGGTGAAGGAGCGATGTCATCTAAGAATCCCATCAGACGGCCACTTCCCATATCTTTTAAACCGCTCGTTACAAATACCGGAAAGAATTGCTGTTTTGCTAAAGCCAACGTAATCCCTTTTGCTAATTCTTCTTCAGAAAGATAACCTTCTTCGAAATATTTCTCCATTAAACCTTCTTCATTTTCAGCGGCAATTTCTACCAAAGCATTATGCATTTCGTTGACGCGATCGATTTCACTATCCGGAATTGGTTTCTTTTCTGGTTTCCCACCGTCTGCAGGAAATTCGTACATCACCATTCTTAAGGCATCAATAATTGCATTGAAATTAGAGCCTGAATTATAAGGATATTGAATGGGTAAAAGTTTATTTCCAAATCTTTCTTTTGCTTGTTCTAAAGTTTTCTCGAAATCGGCTTTTGGATGATCCATTTGGTTGATGACGAAAATGGCAGGAGTCTGATATTTCACTACATATTCCCAAACGAGTTCGGTTCCTACTTCTACGCCGTTGGCCGCATTCAGCACGATAATCGCGGTGTCTGCAACTTTTAAAGAAGATACTACTTCGCCAATAAAATCATCGAATCCCGGCGTATCAATCATGTTGATTTTATTATTTCGCCAGTTCACGAACATTTGATGAGAAAAAAGTGTTTTTCCTTTTTCATGTTCTAGATCAGTATTGTCGCTCACCGTGTTTTGACCTTCTACACTACCACGGCGCTTGATTGCTCCTCCTTCGTACAACATGGTTTCAATCAATGTAGTTTTGCCACTGTCGGAATGTCCGAGCAAGACCACATTTCGTAGATTTTTGGTATTAGCACTCATAATATTTGATTTTAATAATTTAAGGATAATACTAAAAAGGAAATGACCGGCACTTGATTTTTAGGAAGATAAAGTTACAAAAGATTTAGATTGATTGTACCGAAACTTAGTTTTTAAAGAGGTGATATTTAGCATGATCATCATCGAGTCATCCCATCTGAAAATTGTTTTCAATTCATCATTGACGGTCTCAATGACAGAGCGTTTCCTAAGCAAAATTTTATCACTCATTTCCATCAAACTGTTCTTCATATTATTGCGGATACTGGTTATTAATTGAATACCATCTACAAACAATAATTGATTCAGTTTTAACCTGTGAGGAGCCGTTATCTGATAGCGGCTTCCTTTGTTTTTTAATCGTTTTTTATATTGCTTAATTTTTTGAAATTATATTTGACTCCAATATTGAATATGCTGTTGTCTGTAGAGTTGGGAAAAATGGGAGAAAAACCGTTTTTACTATCCCGATTATTTCCAAATAAATAAGTTTCATAGTTCACAAAAACGGCTGTTTTATTTTTTATAAAATAGGCGAATCCAATACCTGCATTGAAAGTCCCAAAGAATTTCGAAAAATCGGTGTTTTCATTTGATGGATAATAATAATGACTTTCGATTTCCTGATTGAGTGCAAAGCCTGTGTAAAGATTTCCTTTGAAATTATTAATAATACAATATTCCCATTTCAAATTTATAGGTAAGGATATTACTGTTCCCTCAAAATAGCCAGTTTCTGCGTTGTTGGTTGTTCCAGTATTGAAATATTTAAGTCTGCCTATTAAACTCCATTGCTTTGCAAGTTAATATTCTGCCAATATGCCACCTTGAAAAGAATTTTTATTGTGCAAAGAGATAAGTGTGTTATTACCAATTTCAGCACCTAAAAACCAATCATTTTTGTTTTGAGAAAATAAAAAACACGGAGTAATTATAAATAAGATTAAAAATTTCATCATCTAATGATTTAAGGTTCCTATATTAACATCAAATCTTCCTTCCGTAATTTGAGCTTTCTCTGATGGGTTATCTTTATTATAGAGAGTGACATAAAATGTACCCGAATATATGCCTTCATAATAATCAAATTTTGTAATTATTATTTTACCTGAATTGTCTGATGAAAAATAAGTGTGGATAAGATTACTTGAATCCCTAATATGGGCAATTATATGTGGGACATTATTGTTTATTGGAAAATATTCACCATTGGATTGTCCGACAATATATTCTCCCAATCCTTGTGACATATTATTGATATGTATATAAACTTCGTCTCCGTTATTATCTTTCAAATTCGCTATTCTAAAATATTGATAATCGTTTCCAATAGTTGGAGGATGAAAATTGTTTCCTGCTCCAGTTGTTAATCCATAAGCAGGACTTCCTCCAATACTTTGACTCCCATTTTTAGGAATTAGCAGTTTCCCATTAATATAACATCCTGCTGTATTAGCACCAGTTTGTGTTGCAGACGGGAGAATATCTTGTGAAGATTCTTCGTTGCCAGAAGAACTTCTTCCACATGCTATTGCTGCAAATAACAATATTGATAAGAGTAGTGTTTTCATATGAAAAATATTTTCTTTGTTTGATTATAAAGCTATGTTAATTTTATAATTCCACAATAATCATTTTGGACTATCGGTTTTTCTATAATAAAAACAGATAAACAACACAAAATATTGAATAAAATCTTTGTTTTGAAATAATTTTTACTTTTAATGAAACTGCTATTTACTAATGACGGTTATACGAAATTCGGAAGCGGTGGGAGGTGTTTGCAATCTATTTTCTGACACTCAACCATGACGTAAACCAAAAGGGAATGTGATTCAAGTATGATTCAAGTACGGAGCAACTATGGCTCAACCTCTTGGATGTGCTTTCATTAAAGAAACAAGAAGGGTTTTAATGTGCATTTTAAGTACTTTTGGATGAAGTTGAATGTTTTATTAAGTGATTGATTGTCAGGATCAGTAAAGGTAATGAATTATTGAATTGACTGATGATAAACAAAAAAAAAACGGACAAAAATGCCCGTTCCTTAACTCATCAAAAGATTAATTTATTTTTTGATCAAACCGAGTTCAACCAATCTTTCATAAAGAAATTCTCCTGCCGTAGTATCTTCATACAGTTTAGGATGATTCTCATCCACACAGTTTGCTAAAGCATTCAGCGACATATCGCCCACCGGATGCATAAAAAACGGAATCGAATATCTCGAAGTTCCCCACATTTCCCGTGGCGGATTTACCACTTGATGAATCGTAGATTTCAGTTTGTTATTGGTGTGTCTCGACAACATATCGCCAACATTAATCATCAGTTCATCGGGTTGTGCGATGGCGTCGATCCATTCTCCTTCGTGGTTCATTACCTGAAGACCTTTCCCCTGAGCACCCATCAAAAGCGTAATCAAGTTAATGTCTCCGTGCGCAGCTGCTCGAACTGCATTGTCTGGTTCCTGAGTAATTGGCGGATAATGGATTGGTCTCAAAATGGAGTTTCCTTCAGCGACAAATTTGTCGAAATAAAACTCATCTAAACCAAGATGCAAAGACAAAGCCCGCAAAACATAAACGCCGGTTTTTTCCAACATTTTGTAAGCTTCTTTTCCAACAATGTTGAATTTGGGATTTTCTGTAACTTCTACATTGTCTGGATATTCTGTGGCGTATTTTGAGCCGTTTTCCAGATATTGACCAAAATGCCAGAATTCTTTTAAATCTCCTTTTTTGAAACCTTTTGCAGTTTCTTTTCCGAAACCTACATAACCACGCTGTCCGCCGATTCCGGGGATTTCGTATTTCTGTTTTGTTTCTACTGGAAGATCAAAGAATTGTTTTACTTCGTCATAAAGTTCATCAACCAATTGGTCATTTAAGAAGTGACCTTTTAGCGCAACGAAGCCAATTTCTTCGTATGCTTTTCCGATTTCATTTACAAATTTTTGTTTGCGTTCCGGTTCACCCGAAAGGAAATCACGCAAATCCACACTTGGGATCTGTTTCATATTGTTTGATTAAGAATTCGTGGGCAAATTTAAGTTTTTTTAGATTAAAATTTTAATTATCAGTAAATTTGCCACAATCCATTAGATTATGAAACAATTCTCTTCCAAACGAAGCATCCAGATACTCGCCCATTTATTAAAAGAATACGGAATTTTCGATATCGTTATTTCTCCCGGATCCCGGAATGCACCGCTGGCAATTCACTTTTCGGAGATGGATGAAATGAACTGTTACAGTATTGTGGATGAAAGAAGTGCTGCTTTTGTTGGCATGGGAATGGCGCAAAGCATTAAAAAACCTGTGGCTTTAACGTGTACCAGTGGTTCTGCAGCAGCGAATTATTATCCGGCAATTACCGAAGCGTTTTATTCAAATACGCCTTTGCTGATTTTAACTGCGGATCGTCCAATTGACTTTGTTGATCTATTCGATGGACAAACCATTCGCCAGAAAGATCTTTATCAACAGCATTCTTACGGCGATTTTCAGTTGTTGGAAGATTCAATGGAAAATGCCGACGATGAAAATTTCGCCATTATTAAAAAAGCCATCGAAGTGTGTTTTGAAAAACAAGGTCCTGTTCATATCAATATTCCTTTGGAAGAACCTCTGTATAATATGGTTTCCGAACTGCCGAATTTTCTGCCGGTAGAAAAAACCATTCGGGAAAATATGTATGAATTACCTCCCAATTTAGTTGCCGAGTGGAATACTTCGAAAAGAATTATGATTTTGGTTGGCACCAGAGATTATAGTGAAGAGCTGGAAATGCAGCTATCGCAATTTGTTAAAAATCACAGTGTTGTTGTTTTGAAAGAAGCCAATTCCAATTTGAAACACGATAAATTTTTCGCACATATCGACCGCTATATTTTTAATTTTAATGATGCAGATTTTAAAACTTACGCTCCTGATTTATTAATTACAGTTGGACAAAACGTAGTTTCTAAAAAAGTAAAACAGTTTTTGCGAAAAGCAAATCCGAAATGTCATTGGCATATTGATGAGGTTTGGCATCCTGATACGTTCTTCGCTTTGACTGAAAAAATAAAAGCAACTCCTGAGAGATTTTTTGCTAAATTATTGAATTTTATTCCGCTAGAACCCAGTCCATACTTTAACCTATGGGATGTTCTGCGTGATAAAAGAGATTTGAAACACGAAGCGTATTGTCTGAGCACTAATTATTCAGATTTTAAATTGTTCGAAATTCTTTCTTATAAATTACCCGATCATATTAATCTACATTTTAGCAATTCTTCGGCGATTCGGTACGCTCAACTCTTTGATTTTCAAAAGAATACTATTTATTGCAACCGTGGAACTAGCGGAATTGATGGTTCCACTTCTACGGCGATGGGCTTTGCAATGAAATCTCAAAAGCAAACTGTTTTGGTAACGGGAGACCTGAGTTTTTTCTATGATATCAATGGTTTGTGGAACAACTATATTCCGCCTTATACCCGAATTATTATCTTTAATAATGGAGGAGGAGATATTTTCAAAATTATTCCCGGACCGAGTTCTACCAATGCTTTAGATGAATTCATCTTGACGAAACACCACAAAAACTGCGAGCTTCTAGCCAAACATTTCGGATTTTCTTATACCAAAGTTGATGATGAGGACACGCTTTCTCGGGTTTTAGATAATTTCTTTAAACATGATGAAAAGCCGAAAATTCTAGAAGTTGACACTTCTGCAGTTGAAAATGCTGAGGTTTTAAAAGGCTATTTCGAGTTTTTGAAATCATAAATTACATTTCAGTTTGCTCCGCTTTTTTTGGTAAATTTTTAATCTTTTCAATAGGATAACGATAAGCGTCATCTAAATCATTCATCGCGTTAATGAGTTGAAAATGAGAATACTCGCATAAGTTTAGCAATGTGATTTCAGCTTCTTTTATTTTCTTGGATTTAAGTAAATGCTGTCTTTGAACTCCATTTAATAAAAAGGTTTTTGGTGTAAACCAGTCTTTTCCTTTTTTAAATAAAAGATTAGAGTAAGAAGAATCGGTAATATGATTGTTTTTTACAATGATGATTTCTGCGGCTTTCGATAAAATTTTCATTTTTTCGAGTTCTTTTCTGTCCTCAAATTTGAAAGAATAATCGTAAGAATTATTCTCAACCAATTGAAAATTTGCGATTTCAGACATCGCATAGGGAATCATTTGAGTTCGGTATTCCCCTGCTAGATCGTAAGTGATTTTTAGTTTGAAAAGACCATCTTCATCATGTTCTAAGCTTTTATAAATCTCGTCTAAATTGATGAGGTTATTTTTACCAAAATAAGAAAACGTTTCGTTGACTCGTTTCTGATGCTGATCCAAGAGAAATATTTGCTGGTCTTCTACCTTAATACTTTCAATGAATTGGGACATAAATTTTATTTTTCATTTCTTGATGTTCATCGGTAAAATTACTCAAATGGGTGATACCACCACCACTTTTAAAATAAAGTTTTCTATTTTCTTTTTCGATGAAGCGAATCATCACACAAGAATCCAGGTTTTTCCCATCGAACCAACCACAAACTCCTGTATAAAAACCTCGGTCGTAGTTTTCTGCATCGAGAATGATGTCTAACGTTTTTGGTTTTGGCGCACCGAGAATAGAACCGGCAGGAAGTAGTTTTTTCATGATACTTCCTATTTTGTTTTGAAATTCAGGTTTCAACTTTCCTGAAATTTCTGAACTCATGGCATATAAATTTTTATTATTGGTTTGAATGAAATCTATTCGTTGAAATTCATTGACTTTCACTTCATCAGCCACCATGCTTAGGTCGTTTCGTAGTAAATCAACCACCGTGTAATGTTCTGCTTTTTCTTTAATGTCGTTTTTTAAAACTTCAATTGCGTTTTCCGTTGAGGCATCGATGGTGCCTTTCATTGGGTGCGTAAATATTTCATTATCAATGATTTCAACAAAAGTTTCAGGAGAGAAAAACACGAATTCATCTTTGTAAAGAACTTTATATTTTGCTTTTGATAAATAGAAAATTTCTTCTAAACTGAGATTAATTTCGATTTCAGTTTTACAGGTATAATTGGTGAGGTAGGAGTTTCCTAATTTGAGGTTTTGCTGAACTTTATTGAATCCATTTTTGTAAATCTCCTCACTTTCTGGAAATGTCTTTAAGTGAATGTCTTTTTTTTTCGTCAGCCTTTCGATTGCGTTTGTATTATTTTGAAAATCAATCAATAAGCTATTTTTTTGCAATTCATTTCCTGTGTAAACCAGTACGT
>NZ_JBAVFG010000245.1:0-18420 GCF_049588135.1 Kaistella sp. | reverse complement strand
GATGCAGATATTGCTTTACGAGATTGGTACAAAAAAACTCAGAACGCTGAATGGAAAAATTTTTCGGATGTAAAGGAAACCTTTAATTCAGCGGATTATGTAGGAAATAATCGATTTGTTTTTAATATTAAAGGAAATAATTACAGATTGGTTGCCATCCTAATTTTCGCTTCACAAAAAGTGTATATCCGGTTTATCGGAACTCATAAAGATTACGACAAAATAGACGCTTCTAATATTTAAAAAATGACAGAAAAACAATATAAAGTAGCCTGCGAAAGAATAGAAGAACTTCTGAAAACAGTAGGAAACGAAACTTCTGAAAACGATAAAAATTTCATTGAACTTGATTTTTTATCTGACGCTGTCGCCGATTATGAAGAAAAATATTTCCCTGTTGAAACACCAAGTTTACAGGACGTCATCAAATTAAGAATGTACGAAATGGGAATTTCTCAGTTAAAACTTTCAGAAATTTTGAATGTAAGCCCGTCGAGAGTCAGCGAATATCTTACCGGAAAATCTGAACCCACCCTGAAAGTTGCCCGCGAAATTAGCAAAAAATTAAAAATAGATGCTTCCGTGGTTTTGGGTGTTTGAAAATTATTAAGTTAGAAGCGAGAATTTTTTCTCGCTTTTTTTATTTTTAAGAAATCACATTCCTAACAATTTGTAAAGTTCTTCCTTTTTATTGACGGAAACAGAAATAGATTTTCCGTTCAGCAATTCCACCAAATTTCCGTGGATACTTCTTACAAAATCCAAATTCAAAATAAAAGAACGCTGAATTCTAAAGAATTTTTTATTTTGTAAACTTTCTTCCATCGAAGTGAGTGTCATTTGGGTTGAATAGATTTCTGATGTCGTCATCACATTCAAATAATCGCCTTGAGCTTCGATGTATAAAATTTCTGGTAACAAAATTTTGATAATCTTCCCTTCAGATTTTATAAAAATTTTGTCATTGGAATTTTGTGAGTTAGTGGAATTTCTTTTCAAATCTATATGATTTTTAGCTTTTTGCACCGCTTTTAAAAACCGATCAAAACGAACTGGTTTTACCAAATAATCGGTCGCACCTGTATCAAAACCATCTAAAGCAAATTCCCGATAAGCAGTAATAAAAATAAAAATGGGCGGATTTTCTAATGTCCGAAGAAAATCCAGACCATTTATTTTTGGCATTTCAATATCACTGAAAATAAGGTCTACCTTATTTTCTTCAAGAAAAAATAATGCTGTCACCGGGTTTTCAAAAATTCCAAGAATGTTGAGATAAGAAACCTCTTTGGCAAAAGATTCTACGAGGTCTCTTCCAAGTGGTTCGTCATCGATAATGATGCAATTTATTTTTTCCATTATTTGATTAAATTGATTGATAACTGCACTTTAAAAATATTTTCAGAACTGAGAATTTCTAATTGAAAATTGTTCGAATAGATAAGCTGAAGCCGTTTTTTTACATTTTCTATTCCGATTCCGCCGTGAATATTTTCGTTTTTGTTTTCCTCAAAATCATTCTCCAACACAAAAAGAAAGTTCCCATTTTCAATTTTTATTTTAAGATTTAAAAAGCCTGACTCTTTTGACTTTAAACCATATTTAAAGGCATTTTCGATGAAAGTGAAAGTTAAAAGCGGAGCAATCATTAAACCCTTACAATCTATTTCAGTAGGAAACTCGTATTGAATTTTTCTATCAGCAGAGTAACGCATTTTTTCGAGTTCGAAATAGTTTTTAACAAATTCTACTTCTTTCCATAATTCTACTTTTTCACTGTTCGATTCGTATAAAGTATAACTCATTGTGTCAGAAAGATTGAGAATCACTTCGGGAACAGCATTGTCTTTTTTGAGGCTTAAACTATACAAATTATTCAAAGTATTAAAAAGAAAATGTGGATTAAGCTGGGATTTCAAAAAATCTTTTTCAATATTTATATTTTGGATTTCCAGCAGATTTTTTTGGTTTTGAATCTTAATGGTTCGGCTGTAAAGTTTAGAAATTTCAAATAAGATTTTAACAAAAAAGAAAGGCGATAAAAGCGAAATAAAGATAATCGCCTGGGAAATTATTCTTTTAAAAGAAATCGTTTCCCAAAAAGTTTGGCTTGCACTTGCCTTAATCGCACCTTTTAATTCTCCTTCTAAAATTTCAAATCCTAAATTGTAATAAAGAAGAGAAAAAAGATAAGTAGATATTAACCAAACAATTACAAATACAGGAAAACTGATAATTAAATAAAAAATTGCAAATCCGAACGATCGTTTTAGAATTTTTGGCAAAAGTAGATAGAAGAAAATATAGAAAACAATCATATTAACAACGCACATCCTGAGTGTAAGAATGAAACTATTGAAATAGGTGAGATGATAAGCTAATCTATAACTTAAAAATAACAAAAAAGCAAAACTTAACCACATTAAAGAATGGAATATCAATCTTTTTTGCTTGGTGTAAAATTGTTCAAAATCAAATTCACCAATGCGTTTGGTAAAATAATTTGAAGATAATTTTTGCATAATTTTTTAATTGAAAAACAGCTCCAAAGATAGTTATTTGAAGCTGTTTGATTGATGGTTTCTATAAAATTCTGATAATTGCGTTAATCGTGTTGACGGCGTTATGTCCCAGAATTGGAAAAATAAGATTCCCCGAAAGTTTACGCAATATTCCAAGACTGAGAGAAGAAATAATTGCTAAGTAAAGAATTGTAATGATGTCAAACTTGAATTCATAATTTTCTGTAAGCATCACACCGTGAGCTTCCGCAAAAAGTATGGTGATAATAACAAATCCCCAACCGAATTTGATGCCTTTGAAGTTCCATTTCGGTGCGAAAGCTTTGTCTAAGAGCCAAAATAAAATTCCTCTGAAAACCAATTCTTCTGTTAAACCGGGCATTGTCATTTGAAAAGCAAAAGTTTCTAAATCGAAATTACCACCTTTCGGAAACAAAATTAGCTTGAATACAAAATCAAAAACTAAAAATCCCAGAAAAATTAAAATTCCAGATTTTACCTGACTTTTTGAGTTTATTTTCGTAGTAAATCCAATTTCTTCTCTATCTTTTTTTGAAACAGAAAAAATAACAATCAAAGCAAGACACAAACTTAAAATTTTACCAACCCAGGCGAATTTTAATCCTAAAAAATCTAAATCAAAATAGAGTTTCGACAAATGCTGAATGTAAGAATCCGCTAAAAAATAGAGAATGAAAAAACCTACATATTTTAGGTTTACCTTTTCTGCTTTAAAAATAGCAAAAATAATGAATGGAAGGATAATAAGAATCCAAATAAGTGGTGTAAATAGTGACATATCTTTTAATTTTTTGTCAAAATTATCATACGCTATAACTCTTTGAAAACTTTACCGATAGAAACCCTAATTTTACCGACGAAATAAAAACAACTTCTGAATCTAAACAAAATTCATTATTTTTACTCCAACACAAATTTTGAATCATGAAATCTCCATTAGAAATATTGCAACAATATTTTGGCTACGATCAATTTCGACTCGAACAAGCGAGTGCAGTTGAAAATGTAATTGCAAAAAAGGATACGTTTGTTTTGATGCCAACTGGCGGTGGAAAATCGCTTTGTTATCAAGTTCCGGCATTGGTTTTGGAAGGAACAGCAATTGTTATTTCTCCGTTGATTGCGTTGATGAAAGACCAAGTTGATGCTTTGCGCGCGAACGGAATTTCCGCAGCATTCCTCAATTCTTCTATGAGTCTTTTCGAACAAAATGAAACTTTGCGTCAATTAAAAGAAGGGAAACTCAAACTTTTATATGTTGCGCCAGAAAAATTGAGTGCAGATAATGGTTCGTTTTTAAACTTGCTGAAAGAAATCAATATTTCCTTATTTGCCGTAGATGAAGCGCATTGTGTTTCGCATTGGGGACACGATTTTCGCCCGGATTATTTATTTTTAAATGGATTAAAAAAACAATTTCCGCAAACTCCAATTATTGCATTAACGGCAAGTGCAGACGAAATTACGAGGCAAGACATCATTAAACAACTCCATCTTCAAGAGCCGAAAGTTTTAATTTCATCTTTTGACAGAGCCAATATTAAATATTTTGTACAGCCGAAACAAGCCGTTTTAAATCATGTCATTCAATATCTGAATGAACATCCCAATGATTCCGGAATTATCTACTGTTTGTCGAGAAAAGGAACGGAAGAAATGTCTAATAATCTGAGAGAAAATGGCATCAACGCCGCTTTTTATCACGCCGGTATTCCTTCTGGAGAACGAGCAAAGATTCAGGAAGATTTTTTAAAGGATAAAACTCGGGTAATGGTTGCTACGATTGCATTTGGAATGGGAATCGATAAGAGCAATGTCCGTTTTGTGATGCACGCAGATTTGCCCAAAAACATCGAAAGTTATTACCAAGAAACCGGAAGAGCAGGAAGAGATGGCTTGCCGAGTGAAGCGATTTTATTTTACTCGAATGCCGATGTGATGAAGTTGAAAAAATTTGCAATGATCGAAGGAAACGAGGAACAATCAACTTTAATGTTACAAAAATTGCAACAAATGACCGATTTTGCCGAGATGCAAAAATGCAGACGACAATATCTGATGGAATATTTTGGAGAAGCTCACCCTGGAAATTGCAATTCCTGTGATTATTGTCTCAGTGATTTTGAAAATTGGGACGCCACGATTGATGCTCAAAAATTATTGAGCGCCATTTTTCGATTGAAAGAACGCTATGGAAAAAATTTGATTATTGATTTTCTACGAGGTTCAAAAAGTGTGAAAATCGCAGAATATATGCGCAGTTTGCCCACTTATGGAATTGGCGCAAACGCTAACAAAACCTATTGGCAAAATTTAATAAAGCAGTTAATAATTAATGATTTTCTGCGTGAATCAAATGAAGAATTTTCTGTATTAAAACTGACTGAAGTAAGTAAAGAAGTTCTATTTAATAAGAAAAAAGTAAACCTTCAAAAAATAAAAGAACAAGCCAAAGCAGTAACTGTCGCGGAAACAGAAACTTCATATTCAATTAATGAAATTGATGCAAACCTTGAATTATTTGATGACTTAAGAATTTTAAAAAGACAGCAAGCCGAGCGAGAAAATGTATCGCCTGATGTCATTTTTTCCGACGCAACTTTGATGGAACTCGCAAGTTATCTACCCAATACAAAAGAAGAATTGCATCAGATCAGTGGTTTCGGAGCTTTTAAAATAGAAAAATATGGGGAAATATTTTTAAATCTAATCTCAGATTATTGCACCAAAAATAATTTGAGTAGTAAAATAGCCGAAAAAGTTCCAAAGAAACAAAGTAAACCAAAAAAAGCAAATACGAGTACGTCGGGAACTTTTGCAACAACTTTCGAATTGTACAAACAGAATTACAGCGTAGAAGAAATTGCAAAAATGAGAAACTTGTCTTTAAATACAATTCAAAATCATTTAACCAATTTCGTGGAAGTTGGAACAATTAAACCCAGTGAATTGATGGACATCAATAAAATAGATCCTATTATTTCTATTGCCAAAACTCAAACCCTTCCATCTTTAAAAGCGATAAAAGAAGAATTGGGCGAAAATTTTTCTTACTTCGAAATCCACGTTGCAGTCGCTTTTTATAAATGGCAAGAAAGAGCGGAAATTAAAAATCAAAACTAATTTTCTATAAACTTCCAGAAATATTAATATCGGATATGATTTAAAATACTTTTATCCGATATTAAAATAAATTGTTATCTTTGTGGGATGAAATGGCAAGAATATCCATATTACTTTGAAGGTTTAGAAAAACAATTGGAAAGAATTCACGAAAAAAAACGTGAACTGGATAAAAAACGCCCCATTCCTTCCTATGTTTTAAAAAGTATAAAAGACAGTTTAAGCATCGAGTGGACTTATAATTCAAACAGTATTGAGGGAAATACTTTGACCTTACAAGAAACTAAAATGGTGATCGAAGAAGGTTTTACCATCAAAGGGAAATCTTTGCGGGAGCATTTCGAAGCGGTAAATCACCAAGAAGCCATTGAATTTGTAGAATCTGTGGCTTCGGAAAATTATGTTTTGATTGAAAAAGATCTTTTAAATATACACCATCTTGTGCTTCAAAAAATAGAAAAAGAATTTTCGGGAAGATACAGAACTTCCGGAGTTCGAATTTCCGGAGCAAATTTTGTTCCGCCAAATGCCTTGAAAGTGGACGGATTTGTTGGCGAATTAGTTGATTTTGCCAATAATTCAGAAATGGATATCCTTATAAAATCTGCGATTTTTCATCATCGTTTTGTTTGGATTCATCCGTTTTTTGATGGAAATGGAAGAACCGCAAGATTGTTGCTCAATCTACTTTTGATGAAAAGTGGTTTTCCGCCTGCAATTATTCTAAAAAACGATCGAAAAAAATATTATGATGCGCTGAACCAAGCAAATAATGAGGATTATTCTAAATTATTGCTTTTAATTTTACAAGCGGTTGAGCGAACTTTGGATATTTATTTGGGAAATCTCAATAATACGTACGATCAATATCAAAACATTATAAATATCGTGAGTGAACCTGATGTTCCTTATGGTCAAGAATATGTGAGTTTATTGGCAAGACAAGGAAAAATTGACGCTTTCAAAGAAGGTAGAAATTGGCTTACAACAAAAGATGCAGTTTTGGATTATATTGAAAAACGTGACCGAAAGAGGGTTTTAAAGGGAAATTAATTTGATTTAATAATTTGCCACGAATGCACGAATTAAAAAAAAATCGTTTATTCGTGGCTTTAATTATAAAGTGAAGAGAAATCTTCGCTTTTTTTTACGGCAATTTCGCTACCAAAAATTCCGGAGATAATTTCAAAATCCAATAGATGATTTTCCATTTCCAGTTCGGAACGATTGTGAAAGAATTTCCTGCATTGACGATGTGTTTAGCAACATAATCTGGTTCCATCATCAACGATTTATTTAGTTTTAAACCTTTATTAATTTTCGTGTTGATATAACCGCTCACCAAAACATTAACGCTGATTTTTTTGGAAGATAATTCCTGTCGAAGTCCAGCTAAATATTGCGTGAAAGCCGATTTTGTACTTCCATAAACGAAATTACTTTTCCTGCCACGAACTCCGGAAAGTGAAGAAAGACCGATAATTCGTTCTAAATTTTGATTGGATTGATCGGTTGCAATAATGTTTAAAATGGAAACTGCGCCGATATAATTCACTTTCATCATGTTGAAAGCTCCTTCAAAATTTCGTAAAGCTTCCTGATTTTCCACCAAAAAGCCGGCGGAATAAACCACAACATTCGGTTTTACTGAAAGTTCATTATAAAATTTTTGATGAGCATTGAAATCTGTCGCATCGAAATAAATCAGCTCAACTTTATCTTCGAGATGAGTTTCTACAACGAAACTTTTCAGTGAAACTAAATCTCTGGAAGCCGCCAAAATCTTAAATCCCTTTTCAGCATATTGCAAAATACATTGCTTGGCAACATCGGAATTGGCACCGAGAATAAGAACGGTTTTATTAAAACTCATGATTAAATTCAATACTATTTCGCTCGCAATCTTTCTTTAATTAATTCGATATTTTTCTTGGCAGAATCTTCCAGAATTAAACTTGCGCTCATGTGAATCCTTTCTGGCATTAGCCTTTCGAAATGTTCGGTTCCTTCCCACGAAACTTTTTTAATTAAAGCCAAAGCATCGGAACTTCTGTTGGATAATTTTTCAATAAAGGTTTTAATTTCCCCATCCATTTTCTCAATATTTTCTGAAACAGAATGATAAACGTCGTGTTTTTCGCACCAATCTGCAGAACGGAAATCTGCATCAATCGACATTGCCGAATACGCTGACTTACCGATTTTTCTTTCTACATAAGGTCCGATCACGAATGGTCCGATTCCTAAATTCAATTCCGTTAAAGCCATTGCAGCGTCTTTCGTAGCGAAACAATAATCTGCAGCGCACGCAATTCCAACGCCGCCTCCGGTTGTTTTTCCTTGAACTCGAACGACTACAATTTTTCCGCAATTTCGCATCGCATTGAGAACTTTAGCAAAACCTCCGAAAAATATTTTTGATTTTTCCAGTTCTTCAATTTCAAGCAATTCATCAAAACTGGCTCCGGCGCAAAATGCTTTCTCGCCTTCCGATTTTAATAAAATGGCTTTTACGTTTTCATCTTTTCCACTATCTAAAATGGTTTGCGCGAGTTTTTCTAAGATTTCTCCCGGCAACGAATTGCTTTTTGGAGTTCCGAAAGTGATTTCGGCAATATTATTTTTAAGTTCTTGATTTACAAATCCGTTGTTCATTATGCTTTGTTTAATGCGATTAAATATTTGTCGATGTATAATTGTTTTTCTTTGCTTTTATATTGCTGGATATATCTCGGATGTTCCAAAACTATCATTTTATCAAAGAAATGTTCCTGACTGTTTATCTTGTCAATGAAAGTCGCATTCTTTTTTCCTAAAATAAAAACTTCCGAAGTATCTAAACCTAAATTGATATGGTCTTTTAAACTTTGAATCATAAAAGGTTTTACGGCTTCAAAAAGGTTTTTATCGTCGTAATAATTGGCGTTTAAATTACCTTTAATCGTATTTCTGACAATCGCCAAAGGAAAAGGAGAATTGATATAAAATTCTTTATAAAATTTTTCTGGCCCGCCAAATTGTTCAATCACATCATATAAAAAAACTGACGATATTTCGTGTGTGTGCGCCGATTTCATTTTAATTCCGCAAACGGTTTCCAATCTTTTGGTATCGGTGAACGGAACGCCTGTAACTCCTGCTCCGTGCCGACTGGGATTAATTCCGATGATAAATTTTCGCTGGTTGTGATCATTGTAAAACTTCTGATAAAATTCCGTCATCACCTTTAAAGTTTCGGGATTATCGAAAAAAGGATTGAGTACATCGAAACCATCAGGAAGGTCACCTGAATAATGCAATTGCTTGTTGAATGCTACAACTAGTTCTCCTATATTTTTTATCATTTCTTTAAAATTAATACATCAAATACTTTTTTTTTCCAACCTGTCTGACTTTCATTATTCACGAAATAAATTTTTTATCTGCCAGGCTTTGATATTTTACGAAAAATCATTTTCCTTCATTTCCGTCTGACTGACTTTGGTAATCTACTTTATAAACATTCAAATCTGCTTGGCTTTCGTATTTCCACATAATTATGAGGAAAATATGCTTTACAATTTATTAATTTTAATTATTTAAAATACTAAACTGTTCAAAATGATGCGTAAAATGCTTTCTGTGAAACAATTCCCACATTTCTTTATCAATCTTACAGAATAGTGGATGGGTATGTTCTGCCAAAGGATTTTCACGGTAATATATTAAATAGGCTTTTAAGCTTTCAAGGAATTTTTCTTTGGCTTCCTCTATATTTTTATAACGCAAAACTGCATTTTCATTTTCTGGTAAACCTTCATATTTTAAATCTTTCGTGATTGCTTTTTCTTTGTACAGCCAATCGCGAAGTTTTTCCAACTGTTCTTCATCTTTTGTACGACATTCCACATCATTTTCACCTACCGACATTTTTAAAAAATCTTCTAAATGTTCGAGCATATTTTGTGCGGTCATGATTCCCCATTTCGGTTCAGAATTTTTACTTAATCCATTTAATTGTTTCTGAATATTTTTTAAATTCAACTCCAAAAATTGAGAATTCTTCGCAACCAAAGTAAGAATTGTAGCAACACAAACTATTTCATCTCGCTGGTTAATCACTTCAACCAACCACTTTACAACGCCACTCGGAATATTTCTCCCTTTAACGCCTTTGTTGATTTTTTCTTTCGCCGTTAAATAAACCGTAATTGTATCTCCTGCGTAAACTGGTTTGAAAAAACTCGCATTTTCCAAACCATAATTCGCAATTACAGGACCTTTTTTTCCGGAAACAAAGAGTCCAGCCGCTGCGGAAAGAATGAAATATCCATGTGCAACCGTTTTATCGAAGATTGTTCCGTTCAAAGAAGTTGAATCCGTGTGAGCATAAAAATGATCCCAAGAAACGTTGGAGAAATTCACGATGTCAGCTTCTGTAACCGTTCTTCCGGCTGTTTCCAAAGAATCGCCGATTTCTACTTCTTCAAAATATTTTCTGAAAGGATGCTTATCTGAGAAATTTTGAGTTGCACCTTGCTGGTAAATTTTGGTAATCGCAGTTAAAATATCTGGTGAACCTTGAATCGCCGTTTTTTGAAGGAAAAAATGAAGTCCGTTCAATCCGCCCATTTCTTCGCCGCCGCCCGCTCTTCCGGGTCCGCCGTGCATTAAAGTTGGCAAAGGCGAACCGTGACCAGTGCTTTCTTTGGCGT
This sequence comes from Kaistella sp., assembly GCF_049588135.1. Classification (GTDB taxonomy): domain Bacteria; phylum Bacteroidota; class Bacteroidia; order Flavobacteriales; family Weeksellaceae; genus Kaistella. The sequence continues at coordinate 8,060 of NZ_JBAVFG010000245.1, read as the reverse complement.
TATCGCGATTCAAAACAAAAATTCTTCCGTGCGAAGTTGCCATTTTCCAGGAAGTTTCTGCAACAAATTTTTCATCGTGAGAAATGATGGAACCGACCAAACTTCCCTTTCCGCGTTTTGCCAAAGCAGCAGCTTCTTCCGCATCTTTGTACGGCATTAAAGTTGAAACTGGTCCGAATGCTTCTACTTCGTGTGAAATATTTTTATCAAAAGGTTTATCATTATAGAAAACTTTCGGTGTCATAAATGCACCTTTATCATAATCTGCATCTACAAGTTCGTGTTTTCCGTCATAAATTAATTCTGTTTCCGCTTTTAATAATTCTATTTTTTCCTTTAGAACAGCCATTTCTTTTTTACCAACGATGGAACCCATTCTGGTTTCTCTATTTAAAGGATTTCCGATTTTTGTTTGATCTAAAGCTTTGGACAAAGCATTTTGCACATCACCCACTAAATTTTCGGGGACAATAATTCTTCGGATTGCGGTACATTTCTGTCCGGCTTTTGTCGTCATTTCAGTTCTGACTTCTTTAATGAACAAATCAAATTCTGGTGTTCCGGCTTTTGCATCTAATCCTAAAATTGAACAGTTTAAAGAATCAGCTTCCATATTGAAACGAACTGCATTTTTAGATATAGAAGGTAAAGATTTTAATTTTTTTCCGGTGGTTGCTGAACCAGTAAAAAGGACAGAATCACCATCCTGAACATAATCCAAAATATTTCCTGGTTCTCCACAAACCAATTGGATTGCGCCTTCGGGAAGAAAACCACTTTCGATCATATCCTGAAATACCGCATTCGTCAGATAAGAACCGGGCGTTGCTGGTTTTACAATTGCTGGAACTCCTGCTAAAAGGGAAGTAGATAATTTTTCTAACATTCCCCAAACCGGGAAATTGTAGGCATTAATTTGTACCGAAATACCTTCACTTGGCGTTAAAATATGAGTTCCGAGGAAAGTTCCATTGGCTGAAATTTTCTGAGTATCTCCATCTACCCAGAAAGGAGTGTTTGGTAACATTCTTTTTGCGAGTCCTGAATAGGTGAAAAAAGTGCCGAAACCTCCTTCGATATCGACCCAAGAATCGGCGTGTGTTGCACCAGTTTTATAAGATAAATCGTAATATTTTTTCTTTCTTTCTAATAAATATAACGCTACTTTTTTTAACATTTCTCCACGATCGTAGAAGGTCATGGAGGAAAGATTCTTGTAACCAACGGTTCTTCCATAATCCAAGGCTTGCTCAAAATTAATTCCGTCTGTATCTGAAATAGCAACTAATTCGCCGTTGACTGCGTTATATAATGGAACTTCATTTCCTGTTCCTTCGATCCATTGTCCGTTGATGTAATTTTTTAGTTTCATTATTTTGTAGGTGTGGATTTTTTTAAACTTTTTAATACCATTTTAATTAAAAGATAACAACCGAAAAAAATCAAAGCAATATCAATAGTAAAAACCAATGAAGGTAAAACATCGCTTAAGATTTGTTTTTGTTGAAAGGAGTTTCTGATTGTTTCATTTTCTGTATGCTTGATTAAATTGGCAATTTCGATTCCTTTTCTTAAGATGTAGAAAGCAGCAAGATTGAGGATTGCTAAAATACTTGCTCCTATAATTAACCATTTTCTTTTATTTAAAATTTTTAACATTAATGATGGTTGTTTTTTTATTATTTCGGTTTAAAAACACTGTTATTAATTTCGCCCTTTCAGGGCTCGGATAACTGGATATCGATTTTTTTCATTGGCCTTCACCCAATGCAGATGATTTCGCCACTTCGTGGCTTTTTAATGATTTTTAAATTAATTTATTCTTTATTCAATATTTTTTTCACTTCTTCTAATATATAAATTTTATATTGAAAATCTTCTCCATATAAATCTTTTGCCTATTCCTCAATTGTTTGTATAAATCCACTTTTCTTTCTTAATTCATTTACTTTTTCTGGATTTTTAATTGGCCAAATAATATTTATCCTACTAAGGACTTCCCTGGATAACCATACTTTGTTATCATTTTTTCAATGTTTTTAATGTTTTCTGCATCTTGTTTATTCATCAAAGAAAACACATTGCTTTTTAAATATGCTGGTTCCAATTTCAGTTTTGATGCGACATTATTCCATTTTTATTCAGAAACATTGCTACTTAAAAGTTCTAGAAAAAGTTGATCTGAAATTATAATTTCCTCTAATTCTTTTTTGAGTTCTATATTAATTCCCTTTTTTGAAACACATGAAGTGAGTGTTAGCAAAAAAACAGAAGCAGATAGTATAAATAATTTAAGATTCATGTACTATAAAGGTATTATATTTCAATGTTTTAAACCTTAGCAAGGTTATTTTTTCGAGTGTTAAGATACAGAAATTTTCAAATTTGCTAAAATTTTGTTTTGAGACGAAATCTGCGCCCCGGCTTGAGTGGAAATCCTTTTTTTTTGCGAAGGGCAAGCAAAGGCAATAAAAAAGATTGGGAACGGAAGACGGAAATGTGCGCCCTAATACGGCTCTCACAGATTACACAGTTTTTCAAAACAAAAAAAACCACAGAACTTGCTGTGGTTTATTATAAATTTTCAAGAATTTATCTTGCGCTTAAATCGATATAATCACGTTTTTGTGCTCCTTGATAAACCTGTCTTGGTCTTCCGATTGGATCGTTGTGGAGACGCATTTCTTTCCATTGGGAAATCCAGCCTGGAAGTCTTCCAAGAGCGAACATTACGGTGAACATTTCGGTTGGGATTCCTAATGCTCTGTAAATAATTCCTGAGTAGAAATCTACGTTTGGATAGAGTTTTCTGCTTACGAAATAATCGTCTTCCAAAGCTACTCTTTCTAATTGCATTGCGATGTCTAATGCTTTATCTTCAATTCCTAATGAATTTAAAATATCGTCTGCCGCCTTTTTGATGATGGTTGCTCTTGGATCGAAGTTTTTGTAAACTCGGTGTCCGAAGCCCATTAAACGGAAATTATCGTCTTTATTTTTTGCTTTTTCAACATATTTTGCAACGTCGCCGCCATCTTTTTCAATCATTTCTAACATTTCGATAACCGCTTGGTTTGCGCCACCATGAAGAGGTCCCCAAAGCGCAGAAATACCTGCAGAAACTGAAGCGAATAATCCGGTGTGAGCTGAACCAACCATTCTTACAGTCGATGTAGAACAGTTTTGCTCGTGATCTGCGTGAAGCATCAATAATTTATCTAAAGCGCCAACAACAACTGGGTCTAATTCAAAATCTTGATTTGGACGACGGAAACACATTTTGTAGAAATTTTCTACATAGTTCAAATTATTATCTCCGTGGTTGATTGAAAGTCCTAATTTTTTTCTGTAAGTCCAAGCACAAAGATGCGAGAATTTAGCGATTAACATTTCTGCTGCATGATCCATATCTTCTTTTGAAGTTACGTCAACCGATTTTGGATTAAAGGCAGTTAACGCAGAAGTCAATGAAGACAAAACTCCCATTGGATGAGCTGAACGAGGGAAAACGTCGATCAAACGTTTCATTTCATCGGCAACGAAATTATATTTTTTGATTCCTTGTTCAAAACCTTGATATTGATCTTTTGTTGGCAATTCGCCGTTTAGCAAAAGATACATTACTTCTGTAAAATTAGATTTTTCTGCAATCTGCTCGATTGGATATCCGCGGTAATACAGTTCGCCATGATCGCCATCAAGATAAGTGATGTCGCTTAAAGTAGCGCCGGTGTTTTTGTATCCTAAGTCTAAAGTAATTAAACCTGTTTGGTCTCTTAATTTGGAAATATCGATTCCTCTGTCACCGATGGTGCTATCTATGATTGGATATTCAAAAGATTTTCCATCATAGTTCAATATAACTTTGTTATCTGACATTATAATTTATTTTTTTACTAATTTATGAATATTGAAAGAAAGCTGCAAACAAATTCTGCCGCTCCTGATTAATTTTATCTATTATCGTTTTATTTTGAAAGCATCAAGTCCTGGGAAATATGCGGTTTCTCCTAAAGCTTCTTCAATTCTAAGCAATTGGTTATACTTCGCCATTCTATCTGAACGAGAAGCTGAACCAGTTTTGATTTGTCCACAGTTCATGGCAACTGCTAAATCAGCGATGGTAGAATCTTCTGTTTCACCTGATCTGTGGGACATTACAGAAGTATATCTGTTATGTTGTGCCATTTGAACGGCATCCATTGTTTCAGAAAGTGTACCAATTTGATTTACTTTAACCAAAATTGAATTGGCAATTCCTTCTTTAATTCCTCGCGAAAGTCTTTCTACGTTTGTAACGAATAAATCGTCACCAACCAGCTGAACTCGATCGCCAATTTTATCGGTTAACATTTTCCAACCTTCCCAATCGTCTTCGTGCATACCGTCTTCGATGGAAATAATTGGATATTTTGCTGCTAAATTTGCTAAGTAATTTACTTGTTCGCTTCTGCTGAAATGTGCAGACTCTGGAGTTTCAAATTTTCTGTAGTCATACATTCCGTCTCGGTAAAATTCTGAAGCAGCACAATCTAATGCAAACATAATATCGTCTCCTACTTTGTAACCCGCTTTTTCAACTGCTTGAGAAAGGGTATCTAAAGCGTCTTCGGTTCCTTTGAATTTTGGTGCAAAACCACCTTCATCACCAACTGCAGTTGACAAACCTCTATCGTGCAAAATTGATTTTAAACTATGGAAAATCTCGGTTCCTTTTCTTAATGAATCCGAAAAAGATTCTGCTTTTACTGGCATAATCATGAATTCCTGAAAAGCAATTGGTGCATCAGAATGTGAGCCACCATTGATAACGTTCATCATCGGAACGGGAAGTGTATTGGCATTTACTCCGCCAACATATTTATACAAAGGCATCTTCAATTCTGTAGCAGCAGCTTTCGCAGCGGCAAGGGAAACACCTAAAATTGCATTTGCTCCAAGATTACTTTTATTTTTTGTACCATCTAATTCGATCATAATCTGATCGATAAAGTTTTGATCACAAACTGGAAGTCCAACTAATTCGGGAGCGATTACTTCTCTTACATTTTCGATTGCTTTTAGGACTCCTTTTCCTCCAAATTCTTTTGCGCCGTCGCGTAATTCCATGGCTTCATGTTCGCCAGTAGAAGCTCCGGAAGGAACAGCAGCACGACCCATCGCACCACTTTCTGTAAACACGTCAACTTCAATGGTAGGGTTTCCTCTGGAATCTAAAATCTGTCTTGCTTCAATGTAAGAAATGTAACTCATTGTATAATTTTTTAGTATTATTTAATATGAAGCACAAATTTAGTGAAAATTGAATGATTGCCACGGTTATATGTGATGATTTTAAATAGGCTTGAGTTAAATTTTAGTTAATTCTTTCAGTATATTCAAAATTTGAAAAGTTATCATTAAATTTGATTAACCTCTAAAAACTTTAATTATGAAAAAAGCATTCGTGATGGCAGCAAGTTGCATGCTTCTGCTCACATCAAGTTGCAAAAAAAGCACAGACGGAAATAAAAATGTTATCAAACAAGATAATGGTTACTCCGAGAATCTCCCTACAGATAGCGTAACGACTCTTTCTACCGATGCAATAACGACCAATGCGCAGGAATATACTGAACGCTATGTTGGAGAAGATGGCACGTCGGCATTGGTTACTTTTAAAAATATGCCTAAAGAAAAAACCATCAGTATTCGAAGCAATAATAAAACAATCTCGGCTCCACAGAAAGAAGTATCACCAAAAGGTACTATTTATGGGGATTTTGATATTACAATTGTGTCTAAAAATGATTCGATTACCATTACCCAGGAAAATAATGTGATTCATTTGAAGAAAGCTAGAGGGCAATAGGGAGTTGTAATATGATTGAAAATTTGAGTAATTGAGTATACGAAATTCAGCGTTCACTATTATTTAATAAAACTCACTCTTAAAAAAAGTTAAAAAAAATCCGTCCAAAATAATTTGAACGGATTTTAATTTATAAGCTTGGGAATATTATTCGCCAGCTTTTTCTTCTGTAGCATCTGCAACTTCTGCAGTTGTCACTTCTGTAGCAGGAGCTTCTTTTACTTCAGCAACAGCTTCTGCTGCTTTAGGAGTTGCTCTTCTGCTTCTTCTTGTTACTTTTTTCTCTTCAGCGTTCGGGTTGTAAAGTTCGTTGAAATCTACAAGTTCGATCATTGCCATATCGGCAGCATCTCCCTGTCTGAATCCAGTTTTGATGATTCTTGTGTAACCACCATTTCTTTCTGCAATTTTAGGAGCAATTGTTCTGAATAATTCAGTAACTGCTTCTTTGCTTTGCAGGTAAGAAAAAACTGTTCTTCTGTTGTGTGTTGTATCTTCTTTCGCTTTTGTAAGGATCGGTTCAACATACACTCTTAAAGCTTTCGCTTTAGCAACAGTTGTGTTGATTCTTTTATGCTCAATAAGAGAACAAGCCATATTAGAAAGCAAAGCACTTCTGTGAGAAGCTGTTCTAGATAAGTGATTGAATTTTTTACCGTGTCTCATTGTTTGTTATTTATCAGCGTCTAATTTATATTTAGCAACGTCGAAACCGAAGTTAAGACCTTTTGCATGCACTAATTCTTCTAATTCTGTTAAAGATTTTTTACCGAAATTTCTGAATTTCATCAAATCAGACTTCGTATAAGAAACTAGTTCTCCTAAAGTTTCCACTTCAGCAGCTTTCAAGCAGTTTAATGCTCTTACAGACAGATCCATATCTACTAATTTAGTTTTTAGGAGTTGTCTTGTATGTAAAGTTTCTTCGTCGTATTGAATCGATGCTTTTACTGCTTCAGTTTCTAAAGTAATTCTCTCATCGGAGAACAACATAAAATGATAGATTAATATCTTAGAAGCTTCTGTTAAAGCATTTTGAGGGCTGATGGAACCATCAGTTTCAATATCCAAAACGAGTTTTTCGTAGTCTGTTTTTTGCTCGACACGATAGTTTTCAACACTGTACTGTACTTTCTTGATCGGCGTATAGATTGAATCAATTGCAATAGTTCCTATAGGAGCATTGTTTGATTTGTTTTGTTCTGAAGGAACATATCCTCTACCTTTCTCAATATTGAACGTGATTTCAAACTTCACGTCTTTATTTGTTGAACAGATTACTAATTCAGGATTCAATACTTCGAATTCTTGCATTGATTTTCCTAAGTCGCCAGCTGTTACAGTAGTTTGTCCAGATACTTTAGCAGTTACTTCTTCTGCAGTTGCAGAATCGGTTTTTGCTCTTAGTCTTAATTGTTTCAGGTTCAAAATGATTTCTGTAACGTCTTCAATTACACCTGGAATTGTTGAAAATTCGTGCTCTACGCCTTCTATTTTGATAGATGAAATAGCATATCCTTCAAGAGAAGAAAGTAAAACTCTTCTCAAAGCATTACCGATGGTAAGTCCGAACCCTTGCTCTAATGGTCTGAATTCAAATTGACCTTTGAATTCATCAGAGTTAAGGAGGATTACTTTATCGGGTTTAATAAATGTTAAAATTGCCATATAATTTGGGTTGAGCAAAAATTTGAAAAAATTATTATTTAGAGTAAAGTTCGACGATCAATTGTTCTTTCAGATCTTCCGGGATTTGAATTCTCTCCGGTGCAGCTACGAAAGTACCTTCTTTCTTCTCGTCGTTAAATTGTAACCACTCATAAGTTGATCTGTAAGCCAATGAATCAGCAATTACTTCAAGAGATTTTGATTTCTCTCTTACAGCAACTACATCACCTGCTTTCATAGAATATGAAGCGATATTTACCAATTCTCCGTTTACTGTGATGTGTCTGTGAGAAACCAATTGTCTTGCTCCAGCTCTGGTTTTTGCAAACCCTAATCTGTACACTACATTGTCTAATCTTGATTCACATAATTGTAAAAGAACTTCACCTGTAACCCCTTTTGCTCTATTAGCTTTTTCGTACAGGTTAGCAAATTGCTTCTCTAAAATACCATAAGTGTATTTCGCTTTCTGCTTTTCCATTAACTGAACAGCATACTCGGATTTCTTTTGGTTTCTTCTTTTATTTACACCGTGTTGTCC
>NZ_JBAVFG010000244.1:0-16925 GCF_049588135.1 Kaistella sp. | reverse complement strand
TTCACGTTAAGGAAAAACTCGAAATATCCTCTTCAAATAAGCCCTAAAAATGAACTTGCTTAATCTCTTCTTCTGGAGATTCTTTGCCTTCGCCTTTAATTAAAAACATCGTTACGGCTGATGCAATCAACATACAAACTCCGCCCACAACAACATAATCCATCGCCATATTTCCGAATAAACTTTTCACAATTGGACCACCAAAAATTCCGTTGATAATTTGTGGCATTACAATAAAGAAATTGAAAATCCCCATATAGACACCCATTTTTCTTTGTGGAATAGCGTCGATTAACATTGCGTAAGGCATTGCCAAAATACTTGCCCAAGCGAAACCAAGCCCAATCATCGAGATCCAAAGCATTCCGATATCTTTAATGAAGAACATTGAAATTAATCCTAAACCTCCACAAAATAAAGCTAAAGCATGGGTTTGTTTTTTTCCGATCGCTTTTGCAATTGGTGTTAAAAGAAATGCAAACGGAATCGCAAATAAATTATAAAGTCCAAATAAATGTCCGGTTAAATCCCCGGCTTGATTATATTCTAAAGATTTCGTGTCCTGCGGAGAAAGTCCGAAATGATGTGTCGCTAAAGCACTTGTTGTAAAAACCCACATGGTAAATAAAGCAAACCAAGAGAAAAATTGAACAGCGCCCAATTTTTTCATTAAAGGTGGAATCTTTGAAAAATCTTTGAAAATATCGGAAAATTTAGACTTTACTGTACTTAATTCTTCATCAGAAAAATCGGCAAATTCTTGCGGTGAATATTCTTTGGTTGTTACAATGGTATAAACAATCGACAAAATTAAAACAGCAGCCCCAACATAGAAAGCGTAAATTACATTATCTGCAACAAAACCATCTGGTGCTACATTTGAAACTCCCATTTTCGTTAGCCAATTTGGCATTTCTGAACCGATTACCGCTCCAATTCCGATCAAAATAGTTTGAACGCCAAATCCTAAAGTTCCCTGATGTTTCGGCAGCATATCACCAACTAACGCTCGGAAAGGTTCCATGGCAACGTTAATGGAAGCATCCATCATTGCCAAAAATATAACCGCTAAGAGTAAAACACTTGCGCCCATCATCATCGTAACCGAGGCAGCATTCGGAAGAAAAACCAATCCCACAGCACACAAAACCGCACCAATTAAAAAATAGGGTTTTCTTCTTCCGAGCGGACTCCACGTGTTATCGCCCATGTGACCGATAATTGGCTGCACAATTAAGCCTGTAATTGGTGCTACCAACCAGAACCAAGAAAGTTCGTGTACATCTGCCCCGAAGTTGGCGAGAATTCTACTGGCGTTTCCGTTTTGTAATCCGAATGCCATTTGAATTCCGAGAAAACCCATGCTCATATTGATGATTTGAGCGATGGAAAGATTGGGTTTTATTTTTTTTGCCATTTTTTATTTGTTGGATGTTAGGTGTTGGATGTTAGAAAACTAAATTAATTTTTCTTTAAATCAAAAATGATTGCATCTTCGATCGGTGATTTTATTTTGATAACCTCGCTGCTCACGACGTTGGGAACCGTCATGGAAAGAACATATTGTTTAACTTTCCATTTTCCGGCGGTTTTTTCGAGAACGCCACTTCCACGGCAAAGTTTCATTTGAGTATCCAATAATTCATCGAACCAAGCGTAATTACCGTCTTTGCTGAAAGAAATGTTTCTTTTTAAAGAAGTAAAACTCCAGGCTTTTCCTTTATCGAAATGCGGTTTTGCATAATCCATGAATTCTTTTTTAGTCCAAATTTCTGTGGCATCAGTTCCGATAAATGTGGATTTTTCTGCATAAAGATCAAAATAACTTTTGAAATCTGCTGCGGACGCAAATGCATTTAAATCATCTAAAACTTTAGCGACATTTTTCTTCTGAACAATTTCGTAGAAGTCTTTTTTTTGTGCGGAAACTGTTGTTGAAAAATTGAAAATCATTAGTAGGATTCCACTAAAAGTTATGTTTTTCATCGTATTCATTTTGATTAAATTTCTTTATAATTCGTTTGGTTGATGTGTATTTTAACGCAAATATTTTCTGGACTACTAATTTTTTTTACTCTTTTTTTAATTCCGATAATTATCAGAACCCAAAGGCGTTAACACTTAGCAAAAGGAAAACGCCATTATTTTTTAATTATTTCAATTCTAAAATCAAAGTTGATTTTGCGGGAATGGTTAATTTATTCTGTGAATTTACTGAAAATTCTTTTCCTGAAATCACATCTTTTCCTGATGAAATTCCGCCTAAAGATTCTGCGAAACGGCTTAAATCTAAGGTTTGTTCTTTTTGATTATTATTAATGATCACCATTACGTTTTCTTTTTCATTGTATCGGAAATAAACATAAACCTTATCAATCGGCATATAATGTTTGGTTTTTCCATTGTGAATTACGTCCTTTCCTTTTCTCCAATTCAATAATTTCTGGGTAAAATCGAAATAATCTTTTTGTTCGTCAGTTTGGGTTTTAGGATCAAAAGCATTTTGTGGATCATTTTTCCAACCGCCGGGGAAGTCTTTTCTACTTTCAGCATCGCCACCATTATTTTTATCGCCACGCATTCCGATTTCGGAACCGTAATAAATTTGTGGAATTCCGCGAGAAGTTGAAATTAAAGTTAAAGCCATTTTGTAATATCGGGAATCACCTTTGAAAATTTCGTTAAACCTTTCGGTATCGTGGTTTTCAAAGAATACCAAAATATTATTGATGTCTGGATACAAGAAATCGTTTCCGAAAGAATTGTAGATTTTAATCATTCCTTTGTCCCAACCATCTTCTTCTTTCAGAGCCGACGGTAAATCGGTGAACAACGTGAAATCCATTACAGAAGGAAGGTTTGAATTATAATTTTCGATTTCTGCAATCTTAGAATTTTTCTGCCAGAAAGAAACATGAGCCGGATTATACATCCACGCTTCACCAACAATATTGAATTTTGGATATTCATCGGTAATCGCTTTCGCCCATTTCGCCATCGCAATTTTGTCGTTGTACGGATAAGTATCAACGCGAAGTCCGCCCAATTCTGCATATTCGATCCACCAAATTGCATTTTGCGTTAAATAATTTAAAACCAAAGGATTGCTTTGATTGAGATCAGGCATCGTGGTATCGAACCAACCGTTCAAGGCAATGTCTTTGTCAACCTGCGCTACGTTGGTATCGAACTGAGAAGTCGTTCGGTAATTGGAACGTTTGAAACCATATTTTCCTTCGCCATCTTTGAATTGATGAATCCAATCTTTGGTCGGTAAATCCTGAATGAGCCAATGCGAAATTCCCCAATGGTTGGTCACATAATCCTGAATCAACATCATCCCACGTTTTTGAAGTTCGCGAGAAAGTTCTACATATTCTTCGTTGGTTCCGTATCTGCCATCGATTTTGTATAAATCGGTTTGTGCATAACCGTGATAAGAAGTTTGTTTTTCGTTGTCTTCATTTGCTGGCGTCAACCAAAGTGCTGTCGCACCAAGGTTTTTGAGGTAATCTAAATTATTGATGATTCCACGCAAATCTCCGCCATGTCTTCCGCTCGGTAAATTACGGTTCACTTTTTCGATCAAGTTGGGTTGAGAATCATTGGAAACATCACCGTTCGCAAATCGATCAGGCATTATTAAATACATAACATCTTTTGAGGTAAACGAATTTCTTTCCGCAGAACCTGGATTTCTGTTTTTGAGTTCATAATTGTATGTATAAACCGTTTTGTTTTTTTCTTTAAAATTAATTTTAAAGGAAGAAGTATTAACTTCATTCGTATTTACGGTAATAAACACATAATTTGGGTTTTCGGTTTTGGTCAAATCTTTAATGTGAATATTATCAGAAAGTTCGATTTTATATTTTGAAATATTTTTTCCATAAACCAAAATTTGAAGTTCGGGATTCTTCATTCCTTTCCACCAGAAAGCGGGTTCCACTTTTTGAATTTGGGAAAAAACAATTGAAAACACGAAGGAGAATAAAAATATTAATGATTTTTTCATTTTTATATAATATTATTTTAAAGGATATTTAATAGCGATATCTAATTCTATCGGATTGTTATTTCTGCGAAGTTCTTCCTGCGTTCTCTTGGTGAGATACGGAATATCTTCTTTTTTATTATAAATTTTTCCGTCACCGAAATCTACGCTCCAAGTTCCAGTTGCGGTCATTGCCCATGAATACGGATTATTATAATAATTAAATTTTACTTCATTGAGTTTTTTATTGGTAATTTTAATGGGTTTATTTCCATAATGAGTTTCCAAAAATTCGGTGGTATCAACGTTTTTTTCTAATTTCTTACTGTTAATTAATTTATAGGAATAATCATTTCTTGTATCTGCAATTTCGAAAATTAATCCTGGTAATCCTTGGAATTTATACGGTCCTTCATTCATCGGAATATCTTTGCAGAACCAAGCAATCCAAGATCTTCCACCGAAATTTGTTTCTGCTTTTTGAAGTTGATATTCTGCAACTTTTTTAGTTTCTGGTGAAATCTTCCATTTCATATCATCTTTAGATTCAATTAAGAAATAATCAAAAAGATTGTCTCTGTAATTTTGGTGAATGTTACTTCCTTTTTTTCTTTTGATTAATTGCTGACTCTCACTATTGATAATCCACTTTTCATTTTTATTTTTACTGATAGAATCTACGACTAAAAATTCCATATCATAAAATTTCACTTCATTTTCACCAATATCTAATACCAATTTCGTGGAATCTAACTTACTTTTTGTTGAATCTCTTTTGAAAGTTAATTCATAAACAAAACGGTGCGTTTGTGAAAATGCAAAGTTGAAACTCGTTGCTAATAAACAAATAATGATAATGTTTTTCATACTCTTGTTTTTAAGGAAACCTTATAGGTTTTCAAAACCTATAAGGTTTAGGTTATTTTATGAAATTGAATTAAATCGTCGCAATCATCAAAAAAGCCAATCATATAATCTGTGCTTACCTTCGTAGATTTATTTGTATTTAAATAGGCTTTAAATGAAGAGTATTTCCATTCTTCCGAACTTTTAACGAATTGATGCTGCATAGGAATTTGATGAATTTCTTTGAAAATATTCTTTAGTTGACCTTCCTCATCTATTCGTTCTCTTTTAATATAATCAATAAACAAAGCGCCTTTTCTTTGAAACATTTTGTTATAGGCTTTCGAATAAGAATTCAGCAAATTGCTTATGGGTTGCATCAAAAATTTATGTTCTTGTTCCGCTGACATTTCTTTTTCGGACAAATTGATATTTTTAAAAACCTCATTCTTCGACCGAAAACACACCAATAAACTCAATCGTTGCGGAACTAAGCAATAAGCATAAATTTCTAAATAAGGAAGCAAGTATTTTGAAAGTTGTTTCAAAAAATAATCGTAATTACCTTCTTTACGGAAAATCAATTCATTTCCGCTGACTCTTGTGAACAGATGATAAACCTGTTCAAATTCAAAGTTTTCGTAAGGAGTGGTTTTTATTTCCATTTTTTGAAATTTTATTGAACTTTATTAAACCTTATAGGTTTTCAAAACCTATAAGGTTACCTACCGTTCTACTTCACCGCCTTCACCGAAATTGCGTAACCGCCGCTTCTTGCCAACTTCATTGGAAGTTTGGAAGTGCTGGTTACTATTTTCTTGTAAATTTTGTAAGATTGCGGATTGTTGATATAATCGGCATCGTCGCCATCTGCATAAACTGTTGCTTCATACTTCTTCCCTTTTGGTAGGAAAGAGAAATCTACGGTATAGTTTCTAGCGTTTTCATCGGTAATTCCACCGATAAACCACTCGTCCTTTCCTTTGGTTTTACGAGCGGTGTGGATGTAATCGCCAGGTTCTGCCGACAAAATTACGGTATCGTCCCAATCCAAAGCTACATCTTTGATGAACTGAAAAGCATCCATGTGTTTGGCGTAATTCTCTGGTAAATCTGCCGCCATTTGAAGCGGAGAATACATCACCACATAAAGTGCTAATTGTTTTGCTAAAGTTGTTTTCACGAAGCGGGTATCACCAGGGAAATAATAATCTAATTTGGTTTGGAAAATTCCAGGCGTGTAATCCATTGGTCCGCCCATGAATCTTGTAAAAGGAAGAATGGTTTGATGATCTGGATTATTTCCACCGAATGCTTCGAATTCTGTTCCACGAGCAGCTTCTGCGGCAATCCAGTTCGGGTAGGTTCGGTTTAAACCGGTCGGACGAACGGATTCGTGGGAGTTTACCATGATTTTATAATCGTTGGCTTTTTCGGCAATTCTTTGATAATGATTGATTGTCCATTGTGAATAATGATGCTCGCCGCGTGGAATAATATTTCCAACATAACCCGTTTTCACGGAAGGATAATCGTATTTATTCATTAATTTAAAAGCGTCATCTGCCCATCTTTCGTAGTTGGTTGCGGAACCTGAAGTTTCGTGGTGCATCATCAATTTCATATTTTTTGAATGTGCATAATCGTTCAGCATTTTGATATCGAAATCTGGATAAGGGGTAATAAAATCGAAAACGAATTCTTTGCTGTGACCGAACCAATCTTCCCAACCGGTATTCCAACCTTCGATGAGTAAAGCGTCGAAACCATTTGCAGAAGCGAAATCAATATATTCTTTCACTTTCGTGTTGTTGGCAGCGTGTTTTCCGTTCGGCGTTAATTTGGAAAAATCGGTTATTCCGATGTGAACATTATTAGCGGTAGAATATGCCCACTGCGATTTTCCGATAATCATTTCCCACCAAACGCCCATATATTTTGTAGGTTTAATGTAGGAAGTATCTTTATACTGAGTGGGTTCATTGAGATTAAAAATCATTTTCGAAGCCAAAACCTCTTCAGCTTTTGGAGAAACGATGATCGTTCGCCACGGAGAAACCGCCGGAGTTTGCATATAACCTTTTGCTCCTTGACCATCTGGTGTTAAATGGGTTTTGAATTTAAAATTCACGGCATCGAGTTCCAGATTTGCAGCGGCGTAATTGATTACAGCAGCTTCGGAAATATTCATATAGAGTTGATCTTTGCCTTCTTTTTTTAACATTAAAGGCATTTGCACCGCATTTTTAATTAAAGTCTGCGAGGCATTTCCGTCATAAGAAGTTGGCCATCTTGCGGGAACTTGCGAAAGATTGGTGGTTTGGGTTTGATATTCCTGCGAATCGTAATCACCAGCAAGCCACCAGGCTTTCATATCTGTTGGTAAATCGATCTCGGAATCTTCTTCCCTGATCACGAAATAATTCAGATTTTTTTGCTCCGGAAATTCATATCTGAAACCTAAACCATCATTAAATAAGCGGAATTTCAGAATAATATGACGGTCATTTTTATCCTGATTTAAAGTTACTGCGAGTTCATTATAATGATTGATATAGGATTTTTTTTCTCCCATAATCGGATCCCAGGATTCGTTTTTGGAATCGTATTTTTCGGCTGTTTTGGTAAAACCATTATTTAGATCCTGACCTTTCTGATCTTTATTTTCGATTTCTGAGGCGAATTGGATATCTCCATCTTTCAGTAATCTCAGTCCTAATTTGGAATCTTCGACCACCGTTTTGCCTTGATATTTAAGGTCATAATATGGAACTCCAGCTTTTAACTGGAAATTCATTTCGAACTTTCCGTCGGGAGATTTTAAAGATTGTGCATTGAGTGCGAAACTTCCTAGCAAGAGGAAAAGCACAGAAATTTTAATATTTTTCATAATGATTTTTTCGAATCAATAAATTTAGATAAAATGCGAATAACAGGCAATTATTTAGGGCATCTTTATCTTTAAAAAACAAAAAACTGCTGCTAAAAAAGCAACAGTTTCAGTTTTTAAAATAGAATCTTCTTTAAAGTGGAGTTACTTTATAAGTTCCCATTTTGATGTTGGCTGTAATTTTATACCTATTACCTCCTCCATTGTATTTAATATTATCATTATCTCCTTTTGGACCGATAAATCCGGAGTTTCCACCAGTATGGATATTTCCCCATTCTAAATCTCCCCATGCCTGCTGACCAATAAATTTGAATTCAGCACCATCAGAAATAGCGATTTCATATTCAAATTCTGCATCACCGGTTTGATTCATCGGAATCGCAGTAGCCGCATCCCAACCTTGAATTGAACCAACTAAATAAAGACTAGATGGTAAAGTAGGAATTGGCGAAGACGTCACAACGATTGATTTTGTATTCTGATCGATCGTGATTTTGTACAATCCGGAGTTTCCTGTAAACTTGATGTTTTCATTTCCGTCTGGTACTAAATTACTTGACCAGGTTGCGAAGTACTTATAAGAATCATTAATTCCATCAGCATTTAAACTATAATTGATGGGATTCCAGTCTTGTTGACCTAAAAATCTGAAAAGTCCGTTGTTTTCTAGATAGGTGTAGATTTCTGAGATATTTTGATTTTGATTTAAAAGTTGTGCATTGGAAGCATCCCAGCCAACAGCAGTACCACCACCAACAAGGTATAATGCTTTAAATTCCGGTTGGTAAGGGGTTAGCTTAAATGTCACCACATCAGAAGTTTTGGTAATTATTCCTCCAATAGATTCTGAAGTTGCAGTTACTCGAATATCAACATTTGAAGCTGCGTTAACTGGTAATGATAATTTTGAAGCTAATTCATTCAAATCAAAATTAGAGATTGCCAATTCTTTAGTATTTTGCGTATTTCCAACAAGCATAAAAGCAGTTGTTCCTGTTGCAGCCATTTCTACTTTGTAAGAAACATTAATACCATAAGTATAATCAACCCACGTGAAAGTGGTTGCAGTAACGGTTGGGTTAGCCGCATCTAAAACTAAACCTGATCCAGCAGTTGGATTAGTGATCACTGGTCTATCAGTCGGATAAACAGTGACAGCAAAAGAAATTGTGTTTGAAACCTCAGTTCCTCTTTCAATTCTTAAGTAGGCTGTTTGTGAAGAATAAGGACTTAATCCCGCCTGTAACATTGCTGTATTCAAAGCGCCAATTGTTGTTTTCAAAGTATTGGTTTCTGACTTCGCTAATTCAACTTTACTCTTAAAGTCTTCTGTTGAGGAAACCACAACCGAATAATTACCGGAGCCGCCCACTGCATTATCCCAATTTAAGATAAACGGATTACTTTCCATGGTAGGATATAAAACCGCGGCACCTAATGTTGTATCATATAACTTAAACGAAGGTTCTGGAGTAGTCCAGTCTCTGTTTGCATCGTCTCTACAAGCGGTGATTAAAAGCAATGGCAAAATCATTACCATTATAATTTTAAATATATTTTTCATAAGATTTAATTAATAATTAAACGAATCAAAATGATTACTTAATTGGAATTAAAGTATAATCTCCAGTTGCATCATTGAAATACACATCATAAATCCACTCTGATGCTAAAGGAATATTCGCACCACCTTGGGTTGCAGTTCCAAAATACTCAGAACTACCTCCCCAACTGGTATCCCAAGAATTGTTTGCTCTGAATTTAAATTCACCTTCACTTAAAGTAATAGCAGAAGCACTCCATAAATGAGGATCAAAAGAGGATTGCGTTAACTGTTTATCTGTAACAAAATCATCTCCGTTTACAGTACCTATGATAGAAATATTGGTATAAACTGTCACCGGTGCTGTCACTGTCTCTAACGTATACGTAAGTGCATCAATGTCAATTGACAATTTGTAATAACCATCTGCCGGAACCTGTAAATTCCCAGAACCACCGTCGGTACTTAATGTTCCGGCAGTAGCACCTGCTCCAAACTGTGCATCCCAAGACCCTTTCACTTTAATAATTTTGAATCCTGCATCTGTTACATCTTTTTTAAAGTAACCTGTAAAAGTGTATTTAGATGGATCAGCAGTTTTCAAAAGTGGCAGTAAATTAGAATTTGTGGCACTATTATCCCATCCTGCAGCTGTGGAAGCTCCTACCAAGAACAAGTCCTGGAAATCATACGTTGGACTTGCTGCATACGGAGTTACTTTAACAGAAGTAGCATTAGAAACTGCTGACATTTGATTTACTCCTAAAAAAGAAGTTACTCTAATGAACATAGAACCTTCAACATCTATCGGAAGTGCTAATGATTTACAGGCTTCGTTAATCTGTTTTACGGTAAAAGTCATCGTACGAATTGATTGCGCTACAGTTCCCAAAAGTACCGGAGTTTTAAAATCTTCTGTTGCTGACGCTTCGATCTTATAAGCAATCTCAACAGGAATCGTATAAGCTGCTTGAGTCCATGTTACATTAAGCGCAGGATTATCTGGGAAATTTTTGTCTAAAAACAAATGTTCTGCAGAAAGATCCATCACGATCGGTGCCGCACTGTTTTCCACTTGAATAATTTCACGATCTGTACACGAAGACAAACCGATTAAAATTAAAAGTATGAAAACTGCTTTAAAAATATGATTGTTTTTCATTATATTAAAGTTATTTAATGTTTTAAATTAATAACCCGTATTTTGGGTTAAATTAGGATTAGATTGCAGTGCAGTACTCGGAACCGGGAATACATTGTAATAAGTAGGAATTGATGTTCCGTCTTTTACTCCTCCTTTCCATGGCCACAAATAAGAGCTACCAGTAAATTTGCCGAATCTTATTAAATCCTGTCTTCTTACTCCTTCGAAATTTAATTCTCTTGCTCTTTCATCTAAAATACTCTGAAGATTAATGCTTGCAAAAGGAGTCGCACCTGCTCTTGCACGAATTGCGTTGACGTAAATTAAACCTTGAGCAACATTTACAGAGCTGGCACCTCTCAATGCACATTCAGCATAAATCAAATAAGCATCACTTAATCTAAACAAAGGGAAATCTGTAGAAGAGAATGATGTAACTGCCCCTGAACCATCGGAATTTTTGTTCCAGAATTTTGTGGAAGGGAAACCATCAACCCAAGTTTTATAATCTGTCATCTCATAATTCTGACCTGTAGTCCAAAATAATTGGGCTCTTTTATCAGGACTTGCAGCTAACGCAGCCGCAGAGTTTCCGAAAAGACCGTACCAAGCTTTGGTCGCTCTGTGCCCTGCCCAACCATCTGTAGAACCAAAATCTGCCGGAGACATTGTATCTGTAGATAAACTTCCATTCACCAAATAAGTGGTATTACCAAAACTTTGGCTAGAAACTGCATCAGCAATTAATGGGAAAATTATTTCTTTGGAAGTATTATTATCTGCTGAAAAATTTTTTCTAACATTAGGTTCTAAAATGTAACCTCCTTCTGAAATAACCTTTGCAGCATACGTTCCTGCTTCTGTGTATTTCGACGTTCCGGTGTAAACTTCAGCATTGAGATATAATTTAGCAAGCAACATTCTTACAACCGCTTTATTCGCTCTTCCATAAGTGTTGGTTGCAGCAATTTTTCCTTCAATATCTAATAACTCTGATTCTACATAAGTAAATAATTCTTTTCTATTAGCTTCTGGAAGTGGAACACTGCTGTTAAAATTTTCGTCATTTACCAACACTCCTTTTCCAAATAAATCAATGATATAATAGTAAGACATTGCACGCAAAAATCGCAATTCGCTGATCACTTCTTCTTTATCGGCGTATACAACATCATTACGTTTCATAATTCCAATTAAATTGGTCGCCTGAGGAATGGTGTAATACAATCTATCATATGCATATTTGAAAAACTTATTATTGTCAGTCCAGTTTGTAGCGGTGGTCAATTGATCCAATCCATTATCTCCCCATCTGTTTTTCATATCATCTGCGGTAAAATCCTGTAGATTAACAAGACCTCTGATGAATGGCGATTCACCTGCATCTGCACCCGCAATATCCGAAGAACCAGGACCATTTACACTAGAAAGTGCAAAACTTGCATATAATCTTGATAGTAAACCTTCTACTGCATTAGAATCATTTATCAATAAATTCTCTAAAGTTAAATCAACTTTTGGAGTAGTGTCTAAATCCCTTGTACAAGAATTCCCAACTACAGCAAAGAGGAATAAAAATGCTAAACTTTTAAATTTTAGATTTTTCATTATTTTTTCGTATTAAAAGTTAAAATTAAAGCCAAGGGTATAAACCCTAGGTCGTGGATAAAAATTATTATCAATACCTGAGAAATTTTCTGGATCCTGACCTGAATATTTGGTCCACGTATATACATTATTTACAGAACCAAAAACTCTAACATTGGTACTGCCAATAAAGTTTTTGATCAAGTAACCCAAAGACACGTTATCTAATTTAAGGAATGAAGCATCCTCTAAAAAGTAATCTGAGAAATACGTATTGTCCGTTAAATTTACAAATGGTGAATTAACGGTAGAAGCTAAAACGTTATTTAAATTCTGTCCGTTTTGTGGAGCTGTATAACTGATGTAACCTTGCGCTAGGTTTCTCGTATTATAAACCGAACCTCCAATTTGTCCTCTGAATGAAGCATTCAAATCCCAGTTTTTATAATTCGCAGTGGTATTGAATCCATAAGTCCAGTTTGGTCTTAATGATTTGTAATAACGGTCGTCATTATTAATCTTACCATCACCATTACGATCTACATAAACTTCTGGCAATAATTTTCCGTTAGAATCATAAGCCTGCTGGAAAACCCACGCTGAATAAGGAGCGTGTCCAATTGCGTTGTAGGCTAATTTCACTCCAGTACCAATTGGTAAACCACTTGCGTCATCTACAATGCTTGATACATTTTTCAAATCGGTAATCTTCGCATCATTATAAGCAAAGTTTCCACCGACACTCCAGGTAAAGTCTTCAGTTTTAACAGGAATGATATTAATGTTTGCTTCAATTCCTTTATTTTCTAAAGAACCTACATTATCAACAAAAGAGTTGGTTAAAGCCTGTCCTGGTGGAATGGGTACAAATGCCAACAGATCTGTTGTTTTTCTTTGATAAACATCAACACTACCAGTAAATCTGTCTTTTCCGAAGAAAGAAAAATCTAAACCTGCATTAACAGTTTCTGTTGTTTCCCAAGTTAAGTTCGGGTTAAATGGCAATGCGCTATATGTCCCAATTCCCGGGAAATACTGCGAGTTAGAACCTCCAACTGAGAATAAAGGTCTGGAAGGATAAAATCCTGCAATACCTACAATATTTGCCTGTCCTGTTCTACCCCAACCTAATCTCAATTTCAATTCCTGAACTTTGGTTTCGTTTTTAAACAGATCTTCATTCATCTTCCAAGCAAAACCTACTGCTGGGAAATAACCATATCGGTTATCTTTATTGAATAAAGAGGATCCATCAACTCTTAATGTAAAGGTGAACAAATATTTATTCGCAAAGTCAAGATTTGATCTTCCATAATAGGACTGAAGATTTAAAACATTATAATATCTATTATTTGGATTTAAAGAACTGCCTGGATTAGGAATTCTTATTCCATCATTACCATATTGGTAGTTATCTTTATATCCATCATTTTTAAAGTTTTGGTAAGAATAACCTCCTTGTAAAAGGAAGTGAGATACAAAACCTGTGAAACGTTTTTCATAAACCAAGTAAGCATCCATCGTTTGATTTACAATCGTTTGATGCTCTGCATAATCTACTCCGGGGTTAAAAACGAAATCATTGGGTACTACGGTATTCTCAGAATTTTTATAAGTCGCAATAGCGTTGTTATCATAAACCGTGGATAAGTTTGATTTAGAAGCTTCCAAACCTAAGTTTAAGACCGCTCTTACATCTGGAAAGAAATGTAACTTATAATCAAGTTCTGCATTACCCAAAAATTTATAAATTTCCTGTGGACTCTTTCTTTGAAGCAAAATCGCTAAGGGATTGCTTGCACCATTAATTTTATATTGTCCACCATTTAAGATTACATCCTGGTAATATCCTCTAAATCGGTTGTAAGGATCTCCCGATAAACTAGTTTGATCTAAATAAACAGGTTTGGTAGGATCCATATTTAAAGCTCCTCCAATTGCGCCACCTTCATCAATTGAATTAAATTTCGAGTAGAGCCCTTTCAAACTTACATCTACTTTCAAATGTTTGTCAAAAAATACAGGTGATAAATTTAAACCGGTAGAATAACGCTCGTAGTCTGAAGTTTTTACAACCCCTTCTGTTCTGTTATATCCTAACGATAACCTAGTGGGCAGTTTTTTAAACAAGTTCCCAGAAACACTCAGATTATTATCACTCGAAACAGTAGTTCTATAAATCTGTTTTTGCCAATTGGTATCAAAAAGCTGACCGATAACATTTGGAGTTGCCAAATTCCCACCTACACCCAATCTGCTTCTGTATTGGGGATAATACTGGGTAATAAAATTCGTGAATTGTTCAGAATTCATTACATCGATATACTTCGTAACTTCTCCAATCTGAACATTGGTATTGAAATTAATTTTCATTTTTCCACCACCTCTTTTGGTCTTGATGATAATAACACCATTGGAGGCTCTATTACCATAAATTGCAGTTGCAGTAGCATCCTTAAGAATCGAGAACGATTCAATATCATTTGGATTAATTAAATTCAATGGATTTCCTGAACCTGCCGCATTGTTAGAATCCAAAGGAATTCCATCAATTACAATCAATGGGTTGTTAGAAGCACTTAATGAAGCACCACCACGAATACGAATATTCGGTGCAGAATCTGGTGAACCACCATCGCTGGCAATTCTTACTCCCGGTGCTTTTCCGTTAATCAATTGATCTGCAGAAACAATAGCACCCCGGTTAAAATCCTTCTCAGAAACGGAAGTTATTGATCCTGTAAGATCAGACTTTTTCTGCTTTCCATAACCAATCAAAACCACCTGCTCAATTTCGGCTGTCTTCACTGAATCTTTGGTTTGTGCGTGTAACATTGTTCCGGCCAATAAAAAAGCTGGAGCAATTTTTAATACTTTAGTATAGTTTCTCACAAAAATAAAATTTAAGGATTAATATTTATAAAAATCTGCGCCTACTAAAAGGAGCAATGCAATTTAACTAATTTTTTAGTTATCATAATTTTTTTGACTAAGATGTTAATTATTTGTGATAAATGTCATAAAACAAAACCAACACCCAATAACAAACAACTAATTATCAATGTATTACAAAAACGCACATTTTAATTAAATTTTGAAAAATTAACAAAAAATTAAACATCTGTTTAACAAATTTTGAAACCTATCTCAATAAATTTATACCGAACAGAAAATACCACTGAAATTTTCAGGAATCTAAATTTTCAATTCCATTCGATATCGCTTATCTTTGCAAAAAATTAGACAAAATATATGTCAGATAGAAAGATGATTACGGCTGCCTTGCCGTACGCAAACGGACCGGTTCATATCGGTCATTTAGCTGGAGTTTATATTCCGGCAGACGTTTATGCGAGATTTCAAAGAAGATTAGGAAAAGATGTTGCTTTTATCTGTGGCTCCGATGAACACGGGATTCCCATTACAATCCGTGCAAAAAAAGAAGGGGTAACTCCGCAAGATATCGTTGATAAATACCATGGAATTATCAAGAAGTCTTTCGAAGATCTAGGTATTTCTTTTGATGAATATTCTAGAACTACTTCTAAAAGACACCACGATGTTAGTCAGGATTTTTTCAAGACCTTATATAATAAAGGAAAGTTTATCGAAGAAGTTTCAGAACAGTATTTCGATGAACAAGCCAATGAGTTTTTAGCCGACCGATATATCGTAGGAACCTGCCCGAATTGCGGCAACGAAAACGCGTATGGCGATCAATGCGAAAAATGCGGTTCTACCCTTTCCCCGTCTGAATTAATTAATCCAAAATCAATGTTAAGCGGAAATGTTCCGATTTTAAAAGAAACCAAAAACTGGTATCTTCCATTAAATGAATACGAAGATTTCCTGAATGAATGGATTATTGAAGGACATAAAGACGACTGGAAACCCAATGTTTACGGACAGGTAAAATCATGGTTAACCGATGGTTTGAAACCGAGAGCCATGACCAGAGATCTAAACTGGGGCGTTCCTGTTCCACTTCCTAATGCGGAAGGAAAAGTGCTTTACGTTTGGTTTGATGCGCCGATTGGCTATATTTCTTTCACCCAGGAATGGGCAGAAAAAAACGGAAAAAACTGGAAAGATTACTGGCAAAATGAAAATACAGAATTGGTTCATTTTATCGGAAAAGACAATATCGTTTTCCACTGTATTATTTTCCCGGCGATGATGAAAGCGCATGGTGATTACATTATGCCGACCAATGTTCCTGCTTTTGAATTTCTCAATTTAGAAAACGACAAAATCTCAACGTCCAGAAACTGGGCGGTTTGGGCGCATGAATATGTTCAGGAATTTCCGGGACAGCAAGATGTTTTGCGCTATTCGCTTCTTTCTTCAGCACCGGAAACCAAAGACAATAATTTTACCTGGAAAGATTTTCAAACCAAAAACAATTCAGAATTGGTGGGGATTTTCGGAAACTTTATTAACAGAGTTGCCGTTTTGATTCATAAATATTACGACGGAGTTGTTCCAGCCGGAAATGAAAATGCCGAAGAACTTGGTGAAATCACAAAAGCCGCGACCGAAGTTGAAAATTTCTTAGAACACTACGAATTCAGAAATGCCTTGACTGCGATGATGAATCTGGCTCGTTTCGGAAATCAGTATCTTCAGATTGAAGAGCCTTGGAAAACCATTAAAGATAATCCTGAAAAAGCAGCAAATTCACTTTTCGTTGCGGCACAAATTGCAGCTGGTTTGGCACAAATTTGCGAACCATTCCTTCCTTTCAGCGCAGAGAAATTACAAAAAATGTTTAATGTTTCTCAATTAAATTGGGAAGAAATTAAAAACGAAAAAGTATTAATCAAAACCGGACATCAAATTAATCCGGCAGAATTATTATTCTCGAAAATTGAAGATGAAACGATTGCATTTCAAATTCAAAAATTAGAGAACACCAAAG
>NZ_JBAVFG010000243.1:0-1795 GCF_049588135.1 Kaistella sp. | reverse complement strand
GCTTGGTTGGAAAAGGAAAGTATCGATTTAGAAAACGATTTGCGCGAACTCGAAAAAAATATTTTTGAATTGTCTGGTGAAGAATTTAATATGAACTCGCCGAAACAATTGGGCGAAGTTTTATTTGAAAAAATGCAACTCGATCCGAAAGCGAAAAAAACAAAATCTGGTCAGTATGCCACTTCCGAAGATATTTTACAAAAATTATCGTCGAAACACGAAATTATCAAGCATATTTTAGAATACCGAACGTATCAAAAATTGAAATCGACTTACGTTGATGCTTTACCTTTACAAATCGACCCAAAAGATCATCGTGTTCATACCAATTTTTCCCAAACCACCGCAGCTACTGGAAGATTGGCTTCCGTAAATCCGAATTTGCAAAATATTCCGATTCGTACTTTGCGAGGTCAGCAAATTCGAGGAGCTTTTGTTGCGAATAAAGGAAACAAGATTATTTCTGCCGATTATTCTCAGATAGAATTGCGTTTAATTGCTGCGATTTCTGAAGAGGAAAATATGATTAAAGCCTTTCAGGATGGCGAAGATATTCATGCTTCCACGGCTTCGAAATTATTTGAAATTCCTTTAGAAGAAGTTACGAAAACCCAGCGTTCACAAGCTAAAACAGTGAATTTCGGAATTTTGTACGGTCAAGGTGCTTTCGCTTTAGCCGAACAAACCGGACTTTCTCGGAAAGAAGCGAAGGAAATGATTGAGTCTTATTACGAAACCTATCCGAAGCTGAAAAAGTATATGGCAAATCAGGTCATTAAAGCTCAGGAAATGGGATATGTAGAAACAATTTTGAATAGAAAACGCCATTTAAAAGATATTAATTCTGCGAACTTTGTTGTAAAAGCTCACGCCGAAAGGAATGCGGTAAACGCACCAATTCAAGGAAGTGCAGCCGATGTTATTAAATTAGCGATGATTAAAATTGACGAACAATTAACCGAACTGAAGTTAAAAACGAAAATGCTTTTGCAGGTTCATGATGAATTGCTTTTTGAAGCGCCAGAAGAAGAATTAGAAACGGTAAGCGCTTTAATTAAACAAGAAATGGAAAATGCTTATAAAACTTCAGTTCCTTTATTGGTGGAAGTTGGCGTAGGGAATAATTGGTTGGAAGCACATTAATGTAATTTGAAAATGAGATAATTTGCTGAATTTGATAATTTGTTGAATTTGAGAATTAAGAATTTAAAGTTTAGAATTGCGGGTTCCGGAGGAACTCTATCTGTGTAGAAAATGATTTAAAATATGATGAGGCATTCTGGAGGAAGGCTATCAAAAAAAGCATATAAAAACCATAAAAAAATGGGAGATACCTATTCACAAGTTTACATCCAAATAGTTTTTGCAGTAAAATTTCGCGAAAACCAAATTTCGGAGCAAATTAGAGACGAGGTAGAAAAATATATTTGTGGGATTTTCAGTAATAAAGGTCAGAAAATTATTGCACTTTATGCAAATCCTGATCATATTCATATTTTCTTTTCCTATAAAAATTTTAGAATTTCAATTCCAGATTTAATGAAAATCGTTAAAGTAGAATCTACGAATTTCATTAATGATAAGCGGTTTTGCAAAACTAAATTTGCTTGGCAGGAAGGTTATGGAGCATTTTCATATTCAAAAAGTCAAGTCAAAGAAGTTACTCATTATGTTTTGAATCAGAAAGAGCATCACCAAAAGAAAACTTTCAGAGAGGAATATCTTGAGTTTTTAAATAAATTTGAAATAGAATATAAAGATGAATATTTATTTGAATTTTTTGATTGATTTTAAG
>NZ_JBAVFG010000242.1:0-10969 GCF_049588135.1 Kaistella sp. | reverse complement strand
CGTTAATAAATAGGTGCGAAGCACCGAAATCAATAAATCAATATTAGATCTCAAATACATTTGAAATCTATAATCTGAAATCTAATGAAAAAAAGAATCTTCGTAGAAAAAAAAGGAATTTTCGATGTAGAAAGTCCAAAAATTTTTAATGAAATTAAAAGCATCATTCCTCATATTAATGATGTTAAAATTTACAATATTTATGACGTTTTTGGGATTGATGAAAATGAATTTAATTTGATGGTTGTTAGCACGTTTGTGGATCCTGTAACCGACATCCTTCATCATGAAAATCCTGCAAAAAACACTCATTTTGCAACCGAATTTTTGCCTGGACAATATGACCAAAGAGCAGATTCTGCGCAGCAATGCATTGCTTTATTAGCAGGAATTGAAAACTGCAAAGTGAGAAGCGGGAAGTTAATTGAACTTTTCGGCGTTTCTGAAACTGATGTTGAAATCATTAAAAATCATTTGATTAATAAAGTAGAATCTCAGGAAAAAAACTTATCGAAACTTGAAATTCCAGCGGAAGAAACGCCTGATTCTGTTATTACTCATGAAGGTTTCAATAATTTTTCGGTACAAGAATTAAAAGCGTTTTATGATAATCATGGCTTTGCTTTGGGTTTTGATGATTTAGAATTTATTCAAAAATATTTTCAGAAAGAAAATCGAAATCCAACAGAAACCGAACTGAAAGTGCTCGATACGTATTGGAGCGATCATTGCCGACATACGACTTTTGAAACGGAATTGACTGATATTCAATTTAAAGGAGCGTTTAAATCGACTTTAGAAAAAATATTTAATGATTATTTAGAAAAAAGAAAATTCCTCGGAAGAGAAGCAAAACCGGTTTCTCTGATGGATTTGGCAACGGTTTGCGCAAGATATTTCCACAAAACTGGAAAAGTCGACAATCTTGTTGTTTCCGATGAAATCAATGCTTGTACAATAGAAATCGAAGCGGAATTCGATGGCAAAAAAGAACCTTGGTATTTATTATTTAAAAACGAAACCCACAATCATCCGACGGAAATTGAACCTTTTGGTGGTGCTTCAACTTGTTTAGGCGGGGCAATTCGCGATCCTTTGTCGGGACGAGCGTTTGTTTATCAAGCGATGAGATTAACTGGAGCAGCAAATGTTTTAGAACCAATTTCAGAAACTTTAGCAGGGAAACTTCCACAACGAACCATTTCTAAACAAGCTGCAAATGGCTATTCTTCCTATGGAAACCAAATTGGTTTGGCGACCACTTTGGTGAATGAAATTTATCACGACGGTTATAAAGCAAAACGAATGGAAGTTGGTTTCGTAGTGGGCGCGGTGAAAAAAGATTGGGTTCGGCGTGAAAAACCAGAATCTGGCGACTTGGTGATTTTGTTGGGCGGCGCAACCGGAAGAGACGGAGTTGGCGGCGCAAGTGGAAGTTCAAAAGTACAAGATGAAACCTCGATTCATACTTTATCTACCGAAGTTCAGAAAGGAAATGCAGTTGAAGAACGTAAAATTCAACGGCTTTTTAGAAATCCGGAAGTCACGACTTTAATTAAAAAATCAAACGATTTCGGAGCGGGCGGAGTTTCGGTTGCGATTGGTGAAATTGCTGATTCACTGGAAATTAACCTCGATATTTTGCCTTTAAAATATGAAGGTTTGAATGGAACCGAACTCGCCATTTCAGAATCTCAGGAAAGAATGGCTGTCGTCATTGAAGCAAAAGACAAAGATAAATTCATCAAGTTCTGTGAAAACGAAAATATAAAAGCCGTAGAAGTGGCTAAAGTAACGGATTCCGGAAGAATGCAGATGTTTTGGCAAGGAAATAAAATCGTTGATTTGAGTCGGGAATTTTTAGATACTAACGGTTGTGCAAAATCGCAGCATGCTGAAGTTTCGCACTTGCAACAAATTGAAAATCAAAGCATAAGCTTTAATGAAAATAATTTTTTAAAGCTACTTTCAGATAAAAATTCAGCTTCGCAAAAAGGTTTAGCTGAAATGTTCGATGCTTCTGTTGGCGGAACTTCCGTGGCAATGCCGTTTGGCGGGAAATATCAGTTGACAGAAATGGAAGGAAGCGTGCAAACTTTGCCTGTTTTAAACGCAAAAAATATCGAAACCGTTTCCCTTGCAAGTTGGGGTTTTGATGCCGAAATTTCCTCTCAAAATTCAATGATTGGTGCTGCGAATGCAGTTGTAGAAAGTGTTGCGAAAATTGTTGCGATGGGCGGAGATTATAAAAATATCCGTTTGAGTTTTCAGGAATATTTTGAAAAACTGGGAAACAACCCTGAAAAATGGGGAAAACCTTTAGCGTCGCTTCTTGGAGCTTACGATGCGCAGATGAATTTCGAACTCGCAGCAATTGGCGGAAAAGATTCGATGAGTGGAAGTTTTCAAGATATTCACGTTCCACCGACTTTGATTTCTTTCGCTTGTGCGAACGGCGAAAAGAAAAATATCGTTTCTCCGGAACTTAAAAAAGCAGGAAATAAATTGTATTTATTTCAACATCTTTCACAAGAAAATGGCTTGCCTAATTATGAAGATTTAAAACTGATTTTCGAATTTATTCACGAAAATATTAAGGCTAAAAAGATCGTTTCGGTAAAGACGATTAAAAATGGTGGAGTTGCGGTTGCCTTAGCAAAAATGAGTTTCGGAAATCATCTCGGAGCAGAAATTAACATTGATGAAAATTTACTTTTAAATAAAAATATTGGAAGTTTAATCATTGAAAGTTCAGAGGTTTTAGAAAGTAATTTACTTCAAGTGATTGGCGAAGTTGTAAATTCTAATATTTTGAAAATGAGTGGTTTTGAGTTTAATATCGAAAAATTACTTGAAGTATGGACAGGAACTTTCGAAGGATTATTTCCAACCAAAGAAAAAGAAAAAATAGTGCTTGAAATTGATTCAGAATTAAATACGATTCAGCCAAGAACGATTCATATTTTAAAACATCAATTGGCAAAGCCGAAAGTTTTTGCACCGATTTTTCCAGGAACAAATTGCGAATATGAAACCCAAAACGCATTCCGAAAAGAAGGTGCTGAAGTTTCAAGTATGCCTTTAATTAATCTCAATCATCAGTTATTAAATGAAAGTTTAGATGCTTGGATTTCGGAAATTAATCAGTCGCAAATTTTGGTTTTTTCTGGCGGATTTTCTGCGGGCGACGAACCCGACGGTTCTGCGAAATTCATTGTAAATGTTCTGAAAAATGAGAAGATGAAAAACGCGGTTCATCAATTGTTGGAACGTGACGGAATGATTCTTGGGATTTGCAACGGCTTTCAGGCGTTGGTAAAATCTGGACTTTTGCCTTTCGGGGAAATTCGGGATTTGGATGCGGATTCGCCGACTTTGGCGCACAATGCGATCGGACGACATATTTCGCAAATGGTGAATGTGAAAGTTGCAAATGATGATTCTCCTTGGTTAAAAGGAATGAAAGATCAGGTTTTTACGATTCCGATTTCTCATGGCGAAGGACGATTTATGGCTTCGGAAAAGGTGATTAAAGAATTATACGAAAACGGACAAATCGGAACACAATACATTGATTTTGATGGAAATATTGCGCACGGAATGCCATTTAATCCTAATAATTCTTTATTTGGAATTGAAGGAATTACCAGTAAATCTGGGAAGATTTTTGGTAGAATGGGGCATCCGGAACGTTTTGCAGAAGGTTTGTTGAAGAATATTCCAACGGCGAATTATCATAATATCTTCAAAAATGGAGTGGAGTATTTTAAGTAAATTCAAAATAAAATATGAAAATAGCATTGTCGATATTTTTGACCTTTATGATTTTCAAAGTTTCGTTTTCGCAAAGTTTGAATTATAAGATAAATGGTACGGTTAAAGGGTTTCAGAATAATTCGTCGATTTTTTTGAGTGATCTTTCTGGCGGTACCTATGTAAAGATAGATTCCATGAAAGTTCAGGGCGAAAAGTTTCAATTTAGAGGAAAGTTGAAAAACAAAGTAACTCAATTTGCTATTCATACAAAGGATTATACAGACAGAGTTTCGTTTTGGGTTGAAAATACACCTTTAGTAATTGTTGCAGAGAAAGGTAAATTCAGAGAAGCAGTTATTAATGGTTCAAGAACGCAAAATGATGCAGTGCGATTTAATAAAATTTTAGATAAAGGAGAAGAGAAAACAGCCGCAACGAAACAATTTATTAAAGATAACCCAACTTCGATGATTAGTGCTGTTCAATTAGGATTTCTGAAAAATGAAATTTCAAAAGAATCTCTTTCTGAACTGTTCAAAGCACTTTCACCAGCTGTGAAGAAAAGTATTTATGGCAAAAAGGTTTCCGATTATTTATTATTAAGCAGAAACCCGCAAATTGGCGATAAATATATAGATTTTGAAGAACATACTTCAAGGGGAAAAACCGTCAAACTATCAGAATATAACGGAAAAATAATTTTACTGGATTTTTGGGGAACTTGGTGTGCTCCGTGCATTGAAGAATTACCTAATCTTGTCGAAAATTATAAAGAATTTAATCATTGGGGATTTGAAATTTTGGGTGTAGCTGCAGATACGAAAATGGAAGCGGTGAAAAGGGTTGAAGATAAGTTTGGAATTACTTGGACAAATGTGAGTGATTTGAAAGGCGACCAGAATAAATCTGCTATAATCTACGGTGTTACCTATTACCCGACAAATTTTTTAATTGATAGAAACGGAATTATCATTGGTCGAGATTTAACAGGAGATGAACTTAAAAATAAGTTGATCGAATTGTTAAAGTAGCTCTGATTCAGATGCTATTAATTTATATTTGAATAGTGAGAAATTTATTATTAGCTAATTTGCTTATATTGATGAATTATTAGTTAATTGACTTATGATTTTAATGAAAATCTCAAAAAAAATTATTAGGTATTTACCTTATATTTTGAGTTTATAAGGAATATTACTTATATTTGTAACATGATCGCGATTATTACTGGAGATATTATTAATTCTCAAAAATCAGAAACTGAACTGTGGCTCCCAAAATTGAAAAATTTATTGGGATCATGGTCAGAAACTCCCGAAAATTGGGAAGTATATCGCGGCGACGAATTTCAGTTAAAATGTAGTGTGGATGAAGTGTTTCATAGAGCATTGCTTTTAAAATCACTCATTCGAACTTTTGAAAGTTTAGATGTTCGCATTGCAATTGGTATCGGGAATGAAGTGTTTCGATCTGAAAAAATTACCGAATCAAACGGTTCTGCTTATGTAAATTCGGGACGTTTATTGACTGAAATTAAATCTCAAGGAAAAACTTTAGCAATACAAACTGAAAATGAGAAAGTAAATCGGGATTTGAATATTCTTTTCAAATGGGCTTCGATTGATTTTGATAACTGGTCTGTTGCAACAGCTGAAATTATTCATCAATTACTTCGGAATCCAGATTTGACTCAAGAAGAACTCGCAAAAGAACTCAATATCACGCAATCATCGGTAAGTCAGCGAATTAAACGAGCTAATTTTGAGTTGCTGCAAGAAACCAATCAGTTTTTTAGAAAGAAAATAGCAGAATTATAAATGATTTTCATCCCTCTCATATTAGCACATTTATTAGGAGATTTTATTCTTCAACCTAATTCTTGGGTGGCTGATAAAGAGAAAAAAAAGGGCAGAAGCGTTTATCTTTATCTCCACGTTTTTATTCATACGCTTCTCACCATTGTTTTTTTATGGAATCTTAATTTATGGTGGATTGCTTTAATCATCGGAGTTACCCACTATTTTATTGATTGGGCAAAATTAAATTTTCAAACTTCAAAAACGAAAAGAACCTGGTTTTTTATCGATCAAATCGCTCATGTTTTGGTGATTTTCGCATTGAGTTTTTTCTATTTTCCTTATTTTAAACTGGAAGATTTCTTTAATTCGCAAAATCTTAAATTATTTACAGCACTGGTTTTTCTCACCGTTCCAGCTTCTATATTCATTAAAACGGTGATCTCAATTTGGACTCCGATAACGATAGAACACAGTAAATTACAAACCGAATCTCTTGTCAACGCCGGAAAATATATAGGAATTCTCGAACGACTTTTGGTCTTCGTTTTCATTTTAGTAGATCATTGGGAAGGCGTTGGGTTTATGATCGCAGCAAAATCGGTTTTCAGATTCAGCGATTTGGCAGAAGCAAAACAGAGAAAGCTCACAGAATATGTTTTAATAGGAACTTTGCTAAGTTTCGGAATCGCAGTTTTAACAGGAATTTTAATAAAAATTTAAATAAATCTAATAAAAAATAAAAATGACAAAAGGAGCAATGCTTTATGAAGGAAAGGCAAAGCAGGTTTTCGAAACCGATAATCCCAATGAAGTGATTGTCCGTTTCAAAGACGATGCTACCGCTTTCAACGCGCAAAAAAGAGGAAGTGTAGATTTAAAAGGCGAAATGAATAATGCGATTACAACGTTGATTTTCGAATATTTAAATGAAAAAGGAATTCCAACTCATTTCATTAAAAAATTGGATGAAAGAGAACAATTGGTTAAAAAAGTGCACATCATTCCTTTGGAAATGGTGGTTCGGAATTATTCTGCCGGAAGTATGGCGCAAAGATTAGGCGTAGAAGAAGGCATTAAATCGCCGGTAACTATTTTTGATCTTTGTTATAAAAAAGATGAACTCGGAGATCCTTTAATCAACGATCATCACGCAGTTTTTTTAGGTGCAGCAACGTATGAAGATTTAGATGAAATGTATGAATTAACGTCAGATATTAATGATATCCTGATTGATTTATTCGATAAAATGAATATTATTCTCGTCGATTTCAAAATTGAAATGGGAAAAGATTCTAACGGGAAAATTATTTTGGCTGATGAAATTTCGCCAGATACTTGCCGACTTTGGGACAAAGACACCATGAAAAAGCTCGATAAAGATCGATTTAGAAGAGATTTGGGCGATGTAACAGAAGCGTACGTGGAAATCTATGAAAGATTAAAAAAAGTATTAAACAAATAATTTTTGTAGGAAAAGTAAAAAATGAAAGATGTACGCCAACACAGAGAAGATTATTTAAACCAATTCAAAGAAAGAGCTTATGGCCGAAATTTGCTAAAATCAGAAGATCCATTTGATGCGCCTTCTGAGGAATGTGGGATTTTTGGTTTGTATTCTGAGAATGATTTAGATACCTTTTCTCTTTCGCAATTTGGTCTTTTTGCCCTTCAACACCGAGGTCAGGAAGCGTGCGGAATTTCTGTTATGAAGAACGGAAAAATTTTTAATATTAAAGATGAAGGTTTGGTTCTTGATGTTTTCAAAGAGATTCGCCAACCCGAAACTTTTATGGGAAATTCGGTAATCGGGCACACAAGATATACGACGGCAGGCGACAAGAAAAAATATAATTTTCAGCCCTTTTTTGCCAAAAACGAATATGATCAAATCATTCTTTCCATCGCACACAACGGTAATTTAACCAATGCAGAAGCGCTAAAAAAAGAATTGGAAGCAGAAGGAGTTGTTTTTAAAGCGACTTCGGATTCTGAAGTGATTTTAAGATTGATTCAGAAAAATCTCGATTTGGGTTTAAGAGGCGCCATCAAAGCCACGATGGAGAAAATTGAAGGTGCCTATTCTGTGGTTGGAATGACGCGGAATAAGTTCTTCGCTTTCCGAGATTTTCATGGGATTCGCCCTTTGGTTTTGGGTGCGATTGATGAAAAAACATTTGTTGCTGCTTCCGAATCTGTTGCTTTAGATGCAGTTGGGGCACAATATGTACGAGATATTTTGCCAGGAGAAATTGTTTACACGAGCGAAAATGAAACAGGTTTAAAAAGTTTTTTGGTTAAACAAAACTGTGAAATGAGATCTTGTGCTTTCGAATATATCTATTTTGCTCGTCCAGATTCCACTTTAGAAGGAATTAATGTTCATGAAATCAGAGAAAAGTCTGGCGAAAAAATTTGGGAACAAGCTCCTGTGGAAGCCGATATTGTTATTGGAGTTCCAGATTCTGGCGTTCCGGCGGCGATTGGTTTTTCGATTGCTTCAGGCATTCCGTTTCGTCCGGTTTTAATTAAAAATCGGTACATCGGTAGAAGTTTTATTGTTCCGACCCAAGAAATGCGCGAAAGAATTGTTAATCTAAAACTGAATCCTATCGTTTCCGAAATTAAAGGGAAAAGAGTAGTAATCATCGATGATTCCATCGTTCGTGGAACAACTTCTAAACGATTAGTGAAAATCTTAAAAGATGCAGGAGTGAAGGAAATTCATTTCCGAAGTGTTTCTCCACCGATTATTGCACCTTGTTATTTAGGAATTGATACGCCGTCAAAAGACGATTTAATTTCGGCAAATATGAGTGTTGAAGAATTACGAAAATATTTAGGTGTAGATTCTTTGGAGTTTTTGAGCATGGATAATCTTAAAGAAATTCTCGGAAGCTCCAACCATTGTTTTGGCTGCTTTACCGAGAAATATCCCGTTCCGATAGGACCAAATCCTAATTTTAAAGATGAATAAAAAAGGTTGGGAAATTATTCCCAACCTTTCTAATTAATATATTTGAAGTGTTTTTACTTCCCAAATTTGTATGCTAAACCAACTTGGAAATTATTGTTTTTCGATTCGCTATAAGGTCTTCCGAAAGCATTATCATTTTTTCCAATTTTTGTTACACCAGCAGCATATCTTGCGGTAAGACCCAATTGAGGCGTAAAATAGTACCCTGCACCAATTCCAACTCCAAAATCAAAAGTATTCAAATTGTCTTTTGCGGTTTGAGTCCAGTCGGTCACGGTGGTGTTATTACTTCCATCTTTCAATTTACTGTTGGCATTTACCAGAAAACTAAACTGAGGTCCAGCTTCTAAATAAAATTGAGGTGTCGCATTGTACTGAAACATCACAGGAACCGAAATATATCCTAAATTAGTGCTGTATGAATTTTGATCGTTTTGTCCGTAAGTAACTTTTGAGCCTAAATCATTGTACAAAACTTCAGGTTGAATGCTAAAGTTTGCTGCCAAAGGAGCATTCAAAAATACACCAGCGTTGAAACCTATTTTTGATTCTGTATCACTTAAGCCACCATCTTTAGATATTGAGGAAACATTCATTCCTCCTTTGATACCGAATTGTTGTGCAAACGCTAATGAACTCATTGCAACTGCTGCACTTAAAAATAACTTTTTCATAATCTTAAATTTTTCTAATTAATTTTACGTTTTTGATAATTGGATTCTCATTTTATTGAAATTTTAAATTTTATAATTTCGAAAATGATTGAATCCTCATTATCATTACATTTTTAAATTTGTTTTACGAGTAAGTACTTCCAAATGCTATGCCAAAACAATATTTAATAGCATTAAATTAAACGATGGTTTAAATATTGTTTCTGTTAATTATCATAAAGTCAATTAGTTGTAAATAAAATAAAATTCCTGTACAACGAATGTACAGGAATTCCATTTTAACTTTAAATCACTTTTTAACGTAAATTTTGATAATAAAATAATGAGTTTTTTATATTTTCAATCGTTACCGAACAATTAAAAGTAGAATTTCCTATTGCTGTCAATAAAGAAAAAATAATATTTCCGTCAGTATTTTTTTTGTCATTTTTCATTAATGAAATAATTTCTTCCGAAGAAAAATCATTAATAGAAATATAAGGATAGAATTTTCTGATGTTTTTAATAATATTTTCTGATGTTTCTTCCGACATTAAATTTTCTAAAAAAGAAAGTCGAGTTTCGCAAATCATTCCTAAAGCAACCGCTTCGCCATGCGGAATTGGTTGATTTTTTTGCAGAAACAAACTTTCCAAAGCGTGCCCAATGGTGTGCCCGAAGTTCAAAGTTTTCCGTACATTTTGCTCTTTGAAATCAATTTCAACAACGTTTTGTTTAATTTTCATCGAAGTTTCAATAAAAGGGAAAATGTTTTCCGGCGTTAAATCTTGAATGGAAATTAAATCGTTCCAATGTTTTTCGTCAGCTATTAAGCCATGTTTCATCATTTCGGCGAAACCACTTCTGAGTTCTTCGAAAGGTAAAGTTTGCAAAAATTCCGGGAAAACGAAAATTCTTTCTGGCTCGGCAAAAGTTCCTATAATATTTTTCAAAAACTGATGATCGATACCTGTTTTTCCGCCAATTGAAGCGTCGCACATTCCCAAAAGCGTGGTGGGAATATTAACGAATTTAATTCCCCTTTTATAAGTTGAAGCCACAAAACCGCCCAAATCGGTAATTACGCCGCCGCCAAGATTCAGCAATAATGATTTCCGGTCGGTTTCAAATTCAGATAAGATTTCCCAAAGTTGCGTTGCAGTTTCAATGGTTTTCAAATCTTCGCCCGCTTCAATTTCTATAATTTCAAAAGGGATTTCGGTTTCTAAATTTCCTAAAAGTGTTGGGAGACAATATTCATGCGTATTTTCATCAACTAAGATTAAAAGTTGAGTAGGTTTTAATTCCTCCAAAAAATTATTGAGTTGCGAGAAATTGTAATCTAAAATTGAAATCATTTTTTAAAATATATTCTACAAAAATAACAAACTTTGTTGAAGTTTTCGGAAGACTTTTTGATCCCGAAAATTTTCTTTCCCCGAACCTAAAGGAAGGAGAATTCTCTCAAGCAGTTATCATCAGCAAGATTTAGTTTCTTAATAAAATCTTGACTTCTTTAAAAATTGAAAATTTAACTTGGGGTAAATCGGATTTTCAATTTTTTATAACTACTGAAACTTTGACAAAGTTCATGTCTTTTCGTTTTATCAATCCATATACTATTATTAAATTTGCTCAACTTTAAAAATCATCATGAGTATTTTCAATAACACCCAAATTGCCTTTGCAGACAAAACAGATTCTCAATTGAAAAAAGCGTATTGGATGTTCAAGGCGATTGAACAACCAATGATTACGAATGTTGGAATTTCTGCCCTTAATTTTAC
>NZ_JBAVFG010000241.1:0-3971 GCF_049588135.1 Kaistella sp. | reverse complement strand
CTTAAAAGATGTGAAAATTATACATTTAAAAATGCATTTCTGCTTTCGTTAAATATTTTCAATATGCTTTAAAACGGAAAAAATAATCAATTTTAGATAAAAAGATTTAACTTTATGAATCTAATTTTTGAATCATGGCTGAAAATAATACTTACACCCAAATTCATATTCAACTAATTTTTGCCGTAAAATTTCGTCAGGCTTTAATACAAAAAGAATGGAAAGATGATTTATATAAATACATCACGGGAATTATTCAAAATAGAAAACATAAATTATTGTGCATTAATGGAATGCCCGATCATGTTCATATTTTAATTGGATTAAGACCGTTTCAATCGGTTTCCGACTTGGTTCAAGAAGTGAAAAGTATTTCTTCAAAATGGATTAATGAAAATCAATTTGTTCCTTTTCGTTTTGAATGGCAAGATAGTTTTGGAGCATTTTCTTATAGTAAATCCCAGATTAATGCGGTAATCAGATATATTGATAATCAGGAAAAACATCATGAAAAAAAATCGTTTTGTGAAGAGTGTGTTGAGTTTTTAGAAAAATTTGAAATTTTATATGACGAAAAATATGTTTTTAAGGATTTGATTTAAACCGATAGTTCGTCGCTCCGCGACTTTCTAAAAAAGACAAATATATTTTCTACAATTGTTCGTCGTTCTGCGACTCACCACAATTGTTGAAAATTTCGAATGTCGATAATTCGTTGCTCTGCGACTTTGCAAATTGAAATTAATTTTCTTCAAGAAATTCCTAATACTGCAATGAATTAAAATTCTTGTGGCAAAACATAATGAAACATCCCGCCTAAATTCCTTATTTTTGCAAAAGAATCTTTAAATAAAATATGAAGCAACAATCCACTTGGGATATTATAAAAAGGCTATTTGTTATCGGAATGAAATTTCGGTCGTGGTTTATGGTCACGCTGATTATTTCGATATTTTTATCCATAATTTCAACGTATCGACCGTATCTCACGATGCAAATTGTAGATTCCGACATCATCAAACTTCGCGACAAAGCGTCGATGATGAAACATATTTATATTTTGGTGGCTTTGGTTTTCGGCGAGACGATTTTGAATTTTTTCTTGGTTTATTTTTCCAATTATATTTCACAAAATGTTATCCGAGATATTCGAGAAAAATTGTATCATAAACTGATTTATTTTCGAACTTCATTTTTCGATAAAACCGCAATCGGGCAATTGGTGACTCGCGCAGTTGGCGATGTAGAGACTATTGCGACGGTTTATACCGACGGATTTTTAATGGTTTTCGGCGATGTTCTAAGAATTGTTTTCGTGCTCTTCATGATGTTTCAGGTCGATGTGCATTTGAGTTATATTTCTTTGGCGATTCTTCCGTTAATGGTTTTAATTACGAGGTTTTTTCAGAAAAGATTAAAAAAAGCCTTTAATGATGAAAGAACTTGGACTTCTAATCAAAATTCTTTCGTTCAGGAAAGACTTTCAGGAATGTCGATTATCCAAGTTTTCAATAGACAAATAGCGGAATTTAAAAAATTTGATGATATTAATATTACTTTAAAATCGGCTTTATTAAAAACCGTTTTTATTTTCTCTTTATTTTTTCCGGTTGTTGAGTTGATTTCTTCTTTATTCATCGGCTTTATCTTGTTTTACGGTGGGTTTATCACCATAACGCCAGGAGCAATTATTGCCTTTATTCAGTTTGTTTCAATGCTCATTCGCCCATTAAGGCAAATCGCTGATCGTTTTAATAATATTCAAAGAGGGATCGTAGGTGCAGAAAGAGTTTTGGGCGTGATGGATGAAGATTTTGCACTTCCCAATAAAGGAAAAATAACCAAAAGTCATTTCGAAGGAAAAATCGAATTTAAAGACGTTTATTTTTCTTACGACGAAAAGCAAGAAGTTCTGAAAGGTATTAGTTTTAAAGTAAATCCGGGAGAAACCGTCGCAATTGTTGGTGCAACCGGAGCTGGGAAATCCACGATTATCAGTTTAATTACAAGATTGTACGATATTAATTCTGGGAAAATTTTATTGGATGATGTCGATTTAAAGGATTATGAATTGTATAATCTTCGAAGTCATATCGGTGTTGTTTTGCAAGATGTTTTTCTTTTTCACGGCAGTATTTTCGAGAATCTTTCTTTTGGTGACGAAACGGTGACTTTAGAAAAAATTAAAAATATTGCAAAAGAAATTGAAGTTGATGATTTTATCGAAAGTCTTCCGGGCGGCTATGGTTACGTCGTGCGGGAAAGAGGATCTTCTATTTCTTTGGGTCAAAGACAGTTGTTATCATTTTTAAGAGCTTATCTTTCTGATCCGAAAATTTTGATTCTCGATGAAGCGACTTCTTCCATCGATCATGAAAGTGAAAAACTCATTCAAAGAGCGACAGAAAAAATCACGAAAAACCGAACTTCAATTATTATTGCACACCGACTTTCAACCATTGAAAAAGCGGATAAAATTATCGTGATGGAACATGGAAAAATCGTAGAAGAAGGTAAACATGCCGAACTTCTTGAAAGAGGTGGGTATTATTCTACGCTTTATCGATCTCAGTTGAAAGTAGTGGAGAGTGAATAAAAAAACCTCCAAGTTTTATAAAGTCTTGAAGGTTTAATTATTGATGATTAAAATTTCTTTTATTTTCCAACCACTGTTCTAATGTTGACAAACTCTTTCAGGGCAAACAAAGAAAGCTCGGTTCCGTAACCTGAAGATTTTGCACCGCCAAAAGGTAATCTAGGGTCAGAACTCGTCGCTTTATTAATGCTTATCGTTCCCGATTCTAAATTATCAATATAGAATTGCTGTCTTTTTTTATCTTTCGTCCAAACAGAATCCGATAAGCCAAACGGAATTTCATTCGCCAATTGTACGGCTTGTTGATCATCTTTAGCAGTCATCACCATTCCGAGTGGACCGAAAAGTTCTTCCTGTAAAATAGGATTTCCAGATTTTACTTTAATTAAACCGGGCACAAATTCATTTACTGAAACCCTTACGAGTGGTAAAATAATTTCTGCACCGTTTTCTAATGCTTTGTTGTACTGATTTTCTAACTCATCTGCTAAATCTGGACGAGCCATTCCTGCTAAATTGGTTTTCTTTTTTAAAGGATCTCCAGCTACAAATTTTTGGTATTCTTTAACAAAAATAGGAAGGAATTTCTTTTCTGTATTTTTTTGAATGATGAATCTTTTTGCTGCGTTACAAGCTTGCCCACAATTCAATAATCTTGATTTTGTTCCGGATTCCGCTGCCTCTGCAAAATCTGCATCATCTAAAATAATGAATGCATCACTGCCACCTAACTCAAGTAATGATTTTTTAATATTTTTTCCTGCGATAGAAGCAACTTCGCCACCGGCTTTTTCGCTACCCGTTAAACTTACCCCTCTCACAATAGGATTTTCTAGCACGGTTTTCACTTCTGCGTGACCAATTTCTAAGTTTTGAAAAACTCCTTTTGAGAAACCCGCTTCTAAGAAAATCTTTTCAATTGCATTTCCGCTGCCGAAACAAATTGAAGCATGTTTTAAAACAACTGTATTTCCTGCCAAGATCGCAGGAACAGCAAAACGAATCACTTGCCAAAATGGAAAGTTCCAAGGCATTACTCCTAAAATTACTCCTTTGGGGATATAATGGATTTCCGAAACTCTAAATTCGGTTTTTATCTTTTCAGGTTTCAAAATGTTTTCTGCTTCGGCATAGTAACGAACCATCAAAGCGCACTTTTTAACTTCAGCAATGGATTGGGAAATCGGCTTGTTCATTTCTTTAGTAATGATTTTTCCGAATTTCTCGGCATTATCGTCAAGAACATTAGCCAAAGTTTTGAGTAGTTGTTGTTTATCTTTAAACGGAACAGTTTTCCAAGTATTAAAAGCTTTTTGGGAGATTTTTAATTTCTTTTCGATATTCATTTTTTTTTGAGATTTTTGAAGTTACAAAT
>NZ_JBAVFG010000240.1:0-12014 GCF_049588135.1 Kaistella sp. | reverse complement strand
CCCCGCTGCGCAAAGTCTCCTGACTTTGAGCAATCAACATAACAAATCTTTCGACCTCGAGCCCAATAAAACTGATATGTGAATAAATTTCTATCTTTGGTAAAAGCATTAAAATGAAAGAAGGCTACGTCATCAGAGATCAAGAAAAAATACATTTTATTACCTGCACTATTGTAGATTGGATTGATGTTTTTTCAAGGAAAATCTATCGGGATATTGTTGTCGATTGCTTTCGGTATTGTATTGAAAATAAAGGAATGGTGGTGTATGGTTTTGTAATCATGAGCAATCATATTCATATTATTTTGCAATCGAAAGAGGGTAAACTTTCAGATTTGATTCGGGATTTTAAAAAATTCACGGCGAAGAATATTTTAGATGCTATTAAACAAAATCCGGAAAGCCGACGAGAGTGGATGCTGGAACGATTTGCAAAAGCAACCGAAACACATACAAGAAATAAGAATTATCAATTTTGGCAATATGGAAATCATGCCGAAGAGATTTATACTTTGCATTTCCTTTGGGACAAGCTTAATTATATTCATCTAAATCCTATAAGAGCCGGAATTGTAGAAAAAGCACAGGATTATCTTTATTCTTCCGCAAGCAATTACGTAAATGGAAAGGGATTATTTGAAATAGAATTAGCTGATAACCCTATCATTGATGTAACGAAAACTAATGAGTTTTGGAAGTATAGTAATTATGATAAGGATGATTAGTTTTTGCGCAAAGTCAGGAGACTTTGCGCAGCGGGTTTTTAATCCAGATAACCTTAGTCCATATTCTTATGGATATAACAACCCCATAAAATTTGATGACCCGGATGGACGATGTCCAACGTGTATTGTTGGTGCACTTGTAGGAGGACTAACGGATTATGGTATGCAAGTCGCAGCTAACTACCTTGACCCGACTGTTAAAAATATATGGACTGATAATATTTCTGTTTCATCAATAGCTTTATCAGCAGCGGAAGGTGCTTTAACACAAGGCGGAAGCGCAATTAGAAAAGCAGCCATAAAGACGACAGTAATGGTAGTGAATAATACAGTAGACGTGAAATATTCTGGCGGAAAATTAACCGGTAAAGCTGAAACTAATGTTAGGAATATCGCTAAAAATACACTAACGGATGCTGCTGTTGGAGGTATTGCTAAAAAAGCAGGAGGTTTAGCAAAGACAACAAAATTAGATAAAGTAGCTAATAAAGTGAATTTAAATAGTAATACTAAAGCCAAAAATTTTGTTCAAAAAGCGACTGGACTAAGTTCTAGGACATCAAGTAGTATCTCAAAAAAAGTTGATGTAAAAGGTATTTCAAAGCAATTGAGTAACGGGATTAAAAATTCTACCAATAAAGCTGTTGAAAATTCTGTTAATGCAACTACTAAAAATAGTGTAGATAAATTAAAAGACAAGACAAATGAATAAAAAAAGAATCCTTTTAGTTTTGATTTTCCTAATAATTATTTTTCTTAATAGAAATGTATTAATATTTAGACCTTTATTATCTGTTGTCTCAACACAAACGACATACGGATTAGTTGTAAACGAAAAAGATGCATTAAGAAGAGGTTTTATAACGGGTGCATTTAATTATTATTACAAATTTTCAGTAAATGGTGAAGATTATTCTAATCCAAGTTACGATGAAAAATATAAAGTAGGCGATACTGTTTTGGTAGAATACAATAAAACTTTTCCTTTTATGAATAGAATAAAGAATCCCCCGCTGGTGCGAGCGCAATGTCATTAAGTTAAGGGATTTTCATAATGCATCTTTTTGATTTTTAAGGACTTTAGGCTTTGTTCTATTTCGGTATTTTCCTATATTTCTTTTATTGGAACGATTAAGCCTTATTGGAACAAGATGATTTTTGAAGAGTTCTT
Source organism: Kaistella sp. (assembly GCF_049588135.1). GTDB lineage: Bacteria > Bacteroidota > Bacteroidia > Flavobacteriales > Weeksellaceae > Kaistella. The sequence goes on along the minus strand of NZ_JBAVFG010000240.1, from coordinate 10,118 downwards.
TTAGCTCTTCTATAACTTGTTGTATATTTTGTTTTTTCAGGAACAAACTTATTATTCTGTCTTTCATAAAACCATAAGACAAATTTGTATTGATTTTATAATCATATTGTTTATTCAGATTATTTGCCTTTATTTCTTCGGCTAAATCTGCTATAATAATTGTTTGTACGTTACTTATAAATAAGGCTGCAAAGAAATCTTGTAATATACTTTGATGGGAGTATCCTGAGAAATGTTCTATTTTTAGTTTATTTTTTAACTCATCGTAAAAGGTTTCAATTTTCCATCGTTTGAAGTATAGTTCCTTAAAAAAAATTGGGGTGTATTTTTGATCTTCCAGTAAAGAAGTAATGAGTAATTCTGTTTGCCCATTAGGTAATTCTATCCTGATCATTCTTACTTTTAATGAGGGTTGTTTTTGGTTTACTTTAACATATGGCTTGGTGTTTTTACCAGGGTGTATTTCTAATACTTCTGATTTCTCACCTCTTTCTAAAAAAGATTTTGTCACACCGCTGAAATCAGTTTTCACCCTCATTAGATAATCTAATCCTCTCTGATGGTGTTCAAGTATAAAATTAAAAGAAGGATAACCTCTGTCATAGATAAGTAAATCCCCTGTTTTACAGTGTTCTAAATGTCCAAGTGCCATTTCCCTTTCTCCAATACTTACATTGGAAAATACACCATCAAGAGCAAGATTATTCAGCACATCATATAATACCGAAACTTTAGCCTGTATGACGTAAGTATTAGTTTGATTAGTAGTTTTACCATAATAATTTTCAAGTTCTTGGGTGACAGGCAGTGTAACTCGTGAGCCGTCAACAGCCAATACTCTGAAACCTTTTAAAAGCTCAACTCCTGAATTATCGGTATAGAACTCATTAACCAATAAGCGTGAAAGATGACGAAAAACTTCTGGAGATATTTTTTTCCTACATTGTACAAAAGCACTTTTGGTAAATGGTACTGCAGTAGAAATATCTCTTTTTAAATAACGAACAAAATTTTCAATTTCTAAAGAAAGGCTTTTAGTTAGAAAATTAATCATTAACAGCAGAGTGTTTGAAAATGATTGTTTTCTGCTTCTTGTGAAATCTTGATTCTTCATTTTATAAGTTTCTTGAAGTGATGTACTGAAAAACTCTTCCTGTATTTTTTCTAAAATAATTAAAGCTGTTTTTTTGCAACATAATAACTAATTGATTATCATATAAATATACGAAAATAAGTTGGTGAAAACAAGTTAAATTATTGATTTTCAATAGCTTAACCAGTTAACTTAATGACATTGCGCTCGCACCAGCGGGGGGGTCTTCATGGCTCATGTGATTAAATACAGTTACAATAGTACCAATAGCTGCACCCTGCCAAAAGTTTCCACCTCCTAATGATGAACCTACACCACCCACAATAGCACCTGTAAGAAAACGACCAACAGATAATCATTTGGCTAAAATTCTAAAAATGATTAATACTAACTTTCAGACATTACTTACTTCCCAAATTTTTGAAAATCAAAAAAATACCAATTATGATAAATCCTAGAATACCAATCCATCCTTTAAAATTATAGGAATAGTTAGTTGGAGTATTGTTTACATACAAATCTTTATAAAACAATTTTTTTTTAATTTTTAAATAGAATAGTATTATTCCAATTATTAAACATAAAATTCCTTGAAACATATTAATAATTTTTACCTGCTTGTTCCTTATAATACATATCTACACCTTTTTCACTTCCTTGAAATAAATAATTATAAGATTGTTTCATTATTTCATCCCCATATTTACCCAAAACTTCTTTTCCTGATCCTTTTATAAATCGACTTTAATGAATTATCCTTTTGTAAGGATTTAAAAAAGAAAGAAAAATTAGTTAATGGTTCTTTCAAAGTGAGCTATTTTGGTGACAAAGTAATTAAATTTTTAGAAAAAGAATATAAAAAAAGACCTCAAGATTTATCGGGGATTCATATTAATGATTACTTTAATCAAAATATTACTTCAAATATTATAAAACTTAAAGGCTGTGTTTGTTATTAAATTAAAATCTAATTTTTAAGGGAATGTTCTAAATGTGTTGGTTTGTTTTACCAATAAGGTTTTAAAATGAAAATTTCAGATCATTCTAATGAAAAAGTGCAGGCATTTGCTTGCGCTTTGTATTTTTAATAAGAAAAACATCAGCAAATGTAAGTCAAAATTGATTCGGTTAGAATACAGAAATTGGATATACCAATTTAGCATCCAATAAAAGTTAACCATAAAAACTTAATTTCACTGTAACGTTTTCGAAAAATATCATACTAAATACTAAATAGTATTTTCCAATGAAAAAATTAAACATAACCATTCTTGCATTCGCAGGAATGATTGCACTGAATTCTTGTGCAACAAAAGTCACAGCACCAAAACCACCAGAAACTCCTGCTGCACCAATGGAAACTGTAAAAGAAACCGTAAAAGTAACCCCAGAAAAAGGTTTAGATCTTACCACATTCGACAAAGCTGTTCGTCCACAAGATGATTTCTACAATTTTGTAAATGGAGCGTGGATGAAAACCGCCCAAATTCCTGCCGATAAATCTACTTGGGGAAGCTTCAACAAATTAGCAGATGACACCGACAATAACTCGATGACGATTCTTAACTCGTTGTTGAACGATAAATTTGCTGAAGGAAGCGAAGGCAAAAAAATCCAGGATTTATACGCTACTTATATGAATATGGAGAAGCGAAATGCAGATGGCATTGCTCCCATAAAATCAGATTTAGCAAAAATCGACGCTATAAAAACTGTTGCTGATTTGCAAAAGTATCTCATAGAAGCAACCAGAAATGGCGAAAACCCTTTTTATTCTTGGGAAATTGATGCCGATTTGAAAGATTCTAAAATGAACGCCGTGTATTTAGGCGATGCATCTCTTGGAATGGGTCGTGATTATTACCAGAAAGTAAACCCGAAAAATACAGAAGCTTTAGCAGAATACACCAAATATATCGCTTCAATGTTGGAGGTATTGGGATATAAAAATTCTTCAGTAACGGCACAAAATATTGTGAATTTCGAGAAAAGTATCGCAAAAACTTATTTAACCAATGAGCAGATTCGAGATGCAACTTTGCAATATAATCCAGAAACGATGGCTCAACTTTCGGCGATGGTGAAAAATGTAAACCTTCCGAAATATCTTAATGCTGTAGGCGTAAATACCGATAAAGTAATTGTTGGGGAACTGAATTATTACAAAAATTTAGACAAATTCATCAATGCGAAAAATATTCCTTTGATTAAAGATTACATGAAATATCAATTGATTTCAGGTAATGCAAGTCATCTTACTGCAGATTTAGATCAGAAGAAATTTAATTTCTATGGCAAATATCTAAGAGGGCAAGATGTGCAAAGAGCGCAGAACAAACGAGGTTTTGAAATGATCAACGGCGTTTTGGGTGAAGCTTTCGGGAAATTATATGTTGAGAAATATTTCCCTGCCTCTGCGAAAACACAAATGGTAGAATTGATCGAGTATTTGAAAAAAAGTTTCGCATCACACATCAACAATTTAGCGTGGATGTCGTCTGTAACAAAAGAAAAAGCTTTAAATAAACTCAACAAATTTACCGTAAAAGTTGCCTATCCGGATAAATGGAAAGATTACTCCAAACTCACCATTAATTCTGATGCAAACGGCGGCACTTTATACAAAAATCTTCAAAATGTTACCGAATGGCAATACCAAAAAGATTTAGATAAAATAGGAAAACCAGTTGACCGTACAGAATGGGGAATGTCGCCACAAACGGTGAACGCTTATTATAACCCATTAAACAACGAAATCGTTTTCCCGGCTGCGATTTTACAGCCACCTTTCTTTAATCCAAATGCTGATGCAGCCGTTAATTTTGGTGGAATCGGAGCCGTAATCGGTCACGAAATGACACACGGTTTCGATGATTCTGGAGCACAGTTCGACGCCGACGGAAACTTGGTAGATTGGTGGACGAAAGACGACAAAGCGAACTTCGAAAAAGCTACAAAAGCCCTCGCAGCACAATACAGCACTTACGAACCTGTGAAAGGAACTTTCGTAAATGGTGAATTTACCAATGGTGAAAATATTGCAGATTTGGGTGGCGTAAATATTTCTTACGATGCACTTCAAATGTATCTAAAAGATCACGGAAACCCAGGAGAAATCAGCGGCTATACCCAAGATCAAAGATTTTTCATGAGTTGGGCAACGGTTTGGAGAACTTTGCAGAAAGAAGCTGCTTTGATTAACCAAATTAAAACCAACGAACACGCACCGGGATTGTACAGAGCTTTCGGGCCACTTGTAAATACCGATGCTTTCTACAAAGCCTTCGATGTGAAATCTGGCGACAAATTGTACAAAGCACCAGAAGAAAGAATAAAAATCTGGTAAATCCGCAGCCTAAATCCCTTTCCAAGGGAGAGGGATTTTTAAAATCATTCAATTAATTTTGGGTGATTTTTTTTAGTAAAATCTCATCCATTACATACTGTCATTATGAAACATCGATAAATCGTTCGGAAAAATTCAAAATAATTGTTATCTTTGAATTAATCTTAATAATAATCAATAAAGTCTTATGAAAAGAATAACGATTGCAGCCCTCGCTTTTACGGGAGTTGTATTACTAAATTCATGTTCAACTGCGAAAGTTGCAACTGTTGAAACAGAAACTACAGTGACAACTGCTATAAAACCGGCACCAACCAAAGATGAGGGAATTAATCTTTCCTATATGGATACTTCGGTTCGTCCACAAGATAATTTCTTTAATTATGTTAATGGAAACTGGATGAAAACTGCCGAAATCCCGTCTGATAAAACAAGTTGGGGAAGTTTCAATGCCTTGAGAGAAGATGTTGATAATGCTTCTTTAGGGATTTTAGATAAAATCTTGGCAGACAAATTTGCTCCAGATTCCGAAGGTCAGAAAATCCAGAACTTGTATGGAACATTTATGGATTGGAACAAGAGAAATGCCGACGGAATTAATCCTATTAAAGCGGATTTACAAAAGATTGATCAAATAAAAACGGTTGCGCAATTACAGAACTATTTAACGGAAGCTACCAAAACGAATGATAACCCTTTCTACGCTTGGCGCGTGAGTCCAGATATGAAAAATTCTGTGATGAATGCGGTTTATCTTGGTGGCGCATCATTAGGTTTAGGACGTGATTACTATCAAAAAAATAACGAAGCCAACACCAAAACGTTAGTAGAATATAAAAATTATCTCGCTCAGTTATTTGAAGTAATTGGTCAAAAAAATGCAGATCAAACTGCACAAAGTGTCGTAAATTTTGAAAAGAAATTGGCGCAAGACCTTTTGACCAATGAGCAAAATCGGGATGCAAATCTTCGATACAACCCGAAAACTTTGCCAGAACTTTCAAAGCTGGTTAAACAAGTTAATTTACCGAAATACTTGACCGATGCTGGGGTGAAAACTGACAAAGTAATTGTAAGTGAATTGAAATATTACCAAAATATGGATTCTTGGATGAATGACAAAAATCTTCCACTCATCAAAGATTATATGAAAGCAAGATTGGTTGCTGGTAATGCAGGTAATCTTGATAAAAAATTAGATGATCTCAATTTCACTTTCTACTCCAAATATCTTCAAGGTCAACAAGAACAGAGAGCCATGAACAAAAGAGGTTTGGGCGTTATTAATGGCGTGTTAGGTGAAGCTTTCGGTAAATTGTATGTTGATCAATATTTCCCGGCTGAGGCAAAACAGCAAATGGAAACTTATATCGGTTATTTGAAAAAATCTTTCAAACAACATATTGCAGAAAACGATTGGATGTCGCCCGAAACCAAAGTAAAAGCACAAGAGAAATTAGCCAAATTCTCTGTGAAAATCGCTTATCCTGATACTTGGAAAGATTATTCTAAACTGCAATTGACAGGAACTGCAGATGGTGGAACTTATTATAAAAACCTACAGAATATTACCGAATGGTCTTACGCTAAAAACTTAGCAAAAGTTGGTAAACCAGTTGATAAAACCGAATGGGGAATGTCACCACAAACGGTAAATGCTTATTATAGCGGTTCTAACAACGAAATCGTTTTCCCAGCAGCAATTCTTCAGCCGCCTTTCTTTAATTTTAAAGCAGATCCTGCGGTGAATTTTGGCGGAATTGGTGCGGTAATCGGTCACGAAATCGGTCACGGTTTTGATGATTCTGGTTCCCGGTTTGATGGTGATGGAAACTTGAACAATTGGTGGACTGATGCAGACCGAAAAAACTTCGATGCAAAAGTAGGAGAACTTGCTGCGCAATACGATAAATACGAACCTGTGAAAGGCAGTTTTGTGAATGGTAAATTTACAAGCGGAGAAAATATTGGTGATTTAGGTGGAGTAGCGGTTGCCTATACTGCTCTTCAAATGTATTTGAAAGATCACGGAAATCCAGGATTAATCAGTGGTTTCAACCAAGATCAAAGATTCTTTATGAGTTGGGCAACCGTTTGGAGAACCAAATCTACAGAACAATATATGGTGAATCAAGTGAAAACAGATCCGCATTCTCCAGGATATTTCCGAGCGTTCGGACCGTTGGTAAATCAAGATTCATTCTATGAGGCATTCAACATTACGCCGGATGATGAATTGTACAAAGCACCAAATGAAAGAATTAAAATTTGGTAAAAACGCTAAAACGTCTGAAGAAATTCAGGCGTTTTTTTTGTTTTAAAACTATTTCAACAGCAAAAGATACAAGTGTTTCACCTTAGTAAATTTTTTCAAAAGTCTCAAAACGGAACTCTTTGCTAAAAACGGTGAATTAAATATTTTGCATAATGGAGATACTTAGATTATTCTAATTAAGCAAAAAAGGTTTTCATCAAATAAATCGCTTATCGTATATTTGGAAAACTTCTTATCAGGAAGAAATAAAAATGATCAATCATAAAATCACTTGTTTCAGCATCTGCCCAGATTGTCAAGGTCTTGGTAAACAAAAACGCAGAATCAAAAAAAAAATCCAGCTTCGTTATCAAGCTGAATTGGCAGTTTTCGAAAAATCAAATTTCGAAAAAAGTGCACCGATTCGTCCGGAGGGAACTTTTTTCAGTTGCCCGGATTGTTCCGGTTCCGGAATCATTCCTTCCGAAAACTTCCCGATTCCCGATGACCATTTCCCACATGTTGCCATTATTGGAGCAGGAATTGGTGGCATCGCTTTAGCAATCGGCTGTTTGCATCGTGGTATTCCTTTTACTATTTATGAAAAAGACAGCAGTTTCAATGAGCGTTCACAAGGTTATGGTTTAACCTTACAACAAGCCAGGAAGACCTTAGAAAATTTCGGGATTTTTAATTTAGATAACGGTATTATCTCCAATCATCACGTGGTGCATGCTCCGGATGGAAAAATTGTGGGACAATGGGGAATGCGAAAATGGCTGGGCAAAGTTGATAAATTCACTACCCAAAATAATATTCAAAAAAGCAATATCCATATTGCCCGCCAAAATCTGCGTCTGCAATTGCTGCAACAGTTGGGCGGAGAAGATAAAATACGGTGGAATCATCAGTTTACCGGTTACAAAAAAGATACTGAGGGGAAATTACAGCTTCATTTTTTAGAAAATAATGCAAGTAAATCGTATCCTGCAGACCTTTTGATTGGCGCAGATGGAATCCGAAGTGCCGTTCGAAACACGATCATTCCAGAAGAAAAATCTCCTTTGCGGTATTTGGGTTGCATGGTGATTTTGGGGATTTGTGAACTTTCCAAACTTCAATATTTAGAAAATTCTTTGCTGGATTCTGCCACGGTTTTTCAAACAGCAAACGGAAAAGAAAGAATTTACATGATGCCTTTCGACCAAAATTCAATCATGTGGCAACTCAGTTTTCCGATAGAAGAATCAGCAGCAAATAAACTGAGTGCCGACGGAAAATCAGCCCTGAAAACTGAAGCAATAAGGAGGACTCCTTTTCACAGCCCAATTCCGGAAATTCTGCAACTAACAGATGAAAATAAAATTACAGGGTATCCTGTTTATGATCGCGACTTGCTCACTTCTGAAATGCTAAAAAACGCAGATTCGGTCACGTTATTGGGCGATGCGGCACATCCGATGAGTCCGTTCAAAGGACAGGGCGCAAATCAGGCTTTGCTCGATTCTTTATTTTTGGCGCGGGAAATTTATAAAAATTGCAAACCAAATTCGGATTGGCGCGAAAAGGGAATTCGGGAAAGTGTTTTAAATGATTTTGAAAAAGAAATGCTGGAACGAACCGCAACAAAAGTAAAAGATTCTGCAGCCGCTGCAGAATTTCTACATTCTGAGATTGCTTTGTTCGAAGGCGATGAACCGAGAGGACGGGTTTTGAAACGGGGGGAATTGTAGGGTATTTAATTGTACAGAAAACATTTCTTTCTAAATTAAACCCTTTGTGTATGTGGAATTTAGCAAAAATTTAAAAAAAATATTGCCTAAATACGGTTTCCCGTAATCACAAAACATAAGCATTATCTATTTTTGAAAAACAATTAAACAAAAATTATGAATAAATTAATTTTATTAGCAGCGATGTCATTCGCAACAATTGGAATTACAAACTCTTGTTCTTCGGATAGAGGAAACGATGTAATATCCGAAAACTATTCTTTAGAACCCAATTCGGTAACTATAAATTATGATAAAACCCAACAACTAACTGTTAAAAACGGAAGTGCAAGTATGACACCATCAGAGTTCACTTGGAAATCATCAGATGAAAAAAGAGGTTATATTAACGCTTCCGGAATTCTTACAGCTCAAAAAGTTGGAAAGTTCAATATTACAGCTACTAAGAATGGAAAGACAGCAACAGCCGAAGTTACGATTGCTCCTTATCACACATTTTTTAAAGAACCTATAATAGGCTTCGGAAAAACCAAAGCAGAAATTAAAGTAGGAGAATCAAGACTGTTGCAAAGTGAAACCAGTACTTCATTAATATATAAGGGCGAAAATGGAGAAATTACAAATATTGGGTACACTTTTGACAGTAGTGGAAAAATGACATCTGCCATTGCTATTTTTCCATCGACGAGTTCATCCATAGAAAAAGTTACTGTATTTTACAAAGAAAGATATACTATTGTTTCAAACGAATCGGGAACAGTAATGATGAAAGATTTAGATAATCCGATATGGATGGGAATGAGTATTCATCCAACATTAGGTTATAACGTTATTTATACGAAACAATAAACGAAGCGCAATCGTGTAAATTGCAGTGTAAAAACATGCAAATTCACCACAATTTTACAGAAATATTGATAGAATGCATTATTATTTTATAATCTTGGGAATTGTATTAGTTGACGCATATTTACTTGAAAGATTTAATTAAAAAACAAATTATGAAAAAAATATTATTAGTTGCAGGACTTGCAATATGCGGAATATTTACCGCTCAAAAATTTGAACTCACCCCGAATAATTTTGTAAACTCTGATGACAAAGCAAAAGATTTTGTTGTAATTGAAGTTTCAGGAAAAACACAAAAACAATTATTTGAAGAAACGAAAATGTTTATTCAGTCAAATTTTAAGAATCTTAAAGGCGACGGCTATAATGAAGTTGAGTATAGTCAAATAAAATTACGTGCAAGATCCATTATAGGGACTGGTAGAAAAATGCTTGGAATAGAATCAACTGTACCATTTACTAATGTTTATGAAATAGGCTTTAAAGATGGAAAAGTAATGATTAAACCTTATTTTGAAGAAGCCGAAAAACAAGACAAATACGATACAAAAATATACTTAACGGGAGGTAGTGGAGTTCTTGGTAGATCAATATTCAAAAAAGATAACACGGTTTGGATGGAGGAACTATATAAAGGAGTTCAAGACAACACTAATGACTTTGTTTCAAAATTAACAGAAGCGTTAAAGTCTGAAAAATCCGACTGGTAATTTTTTTTAAAATCAAATTCTTTTTAGATACATAAAAGATTATCTACAATTTCAATAAAAAAGCGCCCTAAATGAATGCAATAAATTTACGAAAGAAGAAAATTAAAATACACGAAATCAGAAAATTTATTGC
>NZ_JBAVFG010000239.1:0-5121 GCF_049588135.1 Kaistella sp. | reverse complement strand
ATATACGCCTAGAAATATCGAAAAAGCCTACGAGCAGAAAACCCGTTCCTTGGATGGAAAACCGGGTCAGAATTATTGGCAAAATTCAGGCGATTATGCAATTGATTTCAATGTGAATCCGACGACCAAAATTGTTTCCGGAAATGAAACGATTGTCTATTCCAATAATTCTCCGGATACTTTAAAATCATTGGTCATCAGATTTGTGAATAATGTGCACAAGCCGACCTCACCGAGAGCGGGAAAAGCATCAGCTGATTTTTTAAGTGAGGGTTTGAATATAAAATCACTTTCCATTAATGGAGAAATTTATAAAGTAAATTCTGAAGATTGGGAAACGTTCTATGATTTGAAATTAAACAAAGCACTTTTGCCCAAATCCAAGAACATCATTAAAATAGAATGGGAATTTCCGTTGTCAAAAGAAAGTGGAAGAGAAGGACAAATCGATGACAATACCTTGTTCTGTGCTTACGCTTATCCACGAATTTCAGTGTATGACGATTATAATGGTTGGGATAAATTGCCTCACAACGGTCGAAATGAATTTTATAATGACTTTAATAATTATGAAGTCGCCGTTACGGTTCCAAAAAATTACGTGGTTTATGCGACCGGAATTTTCCAAAATCCGGAAGAGGTTTTACAGCCCGAAATTTTAAAGAAATTTAAATCTTCTTTAACCTCAGATAAAATAATTCACGTTGCCACAAAAGACGAAGTTTTAAAACAAAAAGTAACCACGCAAAAACCTTTCAATACCTGGAAATTTAAGGCTCAAAATATTACAGATTTTACTTTTGGATTAAGTTCAACTTATGTCTGGGATGCTTCAAGCGTTCAGTTGAAATCAAAAAAAGTAAGTACTCAAGCGACGTATAACGCAGGAACTCCAGATTTTGAAAAATATGTAGAATGGGAGAAATACGGTATCAAATGGTTTTCTGAAAACTGGCCGGGAATCGAATATCCTTTTCCGACCATGACCGGTTTCCAGGGATTCGCCGACATGGAATATCCGATGATGGTTAATGATACTGCAATTCCTGATAATTTAGCAGATTCCCGACAAACGGTGGATCATGAAATCGCACATACTTATTTCCCTTTCTTTATGGGAATCAATGAAACGCGTTATGCTTTTATGGATGAAGGTTGGGCAACCGCTTTGGAATACCTGATCGGTGAAGCCGAAAACGGAAAAGCTTTTAATGATAAAATGTTTACCGACTTCCGTGTGAAAAGATATATTAATGATCCGTCTACCGAAGAAGATCAGCCCATTATTTCACTGAGTACGCAGGTTACCGGAATTGGTTATGGAAATAATTCGTACATAAAACCTGCTTTTTCTTATCTGGCTTTAAAAGATATGCTCGGCGATGATTTGTTTAAAAAATCACTCCATTATTATATGAATACCTGGAGTGGAAAACATCCGATGCCGTGGGATTTCTTTTATAGCATGAATACCGGAAGCGGACAAAATCTGAATTGGTTTTGGAACAACTGGTTTTTCAGCAATAATTATATTGATTTAAAAATTAATTCGGCGGTAGTTTCCGGTAATAATTTGAATTTATCGATTCAAAATGTAGGCGGATTTGCAATTCCTTTCGACGTAGAAATTACCTATCAGGACGGCAAAATTTATAAAAAGCATTTTACGCCAGAAGTTTGGAAAAACAGTAAACTTTACCAAACAGAGATTGAAGTTAATCAGAAAGTAAAATCTGTAAAGATCGATGGCGGAATTTATTTGGATTATACGCCAAATGATAATTTAATTACCCTTTAATATTTTTAAATATGAAAGAATTTCAAACTGCAAAAATGGATGATAGAACGAAGATTATTACGATTATTGTTTTGTTATTTCTTATCTTTTTTCCAATTTCTTCCTTTTTCTTTGAACCGCCAAAACCGATGGTTTCAATGACTAGTTTTGTTATCATGTACGGCGTTATATTTATTTCTTATGGGTTTATTCCCAAAAGAATTGTAGTTTCTTATAATCAGATTTTAGTTAAAAACATCTACGGTTCTGTGGTCATTAACATTAATGAAATTGAAACGTTTGATAAAATAGAAAAGACTGGCTTCAACTTGCGGACTTTTGGCGTTGGAGGTTTGTTCGGTTATTTTGGTTACTTTAATGGGCGCGATGTTTGGTATGTAACCAATATTCATAAAAAAGTAAAGATCACTTTAAAGTCTGGGAAAATTTATATGATTAGTCCAGAAAATCCCGATGACTTTGTTAAAGAAGTTCAACAGAGAAGGACTGAAATGGTTTAGTGCTTCTGCTTTCCTCCTGAATTTTCTATATTTGTAAGATGTTAATTTTCGGTAATAGTTTTAAAGAAGATTAGCGATTTTATACCGTTTATATATTTAAAAAATTTAATTTAAAAATGAAAATAAAACACACCTTGGTCGCTCTGGCAGCACCTTTTCTTATGAATGCACAAAATGTGATGACTCCCGAAATATTATGGACCCTTAATAAAATAGGAGTTACTGCAGTTTCGCCGGATCAGAATTCACTGATTTACAGTATTGGGAAAACCGATCTTAAAACAGAAAAAAATAATAAGAAGAACTATTTTTTTACTATTAAAAGTGCAGAAGCAACTGCTTTGGATCTAGGGAAAAAATCTCTAATTCAGTGGGATGCAAACGGAATCTACGCTCAAGAAGATGATCAGATTTATCTTTCTAAAGATGCTGGAAAAACCTGGACTCCATTTTATACGGTAGGAAAAGTTGACAATATCGTCATTTCTCCGGATGGTAAAAAGGTCGCATTTAGCAAAGAAGTTTTGGTAGAAAAATTATTAGGAAAAGACAAATATACGGATACTCCAAAATCAACTGCTCATATTTATACCGACCTTAATCACCGTCATTGGGATTATTTTAATGAAGGAAAATACAATCACGTTTTTGTAGTGAATGTTTCTGAAAGCGCTGATAAAGCAAAAGATTTATTGGCAGGAAAACCTTGGGATTCGCCACAAAGACCTTCTGGTGGATCAGAAGATTTCGTTTGGACTCCAGATTCTTCCCAACTTTTATATGTAACAAAACCTTTGAGTGGTGCTGAATATGCGTTTTCAACCAACACCGATATTTTTGCTTATGATTTGGCAACCGGAACTTTAAAAAATCTTACCGAAAGCAATAAAGGATATGATGTTTCACCGAAGTTTTCTCCAGACGGAAAGTATCTATATTGGATGTCTATGGCGAGAGATGGTTATGAAGCGGACAAAAATGATTTAAAAATCATGGATTGGAAATCGGGTAAAACCACTAATCTCACCCAAGATTGGGATGAAAGTATTACCGGTTCTGTTTTCTGGTCGCAAGATTCTAAAGATATTTACTTTACTTCGGCTTTTAGAGGAACAAAACAATTATTTTCTTTAAATCCGAAAAACTCTAAAATTCAACAAATTACCAAAGGTGATTTTGATTTGAATGATATTTACGCTCAAAACAAAAACTTACTATTAGTTTCAAGAACCGATATGAATCACAATCCAGATTTATTTTCTGTTGATTTGAAAAATGGTTCTATGAAACAAATGACAGAAGTGAACAAGAAGAATTACGAAAGTATTACGCCTTCCAGAACCGAACTGAAAATGGTGAAAACCACCGACGGAAAAGAAATGGGAGTATGGTTTATTTATCCGCCAAATTTCGATGCGAATAAAAAATATCCAACTTTATTATATTGTCAAGGTGGACCACAATCTGCTTTAACACAGACTTTCAGCGTTCGATGGAATTTTGCTTTAATGGCAGCAAACGATTATATTATTGTTGCGCCAAACAGAAGAGGAATGCCAGGTTGGGGAGTTCAGTGGAATGAAGATATTTCTAAAGATTGGGGTGGTCAGCCGATGAGAGATTATTTAGCAGCAGCTGATTTTGCAAAAACTTTACCATATGTTGATGGCGACAGAATGGGAGCAGTTGGTGCAAGTTACGGTGGTTACAGCGTTATGATGTTGGCTGGAATTCACGAAAACCGTTTCAAAACTTTCATCGCACATGATGGACTTTTCGATATGAAATCCTGGTATTTAACGACTGAGGAATTGTTTTTTGCGAAATGGGATTTAGGGGGTTCACCTTATGATAATCCAGTTCCGAAAGCTTATACCGACTTTAATCCTTCTAACTTTGTGAATAAATGGAATAAACCCATGATGATTATTCAAGGTGGGATTGATTACAGAGTTCCTTACGAACAAGGTCAGGAAGCTTTTCAGGCCGCTAAATTGAAAGGACTGAAAGCAAAATTTCTTTATTTCCCAAATGAAAACCACTGGGTTCTACATCCTCAAAACGCTTTGGTTTGGCAGAGAGAATTTTTTGAATGGTTGAAAGAAACGTTATAGAAATTTGAATAAAAAAATCAAGAATATTTGAAATATCCTTGATGATAATAAAAAAGACTAGAAGTAATTTCTGGTCTTTTTTGTTTTTTTTCTAAAGTTTAATTTTTATCTTAAAGCCAGAAATCCCTTTTATTTTAATTACATCTGTTGATTTATTACTAGCTTGAATTTCGAAAATTAAGGAGTTTTCAGTCGTCCTAAAGTATTCCAGAATTTCCTCATCATTCACATTGAAAATAATAGTGTTAGGATCAGTATTATTGAAGGAAGTTGCAATTAATCGTTCCTCTTGATTGGGAGCTTTCAGGTAAATTTTAGCGTTCTTAATGAGTTCTAATTTATTGCCCAATTTGGAACTGACATAGTTTAAACTTAAAGTATTCATCTTTACCGATTTCAAGTTTTTAATAGATAAATTCGGTTTTTTTTCTTTAATCTTTGCATCTAAATCAATATTCATAGCAATTTCTGGGGTTCTGGTAAACTCTGTTGCGCTTACAATTGCAAAAGGAACATCTAAGCTTTTGCTATACGGTACGTCAAACGGAGGCAAAACATCTAGAACTGAATTCACAATTTCTCTACAGTTAATTGTAAAAAACAAGACTAATCCGCCAATAAGTAATGGTAATTTTTTCATGATATTGTGTTTTTATTTTAAAAGAGCATTGTTTTTATTTCATCAAATAAAAAGTGTTTAACTGTTTAT
>NZ_JBAVFG010000238.1:0-20209 GCF_049588135.1 Kaistella sp. | reverse complement strand
AGTAGCAAAAAGTATTTTTTTCATTTTTCATTTTAAATAACAAAAATAAGATTTTTCTTATTAAATAAGGATTGTAAACCAATACTCTTTAATTCTGAAAATTAGTCACAAAATATTAATCTAAAATTGCTTATTTTTAAGACCTCAAATACGAACTTATGAGAAGGAAAATACAGTACCAAAACCCCGATTTCACCATAAAATCTGAAGACAAACTTCCCTACTTTTTTGAAAAAGATGGTTTGGAAATGAAATCTTCTTACACCGAAAAAGATTCAAGAAATTTAATTGAAAAACAATTTTCCGCAGGAATTGCGCCCTATTTGCGTGGTCCATATTCTACGATGTATGTTCAAAAACCTTGGACGATTAGGCAATACGCAGGATTTTCTACCGCCGAAGAATCAAACGCATTTTACAGAAGAAATTTAAAAGCCGGACAAAAAGGTCTGTCGGTTGCATTCGATTTGGCAACGCATCGCGGTTACGATTCCGATCATCCGAGAGTTGAAGGTGATGTGGGAAAAGCCGGCGTTGCGATTGATTCCATCGAAGACATGAAGATTTTATTCAATGAAATCCCTTTAGATGAAATCTCGGTTTCCATGACGATGAACGGTGCGGTTTTGCCGATTTTGGCTTTTTATATCGTTGCCGCAGAAGAACAGGGCGTTTCTCAGGAAAAACTTTCGGGAACCATTCAGAATGACATTTTGAAGGAATTTATGGTTCGGAATACATACATTTATCCGCCAACTCCGTCGATGAAAATTATCGCTGATATCTTCGAATATACGGCTAAAAATATCCCGAAATTTAATTCGATTTCCATTTCTGGTTATCACATGCAGGAAGCTGGTGCAACGCCGGTTTTAGAAATGGCTTATACTTTGGCAGACGGTTTAGAATATGTCAGAACCGGAATAAAAGCAGGAATGAAAATCGATGATTTCGCTCCAAGATTGTCGTTTTTCTGGGCAGTTGGGATGAATCATTTTATGGAAATTGCGAAGATGAGAGCGGCACGATTTATTTGGGCAAGTCTTTTAACGCAATTTAATCCTCAAAATCAAAAATCTTTAGCTTTAAGAACACATTCGCAAACATCAGGTTGGAGTTTAACTGAACAGGAACCTTTCAATAATATTACGCGAACTGCCATTGAAGCATTGTCGGCAGCTTTGGGCGGAACGCAATCTTTGCATACGAATGCTTTGGATGAAGCGATTGCTTTGCCAACCGATTATTCTGCGAAAATTGCGAGAAATACCCAAATAATTTTACAGCAAGAAAGTGGAATTTGCGATGTTGTAGATCCGATGGGCGGAAGCAATTTGGTGGAAGCTTTAACGCAACAAATGATTGATGAAGCCATGAAATTCATTGATGAAGTGGAAAAAGAAGGCGGAATGACGAAAGCCATCGAAGCGGGAATTCCGAAAATGAGAATTGAAGAAGCTGCCGCAAAAAAGCAAGCGAAAATTGATAGCGGCGAAGAATTTATTATTGGGGTAAATTCTTTTAAATCTACTCAAAAACAAATGGAATTGGATATTTTGGATATTGATAATTCTGAAGTTCGAAGAAAGCAGATTGAAAGATTAAATACAATAAAAGCGGAAAGAAATTCGGAAAAAGTTTCAGAAATTTTAGAAAAATTAAAAGAATCTGCAAAATCCGGCAACGGAAATCTATTGGAAATCTGCATTGAAGCCGCACGAAGGAGAGTAACTTTGGGTGAAATGAGCGATGCGATGGAGGAGAGTTTCGGACGATACAAAGCCAATATCAGAACCATACAAGGAGTTTATGCCATGAATGCAAGCAAAAATGAATACTTCGGAAAAGCTCTTTCTTTAGCCGAAAATTTCGAAGAAAAAGAAGGCAGAAGACCAAGAATCATGGTCGTGAAAATGGGACAAGATGGTCACGATCGTGGCGCAAAAGTAGTCGCAACCGCTTTCGCTGACATGGGATTTGATGTTGATGTTGCTCCACTTTTCCAAACTCCGGAAGAAGTTGCGAAACAAGCCGTTGAAAATGATATTCATATTTTGGGCGTTTCCTCTTTGGCGGCGGGACATAAATATCTTGTTCCAGAAGTTGTATCCGAATTAAAAAAATTGGGTGCAGAAGACATTACCATCGTTGTTGGCGGTGTAATTCCGAAACAGGATTATGATTTTCTGTATAAAAATGGTGCAGATTTTATTTTCGGACCGGGAACCAATTTACCGAAATCGGCGTGTGAAATTTTGGAAGGGTTTCTAGGGTAATTTAAATCCTGTCATGAGAAAAAATATCTTATTTCTACTTTTAATCGCTCTTCTTTTTTCCTGTAAGAAAAAGGATGAAAATTTAAACTTAAAATATGAAGTTTTAAATCAACTTATAGCGGATGATATTGCTAATGATCAGATTAATAATAATTCCAGAAGTTATCTTTATAAGTCCAACTCTGCAACAAATATTCAAATTGTAAATTTAAATACTGAAAAACTAAATGAAAATACAATAATTTTTAATTCAATTGAGTTGAAAAACGACTCAATATTTTCATCAAATGATATTGACTATTTAATTTTCCAAACCGTTCCTTACGATTCCAAACAATTCGATTTAGATAAGGGAAAAATTTATGGAGAATTGAATATTATAAAAAGCGCAGATTTGAAAGAACTTCAAAATAATTATACTAGTCCAAAAGATTATTGGGCAAAATTCCAAATCAAATTTGGGGATAAATGTATAAGAAATTACTCTGAACCAATTTTTAATCTGAATAAAAATATTTGTATTGTGAAAATTTCAGAATCTTGTGGACCTTTAGAAGGAGGAGGAAGCACTTCTATTTTCCAAAAAGTTAATGGAAAATGGAAAGTCATCAAAACTCTTGATCGTTGGGTAAGCTAAAGAGATTTAATCAAATTTTCCACTTCAATTTTTTCATCGAAATATTTCTGTTGCAATTCCGAGTTTTCTCCCATTCTTTTGTAATACTCCAAAGCTTTTTCGCCGAAGAATTTTTTGTAAAAATCTGAGACATCAGGAATGAGAGGAAATTCTTTATGGAAAGCATTTCGCAATACGCCTGAAATTCTCTTTCGCTTTTATTTTTTACTAAAGATTCTGGGCTTTTGAAGCCAATTTACAGAAAGATGCATTTGAAATTTCGGTGAAAAACTGCTGTTGTTTTTAAGCCAAATTATCAGTAAAATACCATTTTATAACGAACTAATGATTTTTTTAAATAACAAAATCATTAAAATATAGTTCAATTGTTAAAAAATGTTCTTACTTTTAATTTCTTAAAAACAACCTAATCATGAAAAAAAAATTATTATTTACCCCACTTTCTGTGGCGGTATTTTTTGCCTTTAATCAACTGAACGGGCAAAACTCCGAAAAAGTCATCCGGGATTATTATCAACAAAATAACGCACTCTTAAAGACGGATCACAAAGCAGGCGTCATTATTTTAAATGAAGATGCTTCCAAAAGTATGAATGCGAACATCGTGAATGTACAACAAACCTACAATGGTCTTCGGGTGTACAACGCTTTGGGAAAGGTCATTTTGAAAAACGGTAAAATTATCTCTGAAAAAAACGATTTTAAAAATAAAATCTCTATTCCTTCCGCTGAAGGTCCTATTTCAGATGTTAGAGTTTCTGAAGAAATTCTCAAAAGCAAATTAAATTTGAAGGATTTATCCCGAATAGAATATCTACCCAATGTTTATTTTGAAAAAAACAATTCTTACATTTTGTGCAATGAAGTATTTATTTCAGACAAAAACTCTTCTGATGTTTGGCATCTTATTGTAAACGCGACAACAGGTGAAATTCTTTTAAAAGGCAATTTAACGATAGATTGTAATTTTGAAAACTTCCCTTCATCAGAGCAACATAATAAACCTGTTTCAAAAAATTATTTAACTCAAATACAGTCAATCAACAATATTATTTTGTCTCCAACTCCTGCATCTTATAAGATTTTTCCACTTCCGACAGAGGCGCCAACATTTGGTGCAATTTCAGTAATTAATAATCCATGGGATTTAATTGCATCACCAGAAGGATGGCATTCCGATGGTACAAATAATTACACCAACACAAGAGGAAATAATGTTTATGCCTATTCTGATGAGGCCAATACAAATACACCAGGTTACTCACCGGACGGAGGAGCCAGTTTAAAGTTTAATTTCCCCTATACCGAAGGTAGAAATTTTAGTCCTTTTAATTATAGAGACACGGCAATTACCAATTTGTTTTACATGAATAATAAAATTCATGACGTGTTCTATAAGTTTGGCTTTACCGAATCAGCAAGAAACTATCAAACCAATAATTTTGGCAATGGAGGAATGGGAAATGATGCAGTATTAGCAGAAGCTTTTGATGGCAGCGGTCTTAACAATGCAAATTTTAACCCGGGTTATGAAACAATCTTCGAAGGAACTACTTATCTTTTAGCACCAAGAATGCAGATGTATGTTTGGGATAGAGCACAATCTAATGATGATCCTATCGGGAGATACCAATTTAATTCTCCTGCAGGTGTTGCTTCTCGTCCGAAAGTGATGACAGGGAGTGCAGCTTTTGGGAAATTACTATTTGAAGGCGAGTCTGTAACAGGCGATCTAAAAATTTCTGCTCCGGAAGATGCTTGTTCGCAGCCCGCTGCTGGAAGTCTCACCGGAAAAATCTCACTGATTGCTCGTGGAACTTGCGAGTTTGGCTTAAAGGTTTTAAATGCTCAAAAAGCCGGAGCCATTGGTGCAATTATTTACAGTCCAAATGACGATGCGACACTATCTATGGGTGGCGGAACTTATGGTGGGCAAGTAACAATTCCTACCATCAATATGGGACGACAAGAAGGAAGCTTTCTTGTAACAGAACTTACTGGTGGAGAAACGATCAACACAACCTTGGTAAATGATTTTAATGGCTTTAAACACTCAAGTTTAGATAACGGAATTGTTATTCATGAATATGGACATGGTATTTCTAATCGCTTAACTGGTCAAGGATACAGTTGCCTTTTGGAATCAGTTTCTATAGAACAAATGGGTGAAGGTTGGTCCGATTATTTTGCATTAATGCTTACCGCAAGACCTGGAGATAATTCAGCACTAGCAAGAGGAATGGGAACCTATTCTTTCGATCAACCAACCAACGGAATTGGATTAAGGCTCGCGAAATATTCACCAGATTTCGCTATCAATAATTATACCTATGGAAAAACAAATACCGTTACAGGCCCCCATGCGTTTGGTTTTATCTGGGCCACCATGTTATGGGATCTTACCTGGAAATATGTAGAAAAATACGGCTATAATAACGATGTCTTAGCAAATCCTAATTCCGGAAATGCAAAAGTACTCCAATTGGTAATGGATGGATTAAAACTTCAGGAATGCAATCCGAGCTTTATTGATGGAAGAAATGCAATCCTACAAGCCGATCAAATAACAACAGGCGGGGAGAATAAATGCATGATATGGGGAGCATTTGCAAAAAGAGGTTTGGGTGTTACAGCTTCGGCAGGTAATAAAGAAATTGGGACTGATCAAGTAGAAAATTTTTCCTATCCTCCAGAATGCAATGCAACACTTGCCACAATTAATGTTAATTCACTCGGAAATAAGTATGTGGTATTCCCAAATCCAACTTATGATGAGTTTTTTGTAGGAAACATTGACAAATCTAATCAAGATGTATTGATTCATCTTTATGATCTATCAGGAAAATTATTAATAACGGAAAGTAGAAAATCTTCTTCAAGAAAAGCGATTTCTATAAAAAGTTTAAAATCAGGAATGTATTTGGTGAAAATAGTACAAGGTTCAGAATCACAAACAGAGAAATTATTTGTGAAATAAAAAATCATCATTTGTCATCAATACCATCAATAATAAAAGCCGGAAGTAATTTCTGGCTTTTTCATTTCAAAAAACGTCCAAGACAATAAGCCACTTTTTTTCATTGAATGGATAATGATTACAATAAATCGTCAACCATTAAAAAACATTTAAGATACTGACTAATAGCTATTTGTGTGTTAAAAATCTTGTTTATATCTGCAAAAAAACGTATCTTTATGTAATAATCCTTGCATATTTTAGTGATGCTTTCCAAGCAAAAGCACTCTTCCCAAGCCAATTTTTTCTTCTATCTTGAAGATACGCTCAACAATTCGCATCCCTTGTATATTTTTTGGCAGAGTTTTGAAGATGCTTTCTCGCCTTTGTACTGTGCTGATAATGGTCGTCCTGCAAAACCGATTCGACTGATGGTTGGACTTTTAATTTTAAAACATCTTCGCAATGTTTCCGATGAAAGTGTGTAGAACAATGGACAGAAAATTTGTATTACCAATATTTTTGCGGTTTGAAACAATTTTCTATTATTCCACCTTGTGCTTCTAGTGAACTCACTCATTTTCGTAATAGAATCGGGGAATCTGGAATGGAATTAATCTTCCGGGAAAACATCCGCATTAATGGAAACGATAGCAACGATTCTGATGTGAGCGTGGATACAACCGTTCAGGAAATACGAAGTATTCATTGAGACCAATGAAAAATTAAAAACTACGAAATAAAAAAATATTACATTTCCAACCTATAGTAAGTTGCATAAAAAGATCATAAAAAAATGTCTGGACATTTTCGCCGAAGAATTTTTTATGAAAATCGGAAACATTCGGGAAAACTTTATGGAAAAGCATTTCATAATACGCCTGAAATTCTCTTTCGTTTTTGTCTTCTACTAAAATTTCTGGTGATTTTTGCCGAACATGTAACATTTCGTGCACAACCATATTTACGACTAAATCGAAATCGAAGAGATTTTGGGGAATCATCACCTTTTGTTTTTCACCCAATTCGCCTTCTGTGGTGAGCAACATTTTGTTGACTTCTAATTCCGGACGAAAACCAAAACCTGCGAAATTATCACTTTCGAGACCGAATGATTCAATTAAAAAATGAGCAGCTTCAAAGATTTGGTTGTTTTCTTTGTAAACGTTCAGTTCGTTGGTGATATTTTCTAAATTCATGTTTGAAAAGAATTATAATTTTTATTAACGCTAAGCACTTAACAAATGGATAAATTTATAAAAAATATTTAACCAAATTTCCTCAGATTATTAGAAAGATAAATTCAGGCTAAAACCAGTGACTAACCTCAACAAAAAAAACGGACAAAAGCCCGTTTTTATTGATTTTTTCGAATATAATTTTAATAAATATCTTCAAATTCCATATCTACTTCTAACTTTTCTGCTAAAAGTTTGGATATTTTAACTTTAAGCGGCTCAATATCGATATTTTCCATCGCATCGTTGGCGAAGGCGAACAATAACATTGCCTGCGCTTCTTTCTTGGAAATTCCACGGGCACGAAGATAAAATAATGCATCTTCATTCAATTGACCAACGGTACAACCGTGCGAACATTTCACATCGTCTGCGAAAATTTCGAGTTGCGGTTTAGTGTCAATCGACGCTCCTTCATCGAGCAAAATATTGTTATTTTGTTGATAAGCATTGGTTTTCTGAGCGATTTTATCTACGAAAACTTTACCGTTGAAAACTCCGTGAGATTTGCCTTTGTAAATTCCTTTATAGTTTTGGTAACTCTCACAATTTGGCGTTTTGTGATGAACCGCAGTATGATGATCGACCAATTGTTCGCCGTCGATAATCGTAATTCCATTCATGAAAGAATTGATATTCTCACCGTTATGAATGAAATCTAAGTTGTTTCGAACCAATTTTCCACCAAACGAAAAAGTATTCACAGTCGTTAAACTGTCGCGTTCTTGTTTTGCAAAAGTGTGATCTACCAAATAAGAAGTATCGCTGTCATTCTGAATTTTATGCCAATCTGCTTTTGCATTTTTAGCCGTGAAAATCTCTGTTACGGAATTGGTGAAAACGTAAGATTCATCGAAATTATGGTGGCTTTCGATGACTTCAATTTTGGAACCTTCTTCGGCAATTAATAAGTTTCGGGTGTTGTAAACCGTGTTTTGATCTTGATTTTGAGAGATATAGAAAACGTGAATTGGTTTTTCGATCACGACATTCTTTGGAACTTTCAAGAAAAATCCTTGCTTGCAATAAGCGGTGTTCAAATTCGTAAACGCTAATTCCTGATCAGCTATTTTATTGAAATATTGATCGAAAACATCCTTGTGTTTTGGGTCATCCAAAGCGAAATTGAACGATAACAATTCTACATTTTCAATAGAAATTTTTGATAATTCTTTACTTAATTGACCATTAATAAAGACAATCCAGTCAAAAAATTCTTCGCCCAAATGCAATTCAGCAATTTGTTCTTTGGAAATGGTATGCGCTTCTTTCGGAAAGAAATTGTAATTCTTCTCGGTGATTTCGCGTAAGTTCGTGTATTTATATTCCTCGTCTTTTTTAGTTGGAAAGCCAAAATGAAAGAATTTTTTCAAAGCAAATTCTCTTTGTTCATCGAGAAAACGATGTTTCAAAGTTTCTAAAAAAGCAGCGTGGTTATTTTGTATATTTTCTAATAAAGCCATTGTATTGATTTGAAATTCGACATTTTAAAAGGAACTTTGTGGTTTACAAATTCCAAATTAATTCAAAAGCCAATCGTATCCTTTGTCTTCCAATTCTAAAGCGAGCGATTTATCACCAGTTTTGATGATTTTTCCGTCGGCTAAAACGTGTACAAAATCGGGCTGAATATAATCTAAAAGTCTTTGGTAGTGCGTAATTAAAAGAACGGCATTTCCTTCATTTCTGAAAGAATTTACACCGTCGGCAACAATTCTCAACGCATCAATATCTAATCCTGAATCGGTTTCATCGAGAATCGCCAATTTCGGATTGAGCATCATCATTTGGAAAATTTCGTTTCGTTTCTTTTCTCCTCCAGAAAATCCTTGGTTCAGTGAACGTGCTAAGAAATCTCTTTTTATATTCAATTTCTCCGAATTTTCTTTCACCAAAGCCAACATTTCTTTTGCAGGCATCGCTTCTAAACCTTTTGCTTTTCGATTTTCGTTAATGGCTGCTTTAATGAAGTTGGTTACGGTAACTCCAGGAATTTCTACGGGATATTGAAAAGAAAGGAAAATTCCTTCGTGCGCTCTTTCTTCTGGCGCATGTTCGATGATATTATTTCCTTCGAAAATAATTTCTCCGTCAGTTACTTCATAATCTTCTTTTCCAGCAATAACCGAAGCAAGAGTGGATTTTCCGGCTCCGTTTGGCCCCATAATCGCGTGAACTTCACCGGGATTAATTTGTAAATTGATTCCTTTTAAGATTTCTGCGCCGTCTTCTATTTTGGCGTGTAAGTTGTTAATTTTTAACATAATATGAAATGAGGTAATTAGATAATTTAAAGTTAATTACTTCCTGTTTTTTTACTGTTATGATATATAATTTCTTTTAAGAAATAAGTTTTGAGATGGATATTAAAATGAAACAATCATTTTTTATCCAACACTTCCTTCTAAAGATATTTCTAATAATTTCTGAGCTTCGATGGCAAATTCCATCGGTAATTTATTTAAAACTTCTTTTCCGAAACCGTTGACAATTAATGCAATTGCTTTTTCTGTGCTGATTCCTCTTTGGTTGCAATAGAAAATTTGATCTTCCCCAATTTTTGAAGTCGTGGCTTCATGTTCAAGTTGTGCCGTCGGATTTTTAACTTCGATATAGGGAAAAGTGTGTGCGCCACATTCATTCCCCATTAATAAAGAGTCACATTGTGAAAAGTTTCGCGCTCCTTTTGCAGAAGGCATCATTTTCACTAAACCTCTGTAAGAATTGTTTGATTTTCCGGCAGAGATTCCTTTAGAAATAATCGTTGATTTTGTATTTTTTCCGATGTGAATCATCTTCGTTCCTGTATCTGCATATTGATGATGATTGGTCACCGCGATCGAATAAAATTCGCCCACCGAATTATCACCTTTCAAAATACAACTCGGATATTTCCAAGTTACGGCAGAACCAGTTTCAACTTGTGTCCAGGAAATTTTTGCATTTTTCTCACAAATTCCGCGTTTTGTTACGAAATTGAAAACGCCACCTTTTCCTTCTGAATCTCCAGGAAACCAGTTTTGAACGGTTGAATATTTTATTTCTGCATCATCCATTGCAAAAAGTTCTACTACAGCGGCGTGCAATTGATTTTCGTCTCTTGCAGGCGCAGTACAACCTTCTAAATAAGAAACGTAACTTCCTTCGTCTGCGATCAACAAAGTTCTTTCAAACTGTCCGCTGCCAGACTGATTGATTCTAAAGTAAGTTGAAAGTTCCATCGGACATTTTACTCCTTTTGGAATATAACAGAAACTTCCATCTGAAAAAACAGCGGAGTTTAAGGCTGCATAAAAGTTGTCACCTCTTGGCACAACTTTCCCGATATATTTACGAACCAATTCCGGATAATCTCTGATTGCTTCAGAAATTGCACAGAAAATAATTCCTTTTTCTTTTAAAGTAATTTGAAAAGTGGTTTTCACTGAAACTGAATCGACAACAATATCCATCGCAACTCCAGAAAGTCTTTTCTGCTCTTCGATGTTGATACCTAACTTAGCGAAAGTTTTCAATAACTCAGGATCTACTTCATCCAAACTCGCTAATTCTGGTTTTACTTTCGGTGCTGCGTAATATCGAATTGCCTGAAAATCGGGCTTTTCATAAGTAACGTTGGCCCAATCCGGTTCTTCCATTTTCAACCACATTCTGTAAGATTCCAAACGCCACTCGGTCATCCATTCGGGTTCTTCTTTCTTTGCAGAAATCATTCTCACAATATCTTCTGATAACCCGATTGGGAAATCATCGTATTCTATATCTGTGGTAAAACCGTATTCGTATTTTTGGTTTTCAAGATCAACCCGTAGATCGTCTTCTGTATATTTTGTAGCCATTCTGTATATTCAGAGTTTAAAGTTCAAAATTTGTTGAATTTTGATTTTTTTAACTCATTACTTTTTTAAATAATTAATAACCGTTCCGATTTTTCTACTTAAAGTTTCTGATTGAATTTCTAAATCTTCAAATTTTAAAAATTTCTGAACTTCAAATTATAAAGAGAAACTTTCTCCGCAACCACAAGTCCTGTTTGCATTCGGATTATTGAACACAAATCCTTTCCCGTTTAACCCTGCTGAAAATTCTAGTATTGTTCCTGCTAAATAAAGTACTGATTTTTTATCAACAATGATTTTGATACCATTATCTTCAAAAACCTGATCTGAATCTGTTTTTACATTATCAAATTTCAGAACATATTCTAAACCGGAACAACCGCCGCTTTTTACACCGACTCTTATATAATCTTCAAAAGGTTTGAAACCATCTTCAGTCATTAACTGAATGGCTTTTTCTTTTGCTAGATCGCTTACTTTTATCATTGTTTTTATTTAGAATCATTTTAGATTGCAAAATTACTAATAATATAATGAATATCAAATTTGCTTCGGTATATTTGTCTATCAATGTTATAGATGGCAAAATTTAACTTTTACAACTATTTGTTATCAAAAATCAAATTATTAAAGAATGAAAAAAATCACCCTTTTAATCTTGGGTTTATGTGCCCAAATTATTTTTGCACAAGCAAATCGTTTTGTATATCAGGTCACTATGAAACCAGATTCTACCGATAGAAATAGCACAAAAACAGAATTAGCGAATCTTGACATTTCAGGAGGGAACTCTATTTTCTATCCTGAAAATAGATTAAAAAGAGATTCTATTATGGGGCGAATGAGACAGACTGGAAGTTTTAATTTTGATAGAAACCAAATGCAGAACCTCAGAACAAACATGGATTTCATTATTGAAAAAGATTATAAAACTGGAAAAAAATTGTATAAAGCAAGAATTCTAGGGGATCAATATGCCTATGAAGAAGACCGACCAATGAATTGGGAAATCCTTCCGGAAACAGTAAAAATTGGTGAATATAAAACCCAGAAAGCAGTGGCTAATTTCGCTGGAAGAACTTGGTATGCATGGTTTACGACAGAAGTTCCTTTTCAAGATGGTCCTTATAAATTTTCAGGATTGCCTGGCTTAATTGTAAAAGTTGAAGATTCTAAAGGAGATTATAGTTTTGATTTAAAGGAAGCTAAAAAAATTAATGAAGTTGCCAACTTCGAACAAAGAGGTTCTACAATTGCCGTTAAGCGAGCAGCCTTCGAAAAGCAACAAGAACAGTTTCGAAAAGATCCAACGGCAGCGATGGCAAGTATGGGAAGTCAAATGAGAATTCAGATGAATCCTAATCAACGAAAGCAAATGGAGGATCGTCAAAAAGAAGAATTTAAGAAAAACAACAACCCGATTGAATTAAAATAAATCTTAAAAAATCCCGGCTAGCAATTGTTAACCGGGATTTTTATGTTGTAATGTTTTTAGATATTCTCCTCAATTTTCAACCATTTCGAATTGGTAAGGTATTGATTGTCGGGATAATAAATGAAAAGGCAATTCTTTCCTTTAATGGTATTGATGATTGGTTCAGCCAAAGCACGAGGGATCGCAGGACATCCCCAACTTCGACCAAGACGTTTTTGACTCTTAATGAAACCTTCGCTTACATAATCTGCGCCGTGCATCACAATCGCCCGTCTCAAAGCTGCATCATTAAAGCCGGAATCCATTCCCTCCAACTTCAGCGAATAGCCGTTTGAGCCATTGTAGGTACTTTCTGTAATGAAAAAGCCAAGACTGCTTTGCAAAGAACTTTCGGTATTAGAAAATTTTTGAGCGAATTTTTCGCCCGTATTTTTGCCGTGGGCTACCAAAGTGTTGTATAATACTTTGCTTTCATTCAAATCGATGACCCAAAGTCTTTTTTCTGTAGAGGACAGCGAAAAATCGCAAATCGTTAGTAGATGAGCATCTTTATCTAATTTTCCTTCTTTTTTAAGATTCGTAAATCCTAAAAAGGCTTTGGAAAAAACCTCGGATTGGAGTTGATTGATATTGTCGAAACTAATTGAGTTGTATATTTCTTCCGCATATTTCACAGTGGACTTCGGCTTTGCTTTTAGGACTAAATTTTGCGGTTGTATATTTAAAGGAGTTTTTGTTGAGTTTTTCTTTGAGTCTTCTAATTTATAAAAAGAGGTTGCGAAAAATAAAACAGTTATTAATGGTAAAAGAACCTTCTTCATTCTATATTATGTTAAATGATTTTCAGTTGGCAAAATTACAATTAATTAGCAATCAGGCAATTGAATGGTTAATTTTTAACTATATTTAAGAAGGTTTAACGATTGTCAGGTTAGTTCCATTTTATTTATTAATTTTGCAAAAGCATGTTAAGAACTTTGAAAATATTTTTTATTGTTTTGGGGTTGGGTATTTTTATTCTTCCCAAACAAATGATATTTGCTCAAAGTAAAATAGAATGCTGCGACCAAAAATCGATTAAAGAAGATTGCTGCAAAAAAGAAAAGACAAAATCTTGTCACACTGAAAATTCAAAAAATAAGTCTGAGAACAACAACTGTGGCGACGATTGTACCCAATGTCATTCTTGCACGGTTCATTTTGTGATGAATTATCTTACTCCGGAATTTAATTCAACTTTACAAAGACATTTCTTTATTCAGGAAATTAATTTTGAATACGGAAATTCTTATTTCTCTTCTAATATTCAAAACATTTGGCAACCGCCAAAAATAGGTTAACACATTAGATTATAGCCAAAAGAATGTTCTTTTGGCAAACTTATTCTGTTAATTAACTTATTATTAAAAATGAAAACTTTATTAAAAAGTCTTTGCTTATTTGCCTTATTATTCACTTCCTTCTTATACGCTCAAACGATTACAAAATCAACTTTCATGGTCAAAGGAGATTGTGCAATGTGTAAAGAAAGAATCGAAAGTACCGCAAAAAAAACAGGCGCAAAAGCCGCCAACTGGAACGCTGATACTCAACAACTAGAAATCGAATTTGATGGCGCCAAAATTTCACCAGATCAAATTTTGAAGAAAATTGTAGAGGTTGGACACGACAATGAAAAATTCACAGCAACTAATACTGTTTACGAAAACCTTCCTTCCTGTTGTCATTATGAAAGAGAATCTTCTTTTCTAAAGAACGAAACCACTGAACAATCTTCAAAAAAAGAAAATCAGTTTTTTGTCCGCGGAAATTGTGGTTCTTGTAAAGCAAGAATTGAAAAAGCAGCTGGAAACGCAGGTGCCGATTCTGCAAGCTGGGACGCAGAAACACAGATTGTAACTTTAAACTTTAATCCAACAAAAACTTCAGCAGATTCGATTTTAAAAAAGATTGCAGAGGTTGGACACGATAACGAAAAGTACAATTCTAAAAATGATACTTACAAAAATCTTCCCGGATGTTGTTTGTATGACCGGGAATTACCTTTAGGTGTAAAAAGCGATTTGGTTCACCATGAAGAAGCACCTGCGCCGACACCGAAAAAAGATTTTTCTCAAAATGCCGATCATTTCGATAAATCGATTGAAGAAGTTCGATTAATTAAATTGGCTGACGCCACAGCTTTAAGCAAGAAAGAAGCGAGTCTAACCTTTAATATCGGAACCAAAGAATTGTTGAAAGCCGCGTGTTGTAATTTATCGGAAAGTTTCGAAACCAACGCAACGGTGGATGTTTCATTTACCAATGCGGTAACCGGAACCAAGCAATTGAAAATGTTAGGTCTTGACCAAAAATATACGGCATTAACAAAAGAAAACTTGCCATCAATCCGTGGTTTGGCAGCTCCTTATGGACTCAATTTAATCCCCGGAAGATGGATTGGCGGCATCCAATTAACAAAAGGAGGAAGTACAGTCGTAAATGGATATGAAAGTATTACTGGACAAATCAATACCGAACTTTTGAAATTCAACGAGCAACCAGAAACTGCAATCAATTTTTTTGGTGATGTGAACGGAAGACTAGAAACCAATATCACAAACACTTCTCAACTTGATGAAAAATGGAACCAAACGATTTTGCTACATGGAAATGCGACTTTAGGAAAGACGGATTCTAATCATGATGGATTTTTAGATCAACCAACTGGAAATCAAATTAATGCTGCTTATTTATTGAATTATAATGATTTAGAAAATTCAGGCTTAGGTTCACATTTCGGAATTAGTTTTGTGAAAGATGAACGATTTGGTGGACAAACAGCTTTTGATAAAAAAAATGACCGTTCACAACAAAGTGCTTACGGAGTTGGAATTGATCTTTCACGCTTTGAAATCTGGAACAAAACTGGTTATATCTTCAAAGACAAACCTTATCAAAGTATTGGCTGGATGAATCAGTTTACGACACATCAACAAAATAGTTTCTTTGGTCATAGAAATTATTGGGGAAATCAAAATACCTTTTATTCCAATTTAGTTTTTGAAAGTATTATCGGAAGTACCAATAATAAATTTAAGACCGGAGCAAGTTTTTTATACGATCAGTATGATGAAGATTATCTAACTCAAAATTATAAAAGAACAGAAACCGTTCCCGGAGTATTTTTCGAATATACTTTAACAGGACTCAAATATACTTTGGTTGCAGGAGCCAGAACAGATTTTCATAATTTAGCTGGAACGCAGTTTACCCCAAGGGTGAACTTTAAATATGATATGACTCCTAAAACAATTCTTCGACTTTCAGCTGGAAGAGGTTTTAGAACAGCGAATATTTTTGCAGAAAGTCAGCAATATTTTGGATCAAACAGACAAATTGAAATTTTAGGAAATGGTGGAAAAATCTATGATTTACAGCCAGAGATCGCTTGGAATTACGGAGCTAGTGTTCAGCAGGAATTCAAATTATTTAATAGAAAAGCAACATTGGTTGCGGATTTCTTTAGAACAGATTTCCAAAATCAAGTGCTAACCGATTTAGATGTTTCGCCGCAGAAAATCTTTTACTATAACCTAGAAGGAAACTCTTTCGCGAACAGTTTTCAAACTCAATTGGATTTTACGCCTGCGAGAAATTTAGAAATGAGATTGGCCTATAAATATTACGATGTTCAGGCAGATTTCTTAGGCGGAAAAAGAGAAATTCCGTTTATGGCAAAAAACAGAGGTTTTTTCAACACTTCTTACTCTACCGACAAAACGGATAATGGTGCTTTCTGGAACATCGATGCAACGCTTCAGTTAATTGGAAAACAGAAACTTCCTAATTTAAATTCTAATCCTTCAGAATTCAGATTACCTGAATTTTCAAAAAGTTATTCAACGCTTAATGCGCAGATTTCCAGAAACTTTAACAAAAATATTCGCGCCTATATTGGTGGAGAAAACCTGACAGGTTATACCCAGAACAATCCGATTATCGATGTACAAAATCCTTTCGGAAATTATTTTGATGCGGGAATGGTTTACGCGCCGATTATGGGAGCAAACGTCTATTTCGGGTTGGACTTTAAGTTCTAATTAAATTTCATACTTTTGAGAAAAATAGAAAACATGAGAATATTACCATTATTAATAGCAAGTGCTGCAATTCTTTTTTCGTGTGATAAAAAAGAAGAAATGTTAGCAGAAAACGCATCAATTACAACGTCATCAAGTGATTCTGTAAAAAGTGAAAATACAAATTCTGCAATTAAAATAGCAAATAATGTTGAACTACGCCCAACCGTGACACCTGAGGAGATTGCCGCCGCCGCTGCTGCTGTAACGAATTCAAGTGCTAGACCTGCATTGAATCCCGAGCATGGGCAACCTTATCATCGTTGCGAGATCCCAGTAGGAGCACCAATTGATAGTGCACCGGCACAAAATGCAGCGACTCAGGTAATGCCTCAACAAAATGTTTCAAGCAATAATTTTAATACGAATCCTATTTCGCCAGCGGCTTCTACGGCAGATGTTGGTCCGAAACCAGCTTTGAATCCTGCGCATGGCGAACCTCATCACCGATGTGATTTGCAGGTTGGTGCGCCTTTGATTTAGAAAAAACAAAACCCCTTCTCAGTTTACACTTTGAAGGGGTTTTTTTAGTATTTGTGAAAAGGATAAGTCGAAAACTTTATTTCAAGGGTAGGCTTCAAAGTTCAATAAATGGATTTAGGACAAGCAATCAAAGTTAAGTGAAATAAAGATAAAAGTATAAATTTACTCTGAGAGTCTCATCAGCATGATAACTTTTTATTTCTTCTCCGAATCTCCCACAAAATCCAAACTCACAGAATTCATACAAAACCTCGTCCCGGTCGGTGGCGGACCATCATTGAAAACGTGACCCAAATGCGAATCGCACCTTTTACATAAAACTTCAATTCTTTCCATTCCGTGCGAAGAATCCCGGTGATATGTTACGCCTTCTTTGTCGGCTTCAAAAAAACTTGGCCATCCGCAAGTGGAAGAAAATTTGGCATCTGAACGGAACAAATGATTGCCACAAACCGCACAATAATATTCGCCTAATTCATCAAATTTATTATATTTTCCCGTTCCAGGTCTTTCTGTAGCGGCTTCCCGGGCGACTGCATATAAATCGGGCGAGAGAATTTTTTTCCACTCAGAATTCGGAACGTTCAATTTTGTTCGGTCGGTTCGGGAATAATATGGATTGTTTTTTGTTGTTGAATTTTCCATTGAGGTAGATTTTTCGGGTTGTTTTACCTGAGAACACATTTGCAGAGAAATGAAAACTAATATTGAAACAAGAAATTTCATCCATCAAATTTACTTAAATTTGTTTACATGAACGACGAAACTAAAAAAAAGCAACTCAGAAAATACAAAGCATTCGCCACAGGACTTTTCGTTTTTATGGCAGTGATTTTTGTAGGGATGACGATTTTGGAAAAGAAAAATCCTGCCCATTGGATTGGCTACATTCGAGCGTTTTCCGAAGCTGCGATGGTCGGTGCTTTGGCTGATTGGTTTGCAGTAACCGCACTTTTTAATTATCCGCTTGGCATTAAAATTCCGCACACGAATTTGATTGAAAACAGCAAAGAAAGAATTGGGGATAATCTGGGGAATTTCGTAGTTGATAATTTTCTTTCGCCGCAAAATATCCGGCCCTATATTCAGAAAATAAGGATTTCACATTTTGTCGGCGACTGGCTTTCGAAAGAGCGCAATCAGGAAAATCTAATGAAAGAGGTTTCGAATATTGTTTTGGATATTCTCAATAAACTCGATGATACTGAAGTTGTAAATTTCATTGGAAAAAAGGCAAAAGAAATGTCTGATGATTTAAAAATCAATGAAATCATCGGCAATGGTCTCGAATATATTTTAGATAAAAAAGACCATCAAAGATTCATCACCAACCTTTCGAAGCAGATCAAAGAATATGTCCTGAACAATCAGGAAATGGTGAAGGAAAGAGTAAAAAATGAAAGTTATTTTTTGATACCGAAGTTTGTAGATAATAATATTGCCGATAAAATCACCAACGGGCTTTCGAAATATTTTGAAGAAGTTGAACTGGATGAAAACCATACTTTAAGAAATGAAATCACCCAAAAACTCTATTCTTTTTCTAAGGAAATTAAAACGGAGGAAAAGTGGGTTGAAGAATTCCGAAGCATTAAAAATGACTTTTTAAGGGAAGAAAAAATCACTCAATATTCGACCGACATCTGGAATTCTATCAAAAAATCCTTGTCTAAAGAACTGGAAGAAGAACATTCAGCTTTGAAAAATTATCTCCAAAAAAATCTGGCTGAACTTTCTGAAAATTTAAAAACCGATCCAGTTTTTCAAAACAAAATTGACCATTGGGTTCGGGTGACGGCCTACAAATACATCTTGAAAAAGACACATCAATTCGGGGTTTTAATCAGTTCAACCGTCGGAAATTGGCAAGGAAAAGAACTCAGTGAAAAACTGGAATTGGAAGTCGGCAAAGATTTGCAATTTATCCGTGTGAACGGGACTTTAGTCGGCGGTTTGGTTGGTCTGATTATTTATACGATTGCCAATTTTTTTATTTAATTTAAAACCATAAAAGTCACAAAGTTTTTTCTTAAAACAACTATAAATACTCACCAAACATACTCTTTTGCTTGCTTTTGAATTGCTTAAAACAATAAATATTTTGTGACTTTTGCGGTGAAATTTTCAATAATTTTCCAAAAATTTTTCGTTGATTTTTCGGATCAATTCCGGTCCTTCATAAATAAATCCCGTGTACAATTGCACCAAACTTGCACCGGCTTCGAGTTTCTCCAACGCATCTTCCGCTGAATGAATTCCGCCCACGCCGATTATGGGGAAAGATTTTCCGCTTTTTTCGGAAAGAAATCTGATGACTTCCGTGGAACGTTTTGTTAAAGGTTTCCCGGAAAGTCCGCCTGTTTCGGTTTTGTTTTCTGAAACTAAATTTTCTCTCGAAAGCGTTGTATTAGTTGCGATTACGCCAGCGATTTTCGTTTCTTTTACAATATCAATAATGTCTAAAAGTTGATCGTCGCTTAAATCGGGAGCGATTTTTAAAAGAATCGGTTTCTGTTTTTCTTTTGTTGAATTGAGTTCTTGAAGCGTTCCGAGCAATTTTGTTAAAGGTTCTTTGTCCTGAAGTTCCCGAAGATTTGGCGTATTCGGCGAACTCACATTCACCACGAAATAATCGACAACTGGAAACAATTTTTCAAAACAAATAATATAGTCGTTGACGGCATTTTCGTTGGGAGTGATTTTGTTTTTCCCAATATTTCCGCCGATGAGGACGTTTTTATTTTTCTTTAAACGTTCTACCGCAGCATCAACTCCGCCATTATTGAAGCCCATTCGGTTGATAATTGCAGAATCTTTTTTCAAACGGAACAATCTTTTTTTCTGATTTCCGTCTTGCGGTTTCGGCGTTAAAGTTCCGATTTCTACAAAGCCAAAACCAAGATTTGAAAGTTCGTGGAACATTTTGGCATCTTTATCGAAACCTGCGGCTAAACCAACGGGATTTTTAAATTTCAAACCGAAAACTTCGCGTTCAAGACGTTTGTCTTCAATAGGTTTTGGTAGAAAAATTTTGGCAAGAAAAGGGAAATTCTTTAATAATGAAAAAGTAAAATAATGAACTTCTTCGGGATCGAATTTGAAAAGAATCGGGCGAATAAGGGATTTGTACATAGAGAAAAGTTTGACAAATTTAATGAAATTTACTTCTTATAGAAATAATTATGAATATCCGTAATTAGTAAAAATTGTAAAGCTTTTCGAAC
>NZ_JBAVFG010000237.1:0-9841 GCF_049588135.1 Kaistella sp. | reverse complement strand
GAAACTAAATTCTAAACCTTTTTATATTTGAAGATAAATTCTTATTCTGCAGCTGAATCGAAATCTACATCAGCATCTGCTGAAGCTTTTTCTCCTTCTTCTTTAGATTTTTCTTTATCTGCTTTTCTTTGAGACAATCCGTCTTTGATAGAAGATGAAACAACGCTCAAAATCATATCAATAGATTTAGAAGCATCATCATTTCCAGGAATTACATATTCCACTTTTCTTGGATCAGAGTTGGTATCTACGATTGCGAAAATTGGAATTCCCAATTTCTTTGCCTCACTAATTGCGATGTGTTCTTTCATAATATCAACAACAAAAAGTGCTGATGGAAGACGAACCATGTCAGAAATTGAACCTAAGTTTTTCTCCAAGTTTGCTCTTTGACGATCAACTTGTAGTCTTTCTTTTTTAGATAAAGTTTCGAAAGTACCATCTTTCTTCATTTTATCAATGTGGTTCATTTTCTTAACGGCTTTTCGGATGGTAACAAAGTTTGTCAACATTCCTCCAGGCCATCTTTCAGTAATATAAGGCATATTAAGTTCAGCTGCATATTTTGCTACAACTTCTTTCGCTTGCTTTTTAGTAGCAACGAAAAGGACTTTTTTACCTGCAGAAGTGATTTTTTCTAAAGCTGAACAAGCTTCGTCCAATTTCACAGCTGTTTTATGTAAGTCTACGATGTGAATACCGTTTTTCTCCATAAAAATGTATGGAGCCATATTTGGATTCCACTTTCTGGTCATGTGACCAAAGTGTACTCCTGCCTCTAAAAGGTCTTTAACATTTGCTTTTGCCATGTCTCTTTTTTGTTTTTAGTTTACGTTCCGCATTTGTGCAATCAACAATTTCTTTGATGGGAGAAATGTTTGGGTGCTAAACTAACGGGGCATTTTTTGATTAATAATAGAATTAAGAGAAAGAGCATAAAACCTCCAGTCTCTTGTCTCCAAATCTCACGTCTAATATTAACGTTTCGAGAATTGGAATTTCTTTCTTGCTTTTTTCTGACCTGGTTTTTTTCTTTCCACCATTCTTGCGTCTCTGGTAAGTAATCCGTGTGGTTTAAGAAGCAAACGGTTTTCTTCGTTGATTTCGCACATTGCTCTAGAAATAGCTAATCTGATTGCTTCAGCCTGACCAGTAATACCGCCACCGAAAACATTTACAGTTACGTCATACTGACCTACTGTTTCTGTTAACAAAAATGGTTGATTCACTTTGTAAACTAAAACGTCAGTTCCAAAGTATTCCTTAGAA
Organism: Kaistella sp.; assembly: GCF_049588135.1. Classification (GTDB taxonomy): domain Bacteria; phylum Bacteroidota; class Bacteroidia; order Flavobacteriales; family Weeksellaceae; genus Kaistella. Next base: position 8,572 of record NZ_JBAVFG010000237.1, on the reverse strand, counting down.
TCCTTTTTGTTTATCGTGATTACACCAGAACCTGGTCTCACGTAAACTCTTGCAACAGAAGTTTTTCTTCTTCCGATTTTATGAACTATTGACATATTAATTATTTGAATTCGTTAATATTAATTACTTTCGGCGTTTGAGCTTCATGTTTATGCTCAGTTCCTTCATATAAATAAAGGTTTTTGAACAATACAGATCCTAATTTGTTTTTTGGAAGCATCCCTTTTACAGATTTTTCCAATACTTTCAAAGAATCTTTCTTTTGAAGTTCGAGCGCAGTCATTGACTTTTGACCACCTGGATACCCAGTATGCCAAATGTAAGTTTTGTCAGCCCACTTGTTTCCGGAAAGGGTCACTTTCCCTGCATTCAAAACGATTACATTATCTCCGCAATCTGCGTGAGGTGTAAAATTCGTTTTGTGCTTACCTCTCAAAATCTTTGCAACCTTAGAAGCCAATCTTCCTAAAGGTTGTCCTTCAGCGTCTACCACAACCCATTCTTTATTTGCAGTAGCTTTGTTAGCTGAGACGGTTTTGTAACTTAATGTATTCACACTTTTTTCGTTTACGATTAAACATAATTTTCCCCATTACGGGTGTGCAAAGGTATAATTTTTTTTTCTAACTGAAAATGTTTTTGGAATGTTTATTCCAAGGATTTGAAATTGAATTTCTTAACAAGTCTTTTATACCTCTATATTAGGATAAAAAAGGAGTTTGTATATCTTATTTACGCAAAGATTTTGAACTTCGGAAACTCGCAATCAAATAATAAGCAACAAAGACCATTGAGAATTTGATGACAGAAGGAACTGCCAATTCAAAATTAAAAATCAAAGTTCCAATTATAGCTAAAATCCCCATCGCTAAAAACGAAATTGAAAATTTCTGAGCAAGCGAAAATTTAACATCATCTAAAAAATAAGCAATTCCCCAAGCTAAACCGAAAGAAAACCCGTAGAATAAATCGAGTTTCCAGCCTTGACTTCCAAAAAGAAAATAATTTAAAAGGAAACTGATGACGGTTCCGGCTATTAAATAAAGGAGTGTTCTTTTCATGCTAAAATTTTGTCGAAAATATCGAAAATTTAATAATCCATTGCTTTCAATTGATTTTCTGTTAAACCGAAAAAGTAATTTTTGTTTTAAATAACTTTCAATCAGTTGTTTAAAGCAATTTAAAAAAAATTATTTAATTCATTATCTTTGAAGTCAACCTAAATTCAATTATGGAATCCCAAAAATATACGCCCAAAAATAAAGTAAGAGTCGTTACTGCCGCATCATTATTTGATGGTCACGACGCTGCGATTAATATTATGAGAAGAATGATTCAGGCAACCGGTGCCGAAGTTATTCACCTCGGTCACGATAAATCCGCCGAAGAAGTGGTAGATTGTGCGATTCAGGAAGATGCAAACGCAATCGCTTTAACTTCTTATCAAGGCGGTCACAACGAATATTTTAAATATATCTACGATCTTTTACGCGAAAAAGGCGCACCTCAAATCAAAATTTTTGGCGGCGGCGGCGGCGTAATTCTTCCCGAAGAAATTAAAGAATTAATGGATTACGGAATTGATCGAATTTATTCTCCGGACGACGGTCGTGAAATGGGATTGCAAGGAATGATCAATGATTTGGTGCAGAAATCTGATTTCGCAACCGGTGAACATATTCAAGTTTCAGATTTAGATCAAATTAAATTTGAAGATTCAAAATCCATCGCAGAAGTCATTTCTGCCGTAGAAAATTTCTCCGATGAAAAACCGGAATTGGTAAAAGCAATCGATGAAAAAGCAAAAGATTCTAAAATCCCAATTATCGGGATTACAGGAACTGGTGGAGCAGGGAAATCTTCTTTGACGGATGAATTAGTCCGTCGTTTTTTACGTTCCAATCCGGATCAGAAAATCGCAATCGTTTCTGTAGATCCGTCAAAAAAGAAAACTGGCGGAGCTTTATTAGGGGACAGAATCCGCATGAATTCCATTAATGACAAACGCGTTTATATGCGTTCGATGGCGACGCGCGAGAATAATGTTTCGGTTTCTCCTTATATTCATTCCGCTTTAAATATTTTAAAATTAGCAAAACCCGATGTCATCATTCTGGAAACTTCCGGGATTGGACAGTCAGGTTCAGAAATTACAGATATCGCCGATGTTTCCATGTACGTTATGACTCCTGAATATGGTGCTTCCACGCAATTGGAGAAAATCGATATGTTGGATTATGCCGATTTAATTGCTTTAAATAAATCCGATAAACGTGGCGCTTTAGATGCGTTGCAAGCTGTAAGAAAAACCTACCAAAGAAATCATACCGCTTTTGATAAAACGTTGGAAGAAATGCCCGTTTTTTCTACTAAAGCCAGTCAGTTCAACGATTATGGGACGACAGAGTTATACAATGCTTTAATTAATAAAGTCAATGAAAGTTTAGAAAAAACTCAAGGTGAAAACGCTCCGAAATTTAAAGAATTTGTAGAACAAAATGTTTCTGATGATACGACGGTAATTCCTCCGAAACGTGTTCGTTATCTTTCTGAAATTGTTGAAAGTAATCACGCTTATGACAAAGAGGTTGAAAATCAAGCACTTATTGCAAAGAAAATGTATTTATTGGAAGGTGCCAAAGTTTTGATTACCGACGATCAACATACCACAGATAAATTAGAAAAGGTTTTCCTTAAAACGAAGAAAGAACTTTCCGAAGAAAATATTGCCTTCCTAAAAGGTTGGAAACATTTTAAAGAAGAAATGAATCAAGACTCTTTTTCCTATTTCGTTCGTGGAAAAGAAATTAAAGTTGAAACCAAATACGAATCTTTATCGCATTTAAAAATATCAAAAATTTCTTTACCGAAGTTCCAGGATTGGGGAGATTTATTGCGTTGGAAAGGTCAAGAAAATGTTCCCGGACAATTTCCTTACACCGCTGGATTATTTCCTTTTAAAAGAACTGGCGAAGATCCAACAAGAATGTTTGCCGGAGAAGGCGGACCGGAAAGAACCAACAGAAGATTCCATTATGTTTCCGCAGATATGGATGCGAAACGTTTGTCAACTGCGTTTGATTCTGTGACTTTATACGGTCAAGATCCCGCTTTTCCACCAGATATTTACGGAAAAATCGGAAATGCCGGAGTTTCGATTGCGACTTTGGATGATGCGAAAAAGCTCTATTCCGGTTTTGATTTGGTGAATGCCATGACTTCGGTTTCCATGACGATTAATGGTCCCGCTCCAATGTTGCTCGCATTTTTCATGAATGCAGCCATCGATCAGAATGTTGAAAAATATTTATCGGAAAATAATCTTTGGGAAGCGGTTGAGGCAAAATTAAAAGCAAAATTTGATGATAAAGGTTTGAAAAGACCAGCTTATGAAGGCGAACTTCCAAATGGAAATAATGGTTTAGGTTTGAAATTATTAGGAATCACCGGCGATGAAGTTATTGACACAGAAACGTATAATAAAATTAAAGCAGAAACCATCGCAAATGTTCGCGGAACCGTTCAGGCAGATATTTTAAAGGAAGATCAAGCGCAAAATACGTGTATTTTCTCCACCGAATTTGCGTTGAGATTAATGGGCGATGTTCAACAGTATTTCATTGATGAGAAGGTGAGAAACTTTTATTCGGTTTCCATTTCCGGTTATCACATTGCAGAAGCGGGCGCAAATCCGATTTCGCAACTCGCATTTACTTTGGCAAATGGTTTCACTTATGTAGAATATTATTTGAGCCGCGGAATGGATATCAATGATTTCGCACCCAATTTATCATTCTTCTTCTCGAATGGTGTAGATCCGGAATATGCTGTAATTGGAAGGGTTGCACGTAAAATTTGGGCCAAAGCGATGAAGATGAAATACCATGCGAACGAAAGATCTCAAATGTTGAAATACCACATTCAAACTTCTGGAAGGTCTTTGCACGCACAGGAAATTGATTTTAATGACATCAGAACAACTTTGCAAGCGCTGTATGCGATTTACGATAACTGTAACTCTTTGCATACCAATGCTTATGATGAGGCAATTACGACTCCGACGGAAGATTCAGTTCGAAGAGCAATGGCGATTCAGTTGATTATTAATAAGGAATTAGGTTTAGCGAAAAATGAAAATCCATTGCAAGGTTCTTTTATTATTGAGGAATTAACCGATTTGGTAGAAGAAGCAGTTTACACCGAATTCGACCGAATTACCGAAAGAGGCGGAGTTCTTGGTGCGATGGAAACCATGTATCAGCGTTCGAAAATTCAGGAGGAAAGTATGCATTATGAAATGCTGAAACATACCGGCGAATATCCGATTATCGGCGTAAATACTTTCTTAGGAAAAGATGGTTCACCAACGGTTTTACCACGAGAAGTAATTCGTTCGACCGAAGAAGAGAAACAATTGCAGATTCAGAATTTAGAGAATTTCCAGAAATCTCACGCCGATAAAAGCGAACAGATTTTGAGAGATTTGCAACTCGGCGCAATTAATCAGAAAAATTTATTTGGTATGATGATGGAAGCAGTGAAATACTGTTCGCTTGGACAAATTACGAATGCACTGTTTGAAGTTGGCGGAATGTATAGAAGGAATATGTAGATCGAAGTATGAAAAACCTATTGTTTTATTTAAGTTTTGTGGTCTTTATTTCCTGTGGAAGTAGAGATGAGGAATCTTCTAAGGAATCCGCAGATCCGAATGGTTCTTTTACGGCAAAGATCGAAGGCGTACAAAAAACCATTAAAAATGATGGTAACACTCATTATGTGAGTTGGAAAAAAGGAAAAGATGATCGTGATCGTTATTTTTACCAACTAGGTGTTTATGGGTTCAATCAGGGCTTTTATTTTGATTATATTATTTATACGGAAAATATTCAAATTGGTAAAGAGTATATCTATCAGCACTCCAGTGATTTTGGAAATCTTTCTTATGCTATCAAATATTCTGAAACCTGCGATGGACCCTATGCCTCTCATTGGGGAACAACGAATGAATTTTATGGAACACCCACCGGAAAAATTACGATTACGTCTTTTGATGGGAAAGTAATGACAGGAACCGTAGAGGCAAAAGTAAATCATCAATATTATGGGATGGGATGCTGGAAAATCAAACGAGAACGATTACAGAAGGTAAATTTGTGAATGCAGAAAAAGCATTTGGAAGTTTATAGTGAATCCAGATTTTTTTCAGATTTCTTTGAGGCGTGTTAAAGTTAATTAAATCAGATGTTTAAGCGAATTTTCTAAAAAACATGCTTAACTTTACTTTTTAATTCTTTAATTTTATTAGTATGGAAAATAATAATTGCACATGTCCTTGCGAGGGCTGTAAAGCGGGAAACTGCCAAAACTGTACTTGCGTCAACTGTACCTGTACAGGCTGTACTTGCAGTAAATAAGGTACTGATAAAAATACTAATCATCAACTAAAGCCATCAAGTTTCTACAGCTTTGATGGTTTTTTTTTCATTTAAATTTTCTGTTTTTATCAATATTCCAACAAGTGTTTAAAAAATCCATCTTCCCTAACAAATTACAGACGCTATTCAAAATACGGTAATCGATTTGCGGAGAGATATGGTTGAAACTGTTATTCAGAACTAAAAAATCCGACCCATCTCTGAGTCGGATTAATTAAAAAAAATCATTTTACTTTTTATTAAAGTCTCCCACATATACAGAAGTCACTTTATCTAAATTTAAATATTTTCTGAGCGCACTGTTGACTTCGTCTAAAGTCAAAGCTGCAATTTTTGTATTTAATGCATCATATTCGTCCAAAGCAACATCGTACTGTAATTTTTTGTTCACGAGGTTGATCAGGGTATTATCCATTCCCAACCTGGTTTTCTGAATATTGGAGTAACTTTTTTTGTTGGTCATAAGTTCATCAGCTGTAAAACCATCTTTCAACGCTTTGTTGACTTCTTCTTTTACTGCACTTTCCACAGCATCGCGTTTAGTAGGATTTAGTAATGCATAATATCCCCAGGAAGCAACATCATTGGAAACGGGAACGTTGATAAAGGATCCAACACCATAACTGATTCCTTCTTTTTCGCGCAATCTCATCGGAAGACGTGCAGAAAGAAAACCGCCACTTCCCAAAATCTCGTTTGCTAAAATAAATGCTGGATAATCGGTATCTTTCTGATTCATTTTGAAACTGTTGGTCCCTAAAGCAATTGCATTTTCTTTGTCGGGAGTCAGGAAGTTTTTGTCTATTTTTTTTGTCTCAAAATAAGTAGGTTTTATTTCGGTATATTTTGATTTTGCATTCCATTTTCCGAAGGTGTTTTCCAAAGAAGCGACTGCAGTTTTAGAGTCTATTTTTCCCAAAACTGTTCCTACGCCGGTGTTCGCTCCTAAAACATTCTGGTAATAATTAACGATCTGATTGCGGGTAATTTTCTTGTTATTGTCGATTTCTTCCTGCAAAGATGCGGTATAGAAAATACTTTCTTTCGCATACGGTGAAGTCATTCGTGTCAATTCATTTTGTGCAATGGCTTGTGGATCTTTTAATTGTCCTTCCAGAATGGTATTGTATTCTGTAATCGTTTTTGTGATCTCATTTTGTGGAAATGTCGAATTGGTCAACATGTCTTTCAATATATCCATCACTTCGGGATAATTGTTTTTATAAGTATTTACAGAAATAATTAAATTCTGTCCCATTAATCTTGTGTCAATGGAAGATTTCAGTTGGTCGAGTTTATCCTGAATCTGTTCTTTGGTTTTTGTTTTTGTTCCTGCATTTAATAGTTGAGCGGTGATGCTTCCGATTTCGTTGTTGCCAGCTAAATCTTTTTCATTTCCTATAGGCAGTTTAAAAGTTGCTAGGATTTTGTCGCCTTTTACTTCTTTATTGATTAGACCATATTTCATTCCGTTAGAAAGAGCGCCTTCTGTTAGGTTTTTTTTCAGATTGGCAATACTTGCTTCGAAAGGAGCAACGTCTTTTTCTAGAGCTTTTCCTTTATAATTTGCGGTTAAAGCGGCAATTTGATCCTGTCGGAATTCTGCGGGCTTTACTCTGTTTTCATTTGCGGTCGGTATAAAAAGTCCAATCGTTCTGTTGTTGCTTCTGAAATATTTTTCGGCAACGCTTTTAATATCTGCAAGGGTTAGATTTTCTACATTATCCCGATATAGGAATGAGAGTGTATGATTTCCGGCACCAATAATTTCGGTAAGTGAAATAGCATAATTAATGGTATTGTTCTTTGTGTTTTCGATTTGTTTTAAAAGTTTGGATTTTGCTCTTTCTAAATCCTGCTGATTATAATTAGTGGTCGCAATTTTATCAAGTTCTGTTTTTACTAAATTTTTAGTGATTTCTATGTCTTTATCTTTAGGAATATCAAAATTGAAATACATTAAACCTGCATCTCTTACCTCTGGTGAGTAAAGCCAAATGCTGGAAACCTTTTGGTTTTCAACCAAATTTTTATACAAGTATCCGGAAGGATTAGCAGTTAAGATTTCGCCCAATGCCATTAAGGCAGCATAATCTTTATCTGCATAAGCAGAGGTGTGATAAGCTGCAGCAACAAGTTTGCTTTCACCCGAACGTTTCAATTCTACCGTTTTCTCTCCGTCTTGCGGTGGTTCTATGGTATAGGTGGTGCCCAATTCTCTGGTAGGTTTTGGTAAAATAGAAAAGTTTTCGACCACATATTTTAAAGCATTTGCTTCATCAAATTTCCCAGCAATGATAAGTGTTGCATTATCCGGTTGGTAATATTTTTCGTAGAATTTTTTTAAAGTAGGAGCTTTTACACGTTCGATATCTTCTTTGCTTCCAATGGTAGAGTTTCCGTAGTTGTGCCACATATAAGCTGTTGAAAATACTTTTTCCATTAAAACAGAGGATGGATCATTTTCGCCGATTTCGAATTCATTTCTTACCACAGAAAACTCTTTGTCTAAATCGCTTTGAAGTATGGTGGCATTAATCATCCGGTCTGCTTCCATATTAATCGCCCATTTCAGATTTTCATCATTGGATGGAAAAACTTCGTAATAATTCGTTCTGTCATAGTAAGTGGTTCCGTTTGCAGCGCCTCCTTTGTCTGATAATTGTTTTTTGATATCGCCTAGGTTTTTCGTGCTTTTGAAAAGCATGTGTTCCAGTAAATGCGCCATTCCTTTTTCGCCATAACCTTCATCTTTCGATCCTACGTTATACACGATATTTACGACCATGTTGCTTTGTGAACCATCAGGAATCAGCAATACTTTCATTCCGTTTGTTAGGGAATATTCTTTTATTCCTTCTATGTTTCCGATAAATTTCGGTGCTGTAGCTTTTTGAGCTAAAATAAAACTGGACAGTTGCATGACCAATAATAAATGTAAGCGAAGTAATGATTTTTTCATAAGTTTGCTTTTTTTGTTCTACCAAATTTAAGTAGATGTTTTAGTTTTCTTATCTTATAAGTGAGGTTTTTTTTAAGAATAGTTGAAAATGGGTGATTAGACCCTGTGAAATCATTATTTTTGGTGATGTTTTTATTTTAGAAGGAAATCTTAATCTTGACCTGCCAGAGAT
>NZ_JBAVFG010000236.1:0-3050 GCF_049588135.1 Kaistella sp. | reverse complement strand
AGATATTTCTACAAGCGGGTTTGAAGTTTTCATCGAAGATTTTAGCGATTAATTCAATTTTTAGCAAGTAGAAAGATTTCGTATTTTTAGCCCGCCTGCAGAAATACCCAACCGTTGTAGGCAATTTTTTCAAAGAGAACGAATAAAATGAATTCTAAGACAAAATATGTTTTAATAATTTTAGGAATTGCAATATTTATTGCTTTTCCCTTTTTCAATATAAAATACTTCGAAATTGGAACATCCCTTAAAATTATATACAAGTACTTACTAATTCCTTTAATAATAGTATCCTTCTTAGGTATGACTATTTGCTATTTAAAGTTTTTAAAAAAATATAATCCGCCAACAAACTCAAAAGCTAAAAAAATAACTCAAGATTTCTTTAATGTATTTTTAGGGGGAATATCAGTTGGATTAGTTTTGTTAGGAATAATTCTATCAACAATAATTACAACAAATGCATACTTGGGAACTTCAAAAAATATTGAAATTAATACAGAGATTTTGAATTACATTACTGGTAAGACAAAATTCGGAAGAACAACTCACCAAATAGAATTCATAAATCCTAATGACGGTCAAATGTTAAGATTAGAAGTTTACAAAAAATACAATGTCGGAGATATTTTTAAAAAAGAAATGAAAATCGGATACTGGAATCAACTATATTCAAAAAATTAAAACTGCCTACAACAAGGGTTTGGCGCAATGGCGGGTTAAGGCTAAAATTAAAAATTTCGGCTTTCTATTACGCAAAAAGCCAATTATATTGACTTTTTTCTTAAATTTATTCAATTAATTGGCTTTTGCTTACAGTGTCACAAAATTGAAACTTTTCGCTTCAATTTCCGCCACTGACGCCAAGCCCCGAAACGTTGTACGCAATTTTATAGCAACTCTATATCAAATTAAAAGTGAAGAAATTAATTACTGTAATTTTTATAATTCTGATTTTTTTGCCAATGTTTCTTTATCTGAATCCCTTCAGTTGGATTAAGAGAAATCCGCACTACGAACCATCGCAAAAAACTACTAATTTACTGTATAAACTGAATAAAAAATACAAAGTAAAAATGGAGGTTGGAGATGCGACAGATACTCTTTGGTATTTTAGAGATTTAAAAAATAATAAGATTTCAAAACTTGAAAACTTTGGGCTACGACTTTATAAAGATTCATTTAATAATTCTGATCGGGAAAATGTGAAAAATTACCTCAATGATTTTCGCACTCATTTTGAACACAAAAAATATTTTGACTCGATTAATGTTGAATTGAATTTTGATTCGATTATCTACAAAACTCCAATGAAATGAAAATTGAAAAAATTTATAAATATCAAATCAGTTTGTATGTTTTCATTATTGTTTTTGGAATTCAAAATTATTTCTTCAATACGTATAATTTTGATTGGATTTTTTACGAGCAGCTTGTCAAATTTATCTTTCTCCTTTCTTTTTTCTCAATTTTAGTTTCACTAATTTTACTTACATATGAAAGTGTAAAATCAATAAATAGAAAGGAAATAAATTTTAAAGAAATACTATATTTACTAATCAGTGTGATTCTCTATTACTGTGTAATTTTGACAAGTTTTTATTTAGCTAACCAAACAAGAATTTAAAAAAAAACTGCGTACAATAACTAAGCTTTCGTTTTGTCTGCAAGACAAGAAATGAAAGCCCGTTGAATCCTTCGACTTCGCTCTGGACAGGCTCACCTTCGGTGGCTTTTCAACAGCATGTTGGTAACCTTATGGAGTTGTCGTTTTTAGAATTTAGATATACAAAAGCAGTTTTTTAGAAGGACTGCTTTTTTGGTAGCCTTTAGAAGTGGTTTTCTGCGGTTTTTCTTTCCTGCAGAACATAATTTCCCTTACCCGCAAAGGTTTATTTTGCAGACAAATTTTGGGTGACGAAAAGAAAATCCTGTGGCGGTCCTCTCTTTCCGAAAAGGGCAATGGTGATTAAGTTTCCTTCTTTGCAACACTGGCATTTCCTGAGTAAAGTTTGAGGCACAAAAACAGTTCTTTTCACTTCTAACTTTCTTGTAAATCCTGGAGTTTTCCACGTTTCCAGGAACTGCTCAAAATCCCGTAATGCCGTATTCTCACAAATCATCGAGGCAAAATATGAAGACTGAATCGTGTGATAAACTCCACATGTGATAAAGTCATTTCCTTTTTCTGATCTCCTTTGCGATAATCTTTGTACCCGAAACGAACTTCTTTGTCGGTAACTTCATTGATCCGATGATTACTGATGGCGACTTTAACAGGATGATTTTTGGACAAACGAAACCGACGTCAAAACAATTGAGTTTTTACAAGCAATATTGTAATGATTTACAACACGACAAAAACGGATGGTATCTACAATTTACAAATGAAAGTTATAAAAGATATTATCTTGAAAAATTACTTTTACACGAAATTGGACATTGTGTGGATTATATTTATGAAAAACATTGGAGTAAAGCCAATATCAAGTAAGTTGAAGATTTTGCAGATAATTATGCTGTAATTTGGAGCAACAATTTAAAGCAAATTACAGAAGAACAGAACAGTTAAAAAGCCAGCCACTAAAACGGTATTTCTACAAGCAGATAAGAAGTTTTCATCGAAGATTGTAGCGATAAATTAAGTTTCCAGCAAGTAGAAAGTTTTCGTATTTTCTATCCCCCGAAACCTACAAAATCATACTCAACTGAATCCTTTTTCTCGCTTCATCCACTTCCGTCACTTTTACCTGAACGTGCTGATGAAGCTTCACCACTTCATTTACATCAGAAACAAAACCGTCTTTCAGTTGGGAAATATGAACCAATCCGCTTTCTTTAATTCCAACATCTACGAAACAGCCGAAAGCCGTAATGTTGTTCACAATTCCGGGCAAAATCATTCCGGGTTTTAAGTTTTTAATGGATTTTACAGTGGGATCAAATTCAAAAACTCTTGCCGCTTTTCTTGGATCTAAACCGGGTTTTTCTAATTCTTTCAGAATGTCTTTAATTCCTAAAATCCCAATCGTTTCAGTAATGTATTTTTC
>NZ_JBAVFG010000235.1:0-24786 GCF_049588135.1 Kaistella sp. | reverse complement strand
TTTGGTTGTTATTTGTATGTCAATGATCTTTTAATCTCTTCGCTTATATCCGGAAACTCTTTCTGTCGTTGGCTCCGAATTGCGAGTGCAAAAGTATAAAGTTTTTTCTAAGTGACCAAATGTTTCTCAAAGAAATTTAAAAGTTTTTTAACTAACCAATAAATCCTTATTAATAACATTCAATATTCTCCTACTTCGCTCCCCCTCTCTCGATTTGGGATTGCAAAGATAAAAAGTTTTTCTTAATCCGCAAGCTTTTATTTTTTTAAATATATTATTTTAAATAGACTCTTCATTTTGTTAGCATTAGATAGATTATTTTCATAATTTCCAATTTACAAAAGGCTCAATCACCAAATTTGAATTATAATACCTCTCCTCTCCCGTTACTTCGCAGCCAATCCAATCGGGAAGAGTGAAGGTTTCGTTTTCACTAGTCAGTTCGATTTCTGCCACGATTAATCCTTCATTATCTCCCAAAAACTCATCAATTTCCCATAATTTATTTTCAAATAAAATTTTATATCGAATTTTCGAAAGTTCAGAAACTGCAAATTGATCCAGTAATTCTTCGGCTTCTTTCCACGGAATTTCATATTCATATTCCGCTCGAGATGCACCAACAGAAATTCCTTTGATGGTGAGAAAACCTTTATCGTTCGTTTGTCTTACACGAATTGTTTTATTTGGATCGGTCAATAAATAACCTTGTCGGTACATTTCCCCCGAAGTTTTATTGACTTCTTTCCATCTCTCTTTTTTGACTAAAAATTTTCTTTCGATTTCTATTCCCATTTCAAGGTTATTCTCAAATTACAATTGTATTTTTTGGACTTCGGCTAACAAATTATGTTTATTTATTACTTTTCAAACAAATCCTAAATTATTTGTTTATATGTCATTTTTCTTTCGGTCAATGTATTTAACGTTAAATAAACTATTGGGTTTCATATAAACGACGTTTTTTTGAAAATCAAGAAAGATGTTGAATCTTTTTAAAACTTCATTACCCAAAATATGAATGTTTTTATCTCTTAAAGGTTTATTTGCTGTTAATTGTTGAACAGGAACATTATTCAGTTTATACTTTCCAATTTTCAGCATTTTTAAATTAGAAGTAATAACAGGAATTTCATTTCCTTGTGCTCCTTTCAGTATTACCTTATTTATGACTTCCATTTTTTCGGTTGGAAATTTTTCCTGCTGTAATAAATCGTTATCCAACATTACCGTTCTTTGATAGCCACTGTCAAATAGAAAAAGATCTTTATTTGTGACCCCGTTTTGTTTTATTTTACTTTCAACCAAAAAGAGATCTTTGAAAAACTCAATTTTAAGTTTTGTAAATTTATTTTTTCTCTCTATATTTTTAGGCAACTCCGAATGCACAACCATTAAGTTTTTGTCATAATTGAGTTCAACAATTTTATCTTTGAAAAGATCCCATCCGAATCTTCCATCTGTTCCGTGTCCTGATAATTCCGCATCATAAACTTTTGTTTTATAATTTCCGTCTCCAATTTTTAAATTGTAAATGGTATTATAAAGTTTAGGTTTGGATTTTAGTTTATTCTTTAGAACATCATTTGTTAATACTAATTCGGTTGTTCCTGTATCGAAATTTAGATTTAATGTATCAATTTTATTAAAAACTGCTTTTACAAAAATTGTATTTTGTTCGTTAATTACCAAAGAAATACTATCACTGAATTTTATGTTTTGCGCAAAAACATTAATTGACATCAGTACAAAAGCAATCAAAAAATTTCGTTTCATGTGTTAGGTTGGTATGGTTTTAAAATGACTCAATATACTAATCTGTGAAAAATTTGTTTGTTTCAAATATAGTAAAATAACATAAGAAAATGGCTTTATTTCAATCTTTGTTCAAAGACATTTCTAGAGGCAAAGCATTAATTCCAGATCATTTATTATCGCTTTAAATACTAATCTTGTTCGCAAAAATCTTCTACTTGCTCTTGTTCCTTACTTTCATAAAATCTACCTTTACACCGTTGAAAAAAAATATTTTTTCAGCAAAACTTTAGAGCTTTTCTCTTTAATAAATCCCAATTTCTTCATGTTCAAAGATCCCAAATTAGTTCTCGCAATTCTCACTGTCGCCATTGTTTGGGGAACCACTTTCTTAGGAATCCGAATTGCGGTAGAAACTATTCCGCCTTGGTTTGTTGCTGGGATTCGTCAGTTTTTAGCTGGGATTATTTTATTCGTTTATCTGCTCTTTTCGAAAAATTTAAAATGGATTGGCTGGAAAAACTTCAAAAATCAAATCATACTCGCCTCCTTGATGCTGATTGTGGCCAACGGAATGACGACCGTTGCGGAAAAACAACTAACAAGCAGTTTAGCTTCATTGATTAGTTCATCTTCCCCACTTCTTGTTTTTATTTTAAGTCTATTTTTTAGTATGCAAAAATTTACTTTTCGTGGATTAATTGGGGTGATGTTAGGTTTTTCGGGAATCTTGCTCATCTTTAAAAATGGTCTGCAAGATTTACTGAACATGGAATATAGAATGGGAATAATTTTTATGTTTTTCGCCATTTTAGGCTGGGCTTTAGGAACCGTTTTCTCAAAAAAAATGTATCACCAACCACAAAATATTTCCCTCAATCTTTTTTATCAGTTCAGTTTTGCAGGTATCGTTCAGATTATTTTCGGGTTTTTATTTTCGGAAAATATCGACATTTCTAACTGGACTTTCAAGAGTATATTTGCCACGGTTTATCTCGCCTTATTTGGTTCTGTCATTACTTTTTTTGCTTTTCACTTCGCTTTAAAAAAGATTTCGCCGATCCAGATTTCTATCCTTTCCTATGTTAATACCATTATTGCGATTTTCTTGGGTTGGCTGGTTTTAAATGAGCCGATTTCACTCACCTTCATCGCTGCAGCAGCATTAATTATCACCGGGGTTTTTATCACCAATTACAAACCGGGAATACTTCCATTAAAATCGAAAAATAAATTGAATTAACATTAATGATGGCTTTAATTTTTAATCATTGAAAGTTTACTCAGAAATTACTTTCACCAACGATTTAATGTAAATCAATTGCTCTAAAAGTTCTTCTCTGGAATCTGCTAAAACATTGATGTGTCCCATTTTCCGGCCGGGCTTCATTTCTGCTTTTCCGTACAAATGAACATAAGCATTTGGTAATTTCATAACCTCTTCTAAGCCTTCGTATTTTACTTTTCCGCTAAAATTTTCTTCGCCTACCAAATTGAGCATTCCCGAAAAACCAAAACTAGAAGTATCCGCCAAAGGCAAGTTTTTCAAAACACGATAAAACTGTTCAAACTGAGAGTTTGCATTTCCTTCTTGCGATTGATGTCCGGAATTATGCAATCTAGGTGCAGTTTCATTTACCCAAATTTTTCCAGATTTATCCAAAAATAATTCGATAGCAAACAAACCTTCAGAATCTGCGGCTTTCATAAATTTCTCGGCGATAATATCAATTTGATTTTGAACATCATCAGAAATCTGAGTTGGACAAATATTAAAATCGAGTAAATTTAACTTAGGATCGGCAACCATTTCTGTAACAGGGAAACTCTTGATTTCACCACGCTCGTTTTTAGCGATAATCAAAGAAAGTTCTTTATCAATATCTACTAGGTTTTCTAAAACGGAAGGTTCATCCCACAGGTTAATTAAATCACTTCCATCTTTAATAATCTGAACTCCTTTTCCATCGTATCCTCCTGTATTTAACTTCTGAACAAATGGAAAATTAATTTTAATTTCATCCTTCTTGGAGTCTATCATTTGGAAATCCGGACTTGGAATATCGTTTTTTTGATAAAATTTTTTCTGTAAAATTTTCTGCTGAATTATTTTAATAATGTTTGAATTAGGAATTACTTTTACGCCTTGCTTTTCGAGTTCTTCCAAAGCTTCCACATTTACATGCTCAATTTCAATAGAAACTACGTCTTTGCTTTTTCCGAAATCAAGAACATCTTGCTTTTGATTAAAATCTCCTTTCGTAAAAAAAGAAATATTTGCGCAAGAACAGTCTGTATTTGGATCGAGTACATAAAACTCATCATCATATTTCAACGCTTCCTGAATTAACATTCGACCGAGTTGCCCACCTCCTAAAATTCCGATTTTCATTTTTTATTTTAATTTACTGTTTTTTTTTAATAACCGATATGCATGAAATTCCCCTGATTTTCTCCTTTTTGGAGTGGCACCGAGAATGGTATAGAATAATTTCATGTGCTAGAAAAAACAAAAATACGGTTTTAATAAACTCTATGAAATTTATTAATGTCAATTAAATTGTTTGACAAAAGAATTAATATTTTTAGAATACCCATTAGTAGAGTGTCATTGTAAAAACCTCCCAATTGAAATAATTGGGAGATTAAAAAATGAAATTCATTTAACGAATATTATCCGAAATCACTTTTCCTTTGGTATCCATTTTTACAATATGACTTCTTGCATGTCTCACTTCAACTTTAAAGCGATAGACGGGAGTTGCTACACTGGGAACTATAATTTTTTCCATATCATTTCCGAACTTTATGGTCTGTCCTTTAAACATACTCATCGCCGCGGAAGTAACACTAGCCGGTAAAGTGTGGACTCTGCCTTTTGCAATGATAAAGGTTCCGTCAGGTTTAAATATAGAAGTCATTCGGCTATCATCCATATTAAAATAAATTTGATAATAGGTGGGTGCAACTTCTGTCCTCACTACATAATCTATCGGCACTTCATATTCTCTATATCCATAATAAGGATAAGGATAACCGTAGCCATAACCATAAGGCGAATAAAATCCATTAAAAACGGGATCCGCAAAACCATCAAAATCATAATCTCCAAAGTAAACATCATCTCCCCAATCATTTTCATAATTGTAATAACTATTGTCAGTCCAGGAAGTAATTACCTGATTGGGAAACAGTTTGTTAAAAGATTTCGTAACAGCACTTGGTAAATTTTGTGCTGACATCAACATTGCAAATGACAATGCTGATAACAATAATAACTTTTTCATAATACATCGTTTTAATTATTAATACTCTATGAAATTAACTTTATAATCATTTTAAATACTGCGACTTACACTAATATTTTTTTTAATAATTAAGGTATTGGCAGGGGTTCATCTGTCCCAGTAACTTTATACTTTTTAATTAAAAATACGATTGGGATACAAGCAAGAAAAAAAGCACCAAGCATCATGAATGTATCAATATAAGTAACCAGATAAGCTTGTTTCATCAACATCTCTTCAAGCACGTTATAAGCTTGCTGTTTTGCCTCAAAGACGTTGGTCCCTTTCGCGACAAGACCATTAATGATATTCTGTACACGATCCATAACCAAAGGATCATTGGTATTTAAATGCAATCCTATCCTTTGTTGATTATACTGTTCTCTATCCGTTAAATAAGTCGCCAATATCGCAATCCCGAATGAACCTCCCAGTTGACGCATCATATTGGTTAAGCCTGCCGATTGGGAAACATCTCTTCCTTTCAAGCCTTGCAACGACAAAATTGTTAAAGGCAAAAACAGAAAACCGATCCCCATTCCTCTTAACAAGAGTGGAATAAAAAAGTTGCGTTGATCGGTATCAGGAGTAATAATTCCCGCCATTAAAAAAGTAAAAGTGGCAAAAACGATAAACCCAATAGGAATTAAATATTTAGGAGAAACTCCTTTTTGTACCAGTTTGCCCACTATCGGCATTGAAATACCACCCAATAATGCACCGGGAATAAGAAGCTCCCCAGTTTGAGTAGCAGTATAACCCAAAATCTGTTGCGTGAAAATTGGATATATAAACACCGTACCAAAAAGCCCGAAGCCTAAAATGAAAGCCATAAAAGTTCCGATGGAAACATTTCTGTACCTCAAAATCCTTAAATCCACAAGAGGATCTTTATGAAGAAGCATTCTTATAATAAATGAGACAATCCCAAAAATAGAAACGGCGGTAAGAACAATGATAAAATTAGATTGAAACCAATCATCTTCCTTTCCTTTTTCAAGGACGAGCTGTAAAGAACCTATTCCTATGATTAATAAAAAAATACCTAACCAGTCGATTTTAGCCTTTATACTTTTGGGATTATAGTTTAGTTGATTTTTAATGAAAGTAAATGCCAAAGCAGTAGCAACTATTCCAATAGGCAGGTTGATAAAAAAGATCCAGTGCCACGAAAGATTGTCAACGATGACGCCACCCAAAGTCGGTCCAATAGTCGGTCCAACAATAATTCCCATCCCAAAAAGACCATTGGCTAGCCCCAATTCCTCTTCTGGAAAAGTCTCAACCAAAATGGTTTGTGAGGTTGTAAGCAGCGCTCCTCCCGCCATTCCCTGTATAAACCGAAAAGCGACCAATTCCCAGATTCCTGTAGAAATACCACAACAAACTGAAGCTATTGTAAAAACGATTACTGAAGTAATAAAATAATTACGCCTGCCAAATCTCTCCGATAAAAAGCCAGCCATTGGGATAATAATTACATTGGCAATGGCATAAGCAGCGATTACCCAACTCACTTCATTAATAGTTGCACCCAGATTTCCCATCATATCTGTAATGGCAACGTTTACAATAGAAACATCCACCAGCTCCAACATAGAACAAAGTATTACGGTTACTGTAATCATCCATTTTTTGATGCCAACTTCTGCCATTACTGTTTTGTTGCAATACTTACATTTACACTCATGCCAGCTTCCAAATTATAATTGGTTGGAATACTGCCATTAAACTCAATCTTCACAGGAACCAATTGCACAACTTTTACAAAATTGCCTGTCGAATTATCCGGCGGCAACAATGAGAATGTTGCACCGGTAGCAGGAGAAAGTGACGTAACTTTTCCTTTAAATTTTTTTTGAGGATACGCATCTACAGTAATTACAGCCTCATCACCCTTGTGAATTTTCCGTAATTGGGTTTCTTTATAATTTGCAACAATCCAAATTGAACTGCCAAGCATGGTCGTTAATGGTTGCCCTGCCTGTACAAACTGCCCTTTCTGAATTTTTGTTTCCGAAAGTTGACCATCTGCAGGAGCAATAATCGTGGTGTATGAATAAAGCAATCTGGCATTTGCAAGATCCGCTTGTCGCATTGCCACAACTGCTTCGGCTGCTTTTATCTGATCTTCGGCGGTACCGATTTGCTTTTGCGAAAAGGCATATTGAGACTTTGCCGATTGGTACTGCGCTTCGGCTGCATCGGCTGCAGCTTTTAAAGCATCATAATTGGCACGGGTTATTACATCATCTTTTACCAAATTTTTTCCTCTTTCCAAATCCTGTTGAGCTTTGATATTGGCAGCTTCCATCGCTTTAATATTTGAACTTGGTACCCCCAAGCCTGTTCGTAAAGTACTTGGACTTCTTTTTGCAACCTCCAAATCTGCAATCGCATTTTGAAGATTGGCTTTCGCTGAAGCTACCCGAATCGCATAGTCATCAGTTTCAATTATGAAAAGGGTATCTCCCTTTTTTACATGTTGAAAATCATCAACATAAGATTTTGCAATCCGACCAGAAACCTGAGGTATCAATTGGTAAACATCGGTTTGCAATTCTGCATTATCTGTGGAAACATGTTTAAGTGCATAGACCAAATATTTTATCCCGAAGAAAAGTCCAATGAGAATAATAATTCCAATCATTATAAAACCTAACCTTTTTTTGGATTTTTTAGGCGGCTGTACTTTGTTTTCCATTTTTACTAAATTATTTAATACAGAGAAATACCCATCGCTTTTTTAAGCTGAAAACTATTCAGAGTATAGGCGAATATCACATTCAATTGATTGAGCTCTGCTTCGGCTAAAGTGTTTTCAAAATCCAATAGATCCAAATTGGTCAAAAGTCCATTTTTATATTTCTCTCGGGCGATTTCAGCAGCTCTTTGGGCTTGCTTTACCTGAAGTTCAGAACGCTCAATTTTATCAAAAGAATTTTTAAGATTTTCCAGTGTTTGCGCTATTTCCGAATTGATGTTGAGTTCGGTATCTTGAGTTTCAAATCTTGCTGCTTCTTTATTTGCCTTGGCTTCCTGAAGCATATATTTATTTTTAAATCCAGAAAATATAGGAATCGTCAACTGAGCCACCGCCACATAATTAAGCTTAAGATCGTTGATATTGGGTTGAATCGCATTTTTATATCCACCCTGAATATTTGCAAACAGATATGGATTATAATTTTTCCGAGCCAATTTTTCTTGCAAAGCCGCATTTTCTTCTTCCAGTTTTGCCAGTTGATATTCCGACCGATGATCGATTGAATGTTCAGTTCGTAAAGAGTCAGGCTGGTTAATCTCCAGCCAATCATTAATCAATTCTTTATCTTTTAAATTTTGAACTCCAGTTAATTGTCCCATTTGAATAAATGCGGTGGCTAAACTCGTCCTCAAATCCGACATTTTATTTTCGGCAGAAGCTATTTTCACTTCTGTGGTAAGCACCTCAAAATTGGTAGCTTCACCATTATCCTTTAGTTCTTTCGTTTGTTTTAAGGTCTGTTGCAAGACATCTAATTGCTTTTGTTGTACCAAAATTGCCTGTTGCAAAAAATGAATCTGATAAAAAATCTGTATGGTTTTCAAAGCAAGGTCTTGTTTCGTTACCTTCAATGAAGTCTCGGAAATTAGTTCTCTATTTTCAGCTATTTTAACTCCTGTAGAAGTTCTTCCAAAGTCAAATAAATTCATTTGCAACGTAATGTTGGCGTTGTAATTATCATTAGGAATAAATGACAAATTCTGTACTCCCTGCGAAGTAGCAAAAGGCACAAAACCCGTTGGATCTATTCGAGTATAACTGCCAGTGGCACTTAGCTGTGGATAGTAATTGCTTTTGGACTGTTGAATCCTTGCAGCGGCAGCATCGATTAATGCTTGTCCTTTTTTCAGTTCGGGATTATTATCAATAGTTAATGAAACGGCATCCGAAAGCGACAATTTTTCTTGTTGTGCCATTCCAAAAATGCTGGTCAAGCATAAAAAAGCGCTTGCTAAAGTTCTCATTTTTAATTTTATTAAAATCCAAATAAGTAATTGCCAATCGTATTTGTATGGAATAAAAAAAGGAGTGGATATTGTATGCCCCCACTCCTTTTCATCTCTACCTCAAAATTATTATTTGTAAGGAAGTAATTTTAAACATCTAATTTAAAAAAAGAAAATTCTGAAAAATTCTTTTAAAAGCAATCTGGTTTAACAATTAACTGTTTTCATTTTTTGTCAGTATTTAGAATGATTTTACTTTAAAATCTTACCGTTGCCATCGGTATGAACACGTTTCGTTTTACCATCTTTGGAAAGAAGAAATCGGTAATGTTCAACTGTTTTTCCATTAACATAATTCACCATGTGGAAGTTATCTTTACCAATCGTCCAACCAGGATATGCTGATGCGATAGAACGAGATACCGCCATTGGCGGAGGCGTGTCTTTAATATTTTCAACCGTACTCATCAATTTACCATTCTCATCTAAATTGGCGATAAGTCTCCTGTCTTTTGACGAAATTGCGATCTGATAACTATCAATATCTGAAGGATCTACATCTCTATTTACATATACATTTCCGGCAACATAATCGATAGGAACAGCATAGTAGTCTTTTACAATGTAATCGGGAAAATTGGCTTCAATTGATTTCAGAACAACCTGAGGAACATCTCCTCTTTTTAAGGTTGCACTGTAAAGAACATCGGTTTCTTGTGCATAAGATTGAAAGCCCAATCCTATCATTGCTAAAATTAAAATTGATTTTTTCATTTTTTTAGAATTTAATTGATTGATTCAATAGCTAAAATATCACTTTCTTCTACCTGAATTCCCAGGCATTCTATTTTCAAAAGAACCTGATGGACTTCTCATTTCGGGCATACGCTCTATATTTTGTCGTTGCATAGACCGATCAACGGAAGGCATTCTTTGTTCTTCTGTATTTTGAATTCGAGGAGTGTTTTCGATGGATTGTGATCTTCTAATCTCCATATTTTGATTTTGTGGAGGATTTTCTGTAGGCTGTGCTTTTCGTTCAATCCTATTTTCATTTTGACGATTATTCTCCATCAATTGTGGATTTCTACTATTGTTATTATTCTGTTGATTTGAGTTTCTTGTTGAAAAAGATCCTCCTTCATCTCCTGCTCTCATTGGGATATTGTCACTATTCATCCTTTTGAAAACGGCAGGTTGTGGATGAACTACTGCAGGGCGATAAATTTGTAAATTATTGTTACCGTCTCTTCTGGCAGGCATTATCTTATCCACCGATTTAATTGATGCAGGAACAATCTGGCGCTTGGTATATTGCTCAACATTTTTCAATTCTGGTCCTCTTGAATAATACTGATTGTGGATCGAGGTTCTATTAAAATTATTGAGCATTTGAATCCTATTCGAAAAATCATTATCTCTGCGTCGATCTTCTGCGAATCTAGAGACGTCTCTGTCATAAATATGTTCTCTTGGAACGATATTCCAATAAAAGGAATTAGGTCTCCAATTATCATAAGCGTAACCCACATTTACCCGCGGTCCCAAAGGTGCCCAAGCAAAATAATCATCTACTTCTCCCCAAGTTACCCAAGCAGGTGACCACTCATAACCAGGAATCCATAACCATCCATATTGTGGATCATACAACCAACGACCATAATGAAACGGTGCCCAACCCCAATCGTAATTGGAAGCCCATGCCCAACCGTCAGTCGTGTATTCCCAATTCCCATTCGTTAAATAAGGTCTAAAATCACCATCTACATTTGGGCTCCAAACGTGATTATATCCCGGATACTCAATCCAGTTTCCGTAAGGGGAAAGCTCATCATAAAAAGATTGATAGGTAATGGATGCAGAGATGCGAGGTTGCGCAAAAACTTTGGTTATCCCAAAGTTGACATACATTGTAATCAATAATGCGAATGTGAAAACAGTTTTAAATAGTTTTTTCAATGTATTCGCACTTGTGTTCGTTGTTTCCATCGTTTTATATTATTTGTTTTTAACTCTTGTAGGGAAATTTCTTTTGATAAGTAATGAGGTGTAAAATATTATCTGAAATGCATAAGTAATACTCATGCAACGTTTTACTCATTTTATTAAATAGAATTTGTAATAGAATTATTACAAATCAAAGTTCCATATTCCAACCTCTAAAACCATTACACAATTACTAAATTATGTTACGCCATTCACACATTCCGATTCTTCAATGATCATTTGAAAGGCTTTCTCTACCTTTTATATTAAAGAATTTTTCACAAAAAGATTTCACCTTTTAACGGGCTTAGCGAATTCATTTCTATTTGGTGTACAATTAATGTTTTCCAAGCCGCAGTTTCGGTAGGATTTATTTGGGGAAACATTTTCGAATCTTTTAAAAATTTAATAATATGTTGTACAGATAATTTTTTCAGTTTTCTATAATCGTGAAGCTGCAGTTTTATCTAGAAACCATTGTGCTTTTTTTTCGTTTCGCTTAATTAAACGAGCCGGATATTGTATTGATGAGCCTGACTGATCTTCCAAAACATGAAATACCGCTTCAGCTTTTTCTTTTCCGAAAACCAAAAATGCGATATTTCTCGCTTGATTAATCAGCGGTGCCGTCATCGTGATTCGGTACATATCGGCTTCTTTCACAAATACTGATTGGATGGTAGCCTCGGTTTCTTCCAATACCGAAGTATTTGGAAAAAGGGACGCAGTATGCGAATTGTCGCCAAGACCCAAAAGAATAAAATCAAATTCAACTGTTTTGTTCTGAAAATGTGCGGCGATAGATTCTTCATATTTTTGGGCGGCTTCTTTCGGCGAACCAGTTGTATCGACATTAAAAATATGAGATTTCGTAATCTTCAAAGGATCAAATAAAACTTTTTTTACCATGAGCGAATTTCTCTGCGAATCGTTTTCAGGTACAAATCTTTCATCACCAAAGAAAAAATAGGTTTTGTTCCAAGCTATTTTATTATGGTACGTTTTTGATGCCAATAGTTCATACAATTTTCGCGGTGAACTTCCACCTGATAAAACAAAATTAAACTGTCCACGTTTTTTTATCGCTAATTCGGAAACATGGCAAATGGTTTGCGCCAAAGCATTCATCACCTCATCAACAGTATTGTAAATATTTAAGTCCATTTTTATCTTTCTTATTTGTTATCAGGCAGGTTAAACCAGTGATAACCATCTTTTGCAATAAGGGCTTCTGCATTTTCCGGCCCCCAAGAATCCGCTGAATAATTCGGAAAGTTTTGTTCCGTATTCTTTTCCCAGTAATTGAGAATCGGCATAATTAATTCCCAGGCAGCTTCTACCTGATCAGCACGCATAAATAAGGTTTGATCTCCTGTAATAGCATCCAATAAAAGGGTTTCGTACGCTTCTGGCGAGTCTGCTTTTTTACTTGCAGCATAATCAAAAACGACATCTACGGTGTTCAAATTCATTTCAAGCCCAGGTACTTTACTTTGCAATTGAAAACGAATCGCCATATCGGGTTGAATGCTGATTACCAATCGATTTTGCTTTGGTGCTCCAGAATCTTCTGATAGAAAAATATTGTGCGGTATTTCTTTAAACTGAATCGTAATAATAGAAGCTGATTTGAAAAGACGTTTACCTGTTCTCAAGTAAAACGGTATGCCTTGCCAACGCCAATTATCTACGTAAAGTTTCAGCGCTGCGTACGTTTCAGTATTAGAATCGGTATCAACATTTTGCTCTTCGCGGTAGCCTAAAACTTCTTTACCCTCGATCCAGCCCGAGCTATATTGTCCTCTCGCAGATAAGGTTTCAACTTTTCCAGTTTCAATTTTTCGCATCGCTTTTAAAACGTCTACTTTTCTGTTGCGAACCTCATCAGCATTAAAGTTAGTTGGCGGTTCCATCGCAATGATACAAAGCAGCTGCAACAAATGATTTTGGATCATGTCTCGCAAAATACCTGCTTGGTCGAAATAGTTACCCCGACTTTCAATGCCAATTTGTTCTGTTACCGAAATCTGCACATGCTCTACATGATTTCGATTCCAAAGCGGCTCCATAATAGAGTTCGCAAAACGGAATGCCATGATATTCTGCACCACTTCTTTCCCTAAATAATGATCTATTCGGTAAATCTGTGTTTCATCAAAAATACTAAGCAGTTTTTTGTTGAGTTCCTTAGCAGATTCGAGGTCAGTTCCAAACGGTTTTTCTATAATAATTCGTGTTGTTTTCGGATCATTTTCGAGCTTAGCTTTTGATATATTCTCGGCGATCGTACAGAAAAAACGTGGTGCTACGGCGCAGTAATAAATAATAGAAGGCGTTTCTTTCCATTCCTTTTTATATTTCTCTATGAGTTTTTCAAAGGATTTAAACGCTGCAGAATCCGTAATATCAGCATCCTGAAAAGTAATATGCGACGCAAATTTTGCCCATTCTTCTTCCTTCGTTTTACCATTTCGGGAAAACTCGTCGACGGCCGATTGTAAGTCATCGATATATTTTTGAGCACTCATTTTGGTCGACGATGTTCCAATAATTGCAAAGTTCTCAGGCAACCATTTATCGAGAAAAAGGTTGTAAAGTGCAGGCATTATTTTCCGCTTGGTTAAATCTCCAGTTCCGCCGAAAATGATGAAAATTGTGGGATCTGATTTTTTATTTGAGGTCTTTAGCATTTCTTTGAGTTTAAAATCTTTGAGTTTTTGAATAGATCTATTTAATGGTTGGGATCTTCCCAATCGGTATGAAACACTCCTTCTTTTCCTTTCAGTTCATAAGTATGAGAACCGAAAAAGTCCCGTTGTGCCTGAATAAGATTCGCTGGCATTTCTTCATTCCGGAAATTATCAAAATAGCTTAAAGCTACCGCAAAAGCCGGAACTGCAATTCCATGTAAAGCCGCATCTGAAACAAAAGTTCGAATTCCCGGAATACTTTTTTGTAAACTTTCATGAATGGATTCATCCAAAAACAAATGCTTTAATTTCGAATCTTTTTTGTAGGCCGAATAAATATCTTCTAAAAATTCGGAACGAATGATGCAGCCGCCTCGCCATATTTTTGCGATGGTATCTAAATTCAAATGGTATTTAAATTCTTCGTTTGCGCAATAAAGCAAGTGCATTCCTTGCGCATAAGCGGAAACCATAGAAAAATAAAAAGCTTCTTCAATTTTAGCTAAATAATCGCCAGTGTTTCCATATTTTAGTTCTTTTTCATTAGGATATAATTTTGAAGCTTTCGTGCGCAAATCTTTGTATTTTGAAAGATCCCGCATCGAAACTGCAATATCGATGATGGGAACGGGAACGGTCATATCCATCGCAGCTTGTGAAGTCCATTTTCCGGTTCCTTTGGCTTTTGCTTCGTCTTTAATATCATTAAAAAAGAGATGATTTTCTCCTTTCTTTTTGTAAGCGAAAATGTCGCGGGTAATTTCGATCAAATAAGATTTTAAACGACCTTCATTCCATTTTTCAAAAACTTGATGAATGTCTTTGTCTTCCATTTGAAGTCCTTTTTTCAACACTTCATAGGTTTCGGAAATTAATTGCATTAAGGCGTATTCAATTCCATTATGCACCATTTTCACGAAATGTCCAGCAGAACGTTCTCCCATATAAGCTACGGTTGGTTCACCATTCACGTGAGCCGCTATTTTTTCTAAAATTGGTTTTAGGATTTCATACGCTTTTTTATCACCACCCGGCATCATGCTTGGCCCTTTTCTTGCGCCTTCTTCACCGCCAGAAACTCCCATTCCCACGAAATGATATCCTTTCTTTTCTAGATCTGCGAAACGTCTTTCGGTATCTGTAAAATGTGAATTTCCACCATCGATAATGATATCTCCTTTATCCATAGCCTGAAGCAATTCTTCAATCACTGAATCTACTATTTTACCGGCTGGAACCAACATCATGACGACTTTCGGACTTTTTAAATTTTGCACAAAATCTTTTAAATCTGAAAAAGCATGAATATTACCCCGATTCAAATCATTGACGGTATCTACTTTTTTAGAATCATTATCATAACCAGAGCAATTGTAACCGTGATCGGCAATATTTTGTAAAAGGTTGGAACCCATGGTTCCGAGACCAATCATTCCAAAAGAGCTTTGATTTTTATTTTCGTTTGTCATGGTATTATTTTCTTATAAAATGTTCGAGAATATTTTTAGTGGTTTCAAAATTTTGATGAAGAATACTGTTCATTCCTAATTTTTTAGCGGCGTGAACCAACATGGGTCGATCATCAAAATAAATACATTCATCGGGTTTTACCTGTGTAATTTCTAAAGCGGTTTTAAAAATCCGCGGATCTGGTTTTCGATAGCCAACATAACAAGAAGAAAAAAATCCATCAAATAATTCATGTAAATCAAAAGTCTGGATTCGATAATCATTAAGTTCCTTATTTTCATTACTAATGGCAAATACAGGTAAATCTGTTTGTTTTTTCCACTTTTTAAGCCAAGGTAACATCTGTGGTAATTCTACCGATTGCGAATACATCAATTCTTTGAACTCTTCTTTCGTAAAAGCTTGTGGGATTTCAAATACAACGGTATCCAGATATTCATCCAATGAAATACTGCCAATCTCAAAAACATTATAGATGAAATTGTGCAAAATATTCATTTCGTCATAATCAAAACCAAAAATCTTTGCCGCCTTTGCACGTGATTCATGATCCCAACCGTTGGTTAAAATCACGCCACCGATATCCATGAAAATCACTTTTATCTTTGATACGTCAAAATCAATCATTGTTTTAAATTTCTTTATGTTTTTGATTCTCAATACTTATCATCAACTTATCATAGGCTTGATTAAATTTTTCTATTCCTTCGTTTTCGAGTTTCTCTGTAATTTTATCAATATCAATTCCTGATTTCTCCAGATCTTCCATTGCTTTGTTAGAATCATCAATATCTTCGGTCAACGTTTCGGCTACTTTTCCGTGATCTCGAAAAGCATCGATGGTTTCCATAGGCAAAGTATTGATGGTGTCTTTTCCAATCAAATTTTCTACATACAAAACGTCACTGAATGAAGGATCTTTTGTACTTGTACTTGCCCAAAGCACGCGCTGTCTTTGCGCACCTTGCTCTTCTAACTTTTTAAAACGCTCACTAGAAATCATTTCCAAATAAATTTGATAGGCTTTTTTTGCAGAAGCGATTGCGATTTTTCCTTTTAGATTTTGCGCTCCTTTTTGCTCTAACATTGGATCAACCATCACATCAATTCGGCTTAAAAAGAAACTCGCTACAGAAGAAATTTCCTTTATGGAGTTTCCCTCTTTTAAGCGGTCTTCCAATCCGCCCATAAAAGCTTCCGTAATTTCGCGATAACGAGGAAGCCCGAAAAGCAACGTGATGTTAATATTAATTCCTTCACGCAAACATTCCCGAATTGCTACTAAACCTTCCTTGGTTCCAGGAATTTTTATCATTACATTTTTTCGGTTCACCCTCTTCCATAGATCTCTTACTTGTTCAATCGTCGCATCGGTATCCCGTGCCAAATAAGGTGACACTTCTAAACTTACAAAACCATCTGTACCGTTGGTTTTTTCGTAGACCGGTTTAAAAAGATTAGCTGCTCTCTGAATATCTGCAATTGCTAAATCGAAAAAAATCGCAGGATTATTATCTTCTTTTTTTGAGAGTATCACAATATCTTCGTCGTAGTCTGAACTGCCACTAATGGCTTTTTCAAAAATAGACGGATTTGAAGTCAAACCTCGCAGGTCATCATTATCGATGAGGTCTTGCAATTTGCCAGAGTCCATCATTTCGCGATCGAGCAAATCGAGCCAAATGCTCTGACCAAGTTTTTGTATTTGATTTAATGGGTTCATTTTCTTTGTTTTAAAATTAATAAAAGTGAAAATCAATTTAGAAAACAATCCCTTTTTAAGAATAATTTTCTAAATTCTGAATTTTTTGAAGTCGCCGCAGATGTCTTTCTGCACCAATAAATCTCGCATTCAAAAAAGCTAAAACCAATTCTTCGGCACTTGCATAACCTGTAACCCTCCCACCAAGACAAATTAAATTCATATCATCATCTTCTACCCCTTGGTGTGCTGAAAAATGCTCTGAAATTAAAGCTGCTCTCACGCCAGAAATTTTATTGGCTGCAATGCAAGCTCCGACTCCACTTCCGCAAATCGCAATTCCACGAAAAATTTCTTTTGAAGCCACCGCTTTTGCGAGTGGAATGACATAATCTGGAAAATCATCAGCATTATCCAATTCCTTTGCACCAAAATCTACGGGCTGAAATTGGTTTTTAATTAAAAAAGAAATGATTCTTTCTTTAAGTTCAAAACCGCCGTGATCTGCGCAAATTCCAATTTTAAATGATTCGCTGGACATTGTCTTTTGATTTAATTTAATGGGTCAATAAAAAGAGCAGAATAGAAAAAGAAAATCTTAGTCTTTTTTCAACAGCAAATCTCGTGCTCTTTTCAATACATTTTCTACGGCGAATCCGTATTCTCTCATTATTTCTTCTGCTGGTGCTGATTCCCCAAATTTTTCGATGCCAATGACATCGCCATCATCGGTAGTATATTTCATCCAACCAACGGGAGAACCAGTTTCTACTGCCAAGCGTTTCCTGATTTTTTTCGGGAAAACTGTTTCGCGGTATTCGGGACTTTGTTGATCAAATAAATTCCAACTCGGCATACTCACTACTCTTGCTTGAATATTTTCTTTCTTCAATTCTTCTTGTGCTTCTAGAATTAAATGAACTTCTGAACCTGTGGCAATTAAAATAATATCGGGTGTTTCTTGAGAATCTGAGAGAATATAAGCTCCTTTTTCTACATTTTTAGCACTTCCGTATTTTTTCTGATCGATAATGGGAATTCCTTGCCGAGTGAGAACAATGCAAACCGGTCCATCTTTATGTTCGATGGCAACACGCCAAGCTTGAGCGGTTTCATTTGCATCTGCAGGACGAATCACCGTCATATTCGGAACGGTGCGCAATCCGATTAATTGTTCAACTGGTTGATGCGTTGTTCCATCTTCGCCTAAACCAATACTGTCATGGGTGTAAACCATAATCGGACGGATTTTCATAATGGAAGCCAATCGCAACGGCGGACGCATATAATCTGAAAAAATCAAAAATGTAGCTCCGTACGGAATTAAATAATTACCGAGCGCCATTCCGTTCAACACTGATCCCATCGCATGTTCGCGAATTCCGAAATGGAAATTTCTGCCGCTCCGATTTTCTGCAGAAAAAGATAGAAAGTCATTGAGATTCGTATCTGTTGATGGCGACAAATCAGCTGAACCGCCGATTAAATTAGGTAAAAATTCGGCAATAGCGTTCAGGGTTTTGCCAGAAGCTTTTCGAGTTGCTAATTCTTCTCCAGCTTCAAAAACGGGTAATTTTTCTTCCCATTTTTCAGGTAATTTCCCAGAAGAAATCAGCTCATATTCTTTTGCTAAATCTGGATGGCGTTTTTTGTAATTTTCATAAAGTTCGTTCCATTCACGTTCTTTTTGCGCAGATTTCTTTCCGGCTTCTCGATAAAAATCTAAAACCTCTTTAGGAATAACAAAGTTTTTATCAGGATCAAAACCGAAATTTTCTTTTACCAAACGAAGTTCATCTTTGCCCAAAGGCGAACCGTGCGCAGCGGCAGAATTTTGTTTGTTCGGACTTCCATATCCGATAATACTGCGAACTTTAATTAAAGACGGACGTGTAGTTTCTGCTTTTGCATTTTTAATGGCGGTTGAAAGTGCCTCCAAATCATTTATATCTGGTAGATTTTGAACATGCCATCCGTAAGCTTCAAATCGTTTGGAAACATCTTCATCAAACGCAATATCTGTATTTCCTTCGATGGTAATGTGATTGCTGTCATAGAAATAAATCATATTTCCCAATTTGAGATGACCTGCAAGAGATGCAGCTTCTGCAGAAACGCCTTCCATTAAATCTCCATCACTGCAAATGGCATAAATATGATAATCGAAAATATTAAAATTGGGTTGGTTGTAGCGTGAAGCCATATATTGTTGAGCAATCGCCATTCCTACTCCATTGGCAAATCCTTGACCTAAAGGTCCGGTTGTCACTTCAATCCCAGGTGTAAGTCCGTATTCCGGGTGACCTGGTGTAATGCTGTGAAGTTGTCTAAAATTTTTAATATCATCAAGAGAAATATCGTAACCTGTTAAATGTAAAAAACTGTACTGCAACATACAAGCGTGTCCACATGAAAGAATAAATCGGTCGCGATTTACCCAATTTGGGTTTTTGGGATTATAGTTCATTGATTCTCTCCATAAAACGTGACCTAAAGGAGCGAGCGCCATTGGTGTTCCAGGATGTCCGGAATTGGCTTTTTGTACAGCATCTGCTGATAAAACTCTTACGGTATCAATACTTTTTTGAATTAAATTTTTAGTTTCCATTTTTTACAAAATTGAGCATCCTAAAGATAGTATTTAATTTACAGATCACTTTACAAATCCAAATTTGCGGCTTACATTATTCCTACTTGACTAATCATTCAAGTATCTATTGCTTTCTTAAATTTCTCAAAGAAATACACAACCGTTATATAACATCCTATAATTATCTGTATATAATAGTATTGCTCAAATCAATAAATGTTTCATTATTAATTATCCCATAATAATATATTTTTTTATCCATAATAGTAATATATCCAAATTCATTTAAAGGCATTGTTTTATATGGAAAATTTGAAATTGACAAAAAACCATACAAAACATTTTCAATTGGCTATATTCTTTCATTAAACTTGAATCACTCCCAAATTAAATTTTTCCGTAATCGGCGCATGATTCGCTGCTTCAATTCCCATCGAAATCCAGGTTCTGGTATCAATTGGATTGATAATCGCATCCGTCCATAATCTTGCAGCAGCATAAGTCGGCTCGGTTTGTTTTTGATATTTTTTCGAAATGGTATCGAGAATTTCCTGATTTTCTTCTTCCGAAATTATTTTTCCTTGTTTTTTTAAAGTCGAAGTTTGAATTTGAGCCAAAACTTTCGCAGCCTGACTTCCGCCCATTACAGCGAGTTCCGACCAAGGCCACGCCACGATTAATCTTGGGTCATACGCTTTTCCGCACATCGCATAATTTCCGGCTCCGTAAGAATTCCCTGTAATCACTGTGAATTTCGGAACCACAGAATTGGCAACCGCATTCACCATTTTCGCACCATCTTTAATGATTCCGCCATGTTCAGATTTGGAACCCACCATAAATCCGGTTACATCTTGCAAGAAAATCAACGGAATTTTTCTTTGATTACAGTTCGCAATAAATCGCGTCGCTTTGTCGGCAGAATCCGAATAAATAACACCACCAAACTGCATTTCACCTTTTCCGTTTTTCACCAATTTTCGTTGATTCGCTACAATTCCGACGCTCCAACCATCGATTCTGGCGGTTGCACAAATAATCGATTTGCCGTAATCGCCTTTGTATTCTTCAAATTCAGAGTTATCAACCAAACATTTAATAATATTAAAAGTATCATATTGATCGCCTCTCGAAACCGGCATGTGACCGAAAATATTTTCGATACTTTCTTTGGGCGGAAAACTTTCAGTTCGGTCGAAACCGGCTTTGTCGTAATCGCCAATCGATTTCATGATATTTTTAATTCGATCTAAAGCATCTTTGTCGTCTTTCGCTTTGTAATCGGTAACGCCAGAAATTTCGCAGTGCGTTGTTGCGCCACCCAAAGTTTCATTATCAATCGTTTCACCAATCGCCGCTTTTACCAAATAACTTCCTGCCAAAAATATCGATCCTGTTTTGTCCACAATCATCGCTTCATCGCTCATAATCGGGAGATAAGCGCCGCCGGCAACGCAACTTCCCATCACCGCAGAAATCTGAACAATTCCCATCGAACTCATTTTAGCATTATTCCGAAAGATCCTTCCGAAATGCTCTTTATCAGGGAAAATTTCATCCTGCATTGGGAGGAAAACTCCGGCAGAATCTACCAGATAAATAATCGGTAATTTGTTTTCCATCGAGATTTCTTGCGCACGTAGATTTTTTTTTGCTGTAATCGGAAACCACGCTCCAGCTTTTACAGAAGCATCATTTGCTACTACCAAACATTGTTTCCCGGAAACATAACCCATCACCACCACAACGCCTGCACTTGGGCAACCGCCTTGTTCTTCGTACATTTCATAACCCGCGAAACCTCCTATCTCAATGGATTCTCTATTTTTATCGAGAAGATATTCTATTCTTTCACGAGCGGTTAATTTCCCTTCGTCGCGTTGTTTTTGCAAGCGTTTTTCGCCGCCACCTTTTTTGATCTCGGCGAACAATCGGTTAATTTCTGCGAGCTTTAATTTATTTTGGTCTTCTCTTTTATTAAATTCTAAATCCATTGTTGAAAAAAATTTGTCTAAAGATAAGATATTTAATTGTAATTCCTTTGCTCATCATGCTTTGCAATAATTATTTGATTTACAGAAAATTAATTAACATGCTATCCCGTTTTCTAAAAATATTTATTCAAATTTTGCGTTAATGAAATAGAAATTCTAAAATAGTTTCATGAATTTTCAATAATTCTGTTCCTCATTTATTTTTTTAAAAGTTTATTATTTGAAGATCCCAAAAGTTGTAAAAATTTTTGGGGTTTTTGTTTTACAGGACATTTGAGTTTTAATACTATTTTAAATTTTTAACCCATAAGTTAATTAAAATTGAAAATATGAGTGCACATGAGTTCAAAAAATCTTTGACTTTCATTCTAATATGTTCTTTTTTTAACTAAAACTTATGTGACTTGTGTGTTTAAAATAAATCTAAACAACTCTTAATTTTCGCCCATCAATTTTCAATATTTACCCTCATTTTTAAAAAGGGATTTGTAAATTTGCAAAAATCGAAATATAAAATATTGTGTTCAAAAACTCCGCACTTTTCAGGTTACATCTTATCGTATTTTTGTGGGGATTTACCGCAATTTTAGGGAAACTCATTCATGCCAATGCACACATTCTGGTTTTTTACCGAATGTTTTTTGCTTCATTTTTTTTGTATGTTTTCATTCGGTTTTTCAAAAGAGAAAGTTTGAAAATTTCAAAAAAACTATTGCTGCAATTGGCAATAATTGGTGGTTTCATGGCGGCTCACTGGTTTTGTTTCTTCTATTCAATTAAAGTTTCTAATGTTTCTATTGCACTTAGTTGCCTTTCACTTTCTACCCTTTTTGCCTCCATTTTAGAACCGATTATTTTTAAACGAAAAATCGATATTTCCGAAGTCGTCATGGGAGTTGTGATTGTGATTTGTATGGGCCTCATTTTCAAAACCGAATTCCAGTACAAAGAAGGAATTTTCTTCGGAATTCTCACTGCACTTTTCGGAACCGTATTTTCTGTTTACAATGGAAAAATTTATGGAAAAACAAGCTCAGGAAATATTATTTTCTACGAAATTTTTTTCGGGTTTCTTCTTTTAAGTGTTTTTTATATGCTCACCGGAGAATTTTCTCAACTCAATGAAATAAGTTATCGCGATTTAGCGTTAATTATAGTATTGGCAAGTTTTTTCACAGCGTTTCCAATGTTAGAATCGATTAAATTGATGAAATACATTTCCCCTTTTACTTTAATTTTAACAGTAAATTTGGAACCAATTTATGGGATTATTCTCGCTTTTTTTATCTTTGGAGAATCCGAAGAAATGAGCCCCATTTTTTATGGCGCCTCGCTTGTTATGATTTTAGCCATTATCGCAAACGGAATTATTAAGTCGAGAAAAACGGCTAAAAAAGTAGAAATTTGATGAAAAAAATATTCTTTACCCTTTTTATTTTTTTAATAAGTTTTTCTGAGGCACAAATCATCAGAAAATATTCGAATGAATTTCTGAATATCGGAGCTGGCGCAAGAGGTCTGGCAATGGGAGGCGCAGTAATTACCAATCAGAATGATGTTTATTCCCCAATGTGGAATCCAGCTGGTTTAATCGGAATTAATCGCGATTGGCAAGGTGCGGCAATGCACGCCGAATATTTTGAATCGATTGCCAAATACGATTATATCGCTTATGCAAAAGCTTTAGATAATGATGGTGGCGTTTTTGGAATTTCTGTGGTTCGACTTGGGGTTGATAATATTTTAAATACGACGCAATTAATCGATCCTGAAGGAAATATTGATTACGATAAAATCACCAGTTTTTCTCAGTCAGATTATGCAGCTTTGGTTTCTTATGCGTTCCATCCGGGTGGAAATCAAAGATTAGATATTGGTGTGAATGCTAAATTAGTCTATAGAAATGTTGGGAAATTTGCGAGTGGATATGGTTTTGGATTTGATTTGGGCGCAATCTATCATTCAGATAATGGCTGGAATTATGGCGCTGTGATGAAAGACATTACTACGACGGTAAACTTCTGGACGGTGAATCAAAAGGAACTTTCTGCGGTGGTGAATGGTGAGGAATTTAATCCTGCACCGAAAGATAAAATGGAACTTACCATGCCTAAATTAAATTTAGGAATGAGCAGGAATTTTGAAATCAACCGTGATTTAGAATTAATGCCAGAAGCTGGTTTAACTATAGATTTTGCCAAAACTGCGGCGATTATTTCAACCGATTTTGCAAGCATCACTCCGTATGCGGGTGCGGAACTGAAATTTCAGGATATGATTTTTGTAAGAGTTGGTTTAAACAGATTTCAAACGATAACCGATATCGAGAATTTAAAAAGAAAAGTTTCTTTTCAGCCCAGTGCAGGAATTGGGATTAAATACCAAGGTTTAACTTTGGATTATGCGATTACTAATTCTGGAATCGGTGGTTCTAACTTTTACTCTAATTTCTTTTCTTTAAAATTAGATATGGGGGATTTCAGGAATTAATTTTAATTAATGTCAATATAGCATGAAGAAATTCTATTTACTCATCTTTTTTTTTATTTTCTATTTTAAATTTCTCACAACAACTTGATGCGGATTTGTATGAAATTAACTACAAAAATGGAATTTCTGCTTCGGATTTGATTACGCTTCAAAATAAGATTTTGTTTAGAGGGACAGAAACGGGCACTTATCCTAAACCTTTAAGTTTATGGGCTTACGATTTTGACACTCAAAAAGCCAAGGAAATATCGACTATTCGACCAGATACAGGAAGTCCTTATTTACAAGGAAATAAGGTTTTTACCAATATTAACGATAAAACATTTTTCATTACCCAAGTTTCCTCGAAAAATGAACTTTGGGCGACCGATGGAACTACGAATGGAACCCAAAAAATCTACCGTTTTGAAGAAAGCTATCAAATGGATATGACGTCCGATAACAGTAGAATCTTCATCAGTTCCAATAATAAAGTTTTCATTTCAGACGGAACTTCTGCAGGAACCAAACTTTTGAAACAAATGGATGGGCCAGTTTTGGAAGGAAGGGTTTTTACTTACAACAGTTATTTTGTTTTTGCTGCAAAAAATGTAAATTATTCCAATGAACTTTGGATGACGAACGGGAGCGATGAAATTTTTCAGCTTCGGGATAATGATAATGATGAAATACTTTATATACACAATGATTTAGATTTAAACCTTTTTTAAATTATAAATTTGATTATTTTTATAAAATTACGCTCATGAAAAAAGCGATTCAGTTTTTAATTAGTGGTTACTTTCGGGTATTTATTTGACTATTTTTCAATTGATTCATCCTTTTATAC
>NZ_JBAVFG010000234.1:0-7078 GCF_049588135.1 Kaistella sp. | reverse complement strand
GTATAACATCCGTAACCGTTACACAACCCTAAATTTTAAATTAATTAAAAACACAACCGAAATCCAATAAAAAAAAATTCGTCAAACTTAATTGACGAATTCTCCTTTCACTTTATTTTTACTTTTGATTATTGAATCCTTATTTTTTAAGCATCTTAACGGTTTCGGTTTGGTTACCGGTTTTTACTTTTACCAAATAAGCTCCTTTGGTTAAGTTAGAAACATTAAGACCTTCTTTAGAAACTTTATTAGTAGAAAGAATTTTCTGTCCTACCATGTTATAAATTTCTACATTATCAATTTTATCGGCATTGGTTAAATACAATGTATTTTGTACCGGGTTTGGATAAATATCGATTTTGGCAGCATTCACGTTGTTTGTTCCAAGCGTGCCAAGAAGTTTAATTACAAAACCTTGATAACCAGAATCTGATCTACCAATTCCTGTGATGTATTTTCCGTTGGGAGAAATCGACATTGGCAATGCAAATGTAATTCCCAAATCATCTAATCCTAAACTCAATACATATTCATTCAGATCAAGTGCGCCCGTTTCTTTGGTCCAAATAAAACCATTCCCTGACAAAGCACCAGTTCCCCATTCTCTTAAATATCCGATTACGGTTTTACCATCATCAGAAACGCTTATTGCCGTTCCTTCTATCATTGGATCCTCTTGAAGTAATTCGGTATAACCATCAGTTTCAGTCCAAATGTAAGGAATGTTATCAAGGTTTGCTCCAACGATTGTTTTGCCATCCGGTGTTACATTCACTGCTTCACCAACAAATTCTCCGTTAGTATCTGTAAGATGAGTCTGAACTCCATTTTTCCAATATACTCCGAAACGATCACCATAATCGTCATCTTGCCATCCTACGACCATGCTTCCATCATCACTAATACCATTGGCTCTAGAACTGCTACCAGCAACCGTGGTTCCTATATCAACAAATCCTGTTGCTTGTGACCATTTTACTGCGCGTCCTAAGTAACCTCCGAAATCGCCTAAACCTACAACGGTAGAACCATCACTTGTCATTCCCCAAGCAGAACTCCCTGCGTTTGGAGATAAAGTTCCTAAAAAGGTCCAAACTTGAGTGGTTGTATTATAACGCGCCATTTCTTCCAATCCTGTTGCCGGGTTAGTTAAACTTCCAGAAACATATTTTGCATCAGAAGAAATACTCGTCATCCCGGATATTTGATCATCGCTTTCGCCAATTGTAGCTGTTCCACTACCTTCCGTCCACATTACATGAGCAGCACCACCGGCAAAATTACCAACTGCAACACCAGTATTAGAAACATCTGTCATTTGCATCATGTTTCCAGTATCAAAAACCTGAGCGTTGGCCGCACTTAATCCGCAAATAACTAGCGCAATTGAGTAAATTTTTTTCATAATAATTATTATTTTTTTTGTATTACAAACATACCTCCATCCATAGCGAACCGCCTAATAAATGCCTTTCGTATTTCACGAAATCGCAAAGACACAAAGTGTAAAACATTAATAATCAATGATTTGTAAAATACAGCATTGATAAAGAATCCCACTTTATATATTTGAAATCCACACAGATTAAGCAAGATTGCAACAAACAACACAGCATTTTTAAATAAAAAATAACAAAATCATATATAAATAACAAAACTCTTGTATATCAATAAAAAAAAATTATTTTTGTTAAATGAAGTGGGAGCAACTATTTATATTTATTTTTTTGATCAACATTGTTTTTATATCTGGTCAAAAGAAAAGTGACTTCGAAATAATGGTTGGAAAAAGCATCGAAAAACTTTATCAAAATCCTGATGCTGGGATCAGATCCTGTAAAAATATAAGTGTCAAGGATGATCAAAATTATGAAAAGCTGATCATCAAAAATATCCTTGCAGAAGCCTATTCTCTGAAAGGAAATTATGTTGAAGCAGTACAAATTGCGTTAGAAAATTTAAACACTTCCAATCACCTACAGAAAAAAGATCAACTGCTTATTAACATTGGAGTGATGCAGTGCTTCCAGGAAGTTAATTTATACGAACAATCAGAAATGCTTGTGACTCCCATCTTAAAAGATTTAAGCCAAATAAAAAACAGAAAAAACAACAAGGCTGCTAAAGTTTACCAACTTCATGCCGCTAATTTATTTGCACTTAAAAATAATGATGGAGCCTTAGAAAACATTACCCTAAGTAACAGTTATATCGAATCTAACTCTCCCGAATCATATATCATTATTTGCGAAAACAAAATTCTTGCGGGAAAAATATACTTTCAAAAAAAAGATAACAAAACTGCTGAAAGGTATTTCGAAGAGGTATTAACTATTTTAAAAGCACATCCCTATAACAATTATCTTTTCTCGTCCACCTATTTGAATCAATCAGATGTTTTGTTCGCAAAAAACGAATACCTCGCTGCAACCACTATTCTCGAAAAAGCGTTAGAAAAAACTAAAAATACAGATTTTCTAATCATCAAAAACAAAATCTACAGCAGACTTGCAAAAAACTATATCGCCTTAAAAGAAAACGATAAACATAAAGATTATCAAAAAATATATGATGACTCGCAAATGATAATAGAGGAAAATAGAGCAGAAGCCATCCGCAATATCATGAGGCTAAATCAAGCCATCCAAACTCAAAATTACAACACTTACATTTCTAAAAAGCAACAGCAGACTTATATTTACCTAGGTATTGCCCTCTTAATTATTTCGACAATCTTTTTTTTAAATTACCAAGAAAGGCAAAAGAAAAAAACACTGGAGAAGCAGGTTTTATTTTTTGAAAACCAAAAGATACTCTTTGCTCAAAAAGAAAACAAAATGATACAGCCTGAAAAACCAGTCGTTAAAAAGGCATTAGTTATCCCGAAAGAAAAAGAAGACCATCTACTGAAACAACTTAATGATTTTGAAGAATCGAAACAGTTTTTATCTAAAAACATGTCTTTGGCTCTTCTTGCTGCACAACTAGAAACGAACACCAAATACCTTTCTGAAGTGATTAATAAATTTAAAGGAAGAAATTTCACCACCTATATTAATGAACTGAAAATCAATTATGTTGCACACCTCATATCTTCAGATCCCACTTACCGGCAATATAAAATAAGTTATTTAGCAGAATTTACCGGGTTCACTTCTCACAGTACATTCACAGTAGTTTTTAAATCTGTAACTGGCATGTCTCCAAATGATTACATACAACAAGTAAAAAATCGACAAATAAAATGAGACCATTTTTCAACCTGCTCCGGTACTTTATATTCTGCTTATCGACAACCTTATTTTCTCAAGTTAAAAATAATGAGGCCGAAATAAAAAGGGCAAATGACATTCTTTACGAAAACCCGAATGAGTCGATAAAAATCGCATTTTCACTATTAAAAAAAGAAAAAAACACCGATCAAGTCGCAAATCTTTATATGATGATTTCCACTGCTTATATTGCAAAACGTGATATCGACAGCTCTCTGTATTTCATTATGAAAACGACCAACCTCATTAATTCTGATGCGTTAATTAAAACAAAAATCCGAATTTTAAATTCCGTATCTGTACAATATCAACAGATGCAGCTTTACGATAAATCTTTAGAAACACTAGATAAAGCCAAAGAATTTTATCTGAAATTACCGCCAGATGATAATAGCAGAGATTACAATTTTGAATTTAATAATATGATTCGCGGTATGATTTACAGAAGCCAAGCTAATCCAGAAATGGCTTTAGAAAAGTTTTCGCAAGCTGTTAAATATTTCAAGAAATTACCAAAAAAGAAAGGAAACTCATCTAATATCAGTATCATTTTATACAATATGGGTTATTGCTATATGGAATTAAATCAAAATTCTAAAAGTAAACTTTACTTTACAGAGGCAGTAAAATATGGTCAACTGGCAGACGCAAAAAGCATTGAAGCCTATGCTTTAAAAGGTTTATCGGAGAATCTATACGTTAATCATGAATATGTAAATTCATTACACTTATTGAATAAAGCAGATCATTTAGCAAAGACGATTGGAGACCTTGTCCTCAGTGAAGGCATTTACAAATTAATGGCTAATAATTATTTAGCAATAAATAACTGGGAGAAATATCAGCTTTATAGCGACCAGGTTTTACAATTAAAACAGGAAAAAGAAAAAAAAGACCAAAAGTCTCTTAATCGCTATATGAACATACAAGCCTCTGAGACTCAAGAAAAAATAGTTAGTACCAAGAACAAATTCCAAATTTATCAATTACTGATTGTTAGTTTTTCTGCGCTTTCAATTTTATTTCTGATGAGAAGTTTTCTTTCCAATCAAAAAAGAAATAAACTTCTAAAAAATAATATTGAACAACTCATTAATACTGATTAATAGAATTAAAAAACTTCTGATAGTCCGATGATTGGTCATATTAGCATTGTTTTGTATTTTTGCTGCTAAATTACACCAAAACACATGTCGAGAATACTTACAGGAATACAAGCAACAGGAACACCACATTTGGGAAATCTTTTAGGAGCAATTATTCCCGCAATCGAACTTTCTAAAAACGCAGCGAACGAATCGTTTTTGTTTATCGCCAATTTGCATTCTTTAACGCAAATAAAAGATGCAGCAACACTGAAGAAAAACACTTACGAAACTGCCGCAACTTGGCTTGCATGTGGTTTAGATACAGAAAAAACTTTCTTCTATAGACAAAGTGACATTGCCGAAACCTGTGAACTAACTTGGTATTTATCATGCTTTTTTCCTTATCAAAGATTAACCTTGGCTCATTCATTTAAAGACAAAGCCGATCGTCTGGATGATGTGAATGCTGGATTATTTACGTATCCTGTTTTAATGGCTGCAGATATTTTATTATACGATGCGGAAATTGTTCCGGTGGGAAAAGATCAGTTGCAGCATTTGGAAATGGCGCGTGATATGGGTGCGAGGTTCAACCATCAAATGGGTGAAGTTTTTGTTTTGCCACAAGCAGAATTGCAGGAAGACACCAAATACGTTCCCGGAACCGACGGACAAAAAATGTCGAAATCAAGAGGAAATATCATCAATATTTTCTTACCGGAAAAGGAATTAAAAAAACAGGTAATGGGAATTGAAACCGATTCCAAATCTCTTGAAGATCCAAAAGATCCTGAAACAGATAAAGTTTTTGCATTATATGAATTAATTGCAACCCCTGAACAAACAGAAACTTTAAGACAAAAATACCTCGCCGGAAATTTCGGTTACGGTCACGCAAAAACAGAATTGTTGAATCTAATTTTAACCAGATTTGAAAAGGAAAGAGAACGCTTTACTTACTATATGAACAACTTGCCAGAATTGGAAGAAAAACTACAGGAAGGCGCAGAAAAAACGCGAGTAATTGCTTTGCAAACTTTAGCACGCGTTCGAAAAAGTGTTGGCGTTTAATTAAAAACACCAAACTAAAAAGCCTTTCCTATTTGGAAAGGCTTTTTTTATAAAAGTTCTTTTAGTTCAATTAATTTTCTAATCACCTGCACTTCGTCTGCTTCGAATTTATCATCGAAGACATCGAAATAAATCACCTTTAAGCCGAAAGACTTTCCGCCTTCTACATCGGCGATCCAGTCGTCACCAATCATTAAAGATTCTGTTGCTTTAGCGTTGGCTTTTTTCAAAGCGTAATCATAAATCTCAGGTTGCGGCTTTCTGATATTGATTTCATCTGCACTTGTTATGGTTTCGAAGTAATTTTGAATTCCCGAAAGTTCGCATTTTTTATGCGTAACTTCTTTAAAACCATTGGAGAGAATATGCAGTTGATAGCCTTTATCATAAAGATATTCTAAGATTTCAAACGCACCTTCTACCAAGTCATTATAATTAAGAATTTCATCTAAGAAATTATGCTCAAAGGTTTGCGCCAACTCGAAATCATCAATCCCAAAAAAGAGAAAAGAATCGTAGAATCTGTGTTTTCGAAGATATTCTTTATCGATTTCTCCGTCGCGAATTTGCTCCCAAAGTCTTTCATTAATGGTGAAATACTCTCGATGGAAATCATCAAAATTGAT
The DNA here is from genome assembly GCF_049588135.1 of Kaistella sp. GTDB lineage: Bacteria > Bacteroidota > Bacteroidia > Flavobacteriales > Weeksellaceae > Kaistella. The sequence goes on along the minus strand of NZ_JBAVFG010000234.1, from coordinate 1,021 downwards.
ATTATATTTATTATAAACCTCTTGTCTTTTAAAAATTTCCTTTAAAGTTAAAAAGGCATTACCTCGGTGATCCCAAAGAGTATTATCGAGATCAAAAAAAATGTGCTGAATTTTCATACAGCACAAATTTAAGGAAATAAGATTAGTTCTTAGAAACAATATGAATTTTTGATTTCACTTTTAATAATTGAATGCTCTGAGAATAGCTGAGCAGAAAATCAATGGTTTGTTTCTTTGGTGTCAATCGTTTTTCATTTAAAGTGTCAATATTTTTCATAAGCGAAAAGTTTAACTAAAAACGAAAAATTTCGCATATTATTATCTGGTTAATATAATCTGATGTTCTTCCATAATTTTTCTTAAATTGATGAGCGCATAACGCACTCTTCCCAAAGTTGTATTGATACTCGCATCGGTCTGATCTGCGATTTCTTTAAAAGACAATCCATCAAAAAACCGAAGCCGAATAACTTCCTGTTGATTTTCTGGTAAACAATCTAGCATCTTCATCAAATCCTCCTGAATTTGCCTGCTAATTAATTGGTCTTCAATGTTCTCCTCTTTTACCGCAATTAAATCGAAGATCGAAAACTCTTCATTATCGTAAGAGGTTTCTGAGACTTTATTATGTTTTGCTTTTAACCGAAAATGATCGATCACCAGATTATGAGCAATGCGTTTTGCCCACAAAACAAATTTGCCTTCTTCGTTATATCGGCCTTCTTTTAAGGTAACAATAATTTTCATGAAGGTATCTTGGAAAATATCATTTGCCAAGGTTTCATCCATTATTTTATAAAAAATGAAAGTGAAAATTTCTTTCTGATGTCTTTCAATGAGTACGGCGAGTGCTTTCTCGTTGCCATTTTTGAAATTTGAGATCAGCCAACTGTCTGTATTTTTATCCATAACTCTATATTTTATCCAAGAATTTACGTCCCCAATATTTTCGGACTTGTAAAATTCAAATATTAAAAAACTGATAGAGATATGTGATCTATAAAACTGGCTTTATTGTGAG
>NZ_JBAVFG010000233.1:0-4588 GCF_049588135.1 Kaistella sp. | reverse complement strand
TTTGGTTGTTATTTGTATGTCAATGATCTTTTAATCTCTTCGCTTATATCCGGAAACTCTTTCTGTCGTTGGCTCCGAATTGCGAGTGCAAAAGTATAAAGTTTTTTCTAAGTGACCAAATGTTTCTTAAAGAAATTTAAAAGTTTTTTAACTAACCAATAACTCCCTATTAATAACATTCAATATTCTCCTACTTCGCTCCCCAATCATCTCTCGATTTGGGATTGCAAAGATAAGAAGTTTTTCTTAACTGGCAAGATTTTATTTTAAGAACCCAGATTACATGCATTAAAATTTAATCAATCCCTCTCCTCTAAGTATTCTAAATTCCAAGAAGCCATTTATCTCATTCTTTTAATACTTATTTGTTTGCGGCTTCTTTTTCTACTATTTTTTGTAATTTAGTTCAATTGAAAAAGCGTTAACTATGTTTGCCCTTTCTTGAACATTCTGTCCTTTAAAACCGCACTTCGCCAATACTTTTTCATCAGTCAGAGTATCATAGAATGGCTACCACAAATGAAAAACTCAATCAAATTCATATTTTTATTGGTCTTTATTTCTAATTATTCTTTTGCTCAAAACAATAAAGAAATTGCTTTACAAAAAGGAATGAAAGCTATAAAAATGATGGATAACGGAAAAATTGATGAAAGCATTTTACTTCTACAAGAAGATCAAAAATTAGATTCTGAAAATTTCAATTATCCTTACGAGATTGGTTACGCAAATTATCTAAAAAAAATTATAAAAAGGCAATCGAAATTCTAGAAAAATTGGAAGGATACAAAAATATTAATGAACGACTTTATACACTTTGGGGGAATTCTTATGATATGCTAGAAAACCAAAAAAGCAATAGAAATAGCTGACAAGGGAATTTCTAAGTTTCCAAATAAAGGACTACTCTATCTTGAAACAGGTGTGGTTTACGAATTTGAAAAAGAATACAACAAAGCTGTAGAAACATATCAAAAAGGCATTTCTGTTGAACCAAAATATTCTTCAAATTATTATAGACTTTCAAATTTGTATCTTAATTCAGCAGACATAACCCAGAATTGGTTTATGAAGAAATATTTATCAATCATGAAAGAACGACAGAAAGGGCTAAAGAAATAAGCAAAATAATATTTGTATTGAGTAATCCAAGTACCTTTTTAATTTTATTTTGTACCTTCTATGATTAGAAATATTTTCTATCATGTATTATAGCGTCATCTAAAGTTCATGTATTATCAATTTATTTTGCGATTTTAAATTGTTTGAAAATTAAATGCTGTATATTTGCACCATAATAACGCGGGGTAGAGCAGTAGGTAGCTCGTCGGGCTCATAACCCGGAGGTCGCACGTTCGAGTCGTGTCTCCGCTACTAAATAAAGAGAATCAAGAAATTGGTTCTCTTTTTTTGTGGGGTAATAACGAAGGTTCTAAAGAAAAACGATTTCTTCAAATTTGATCACTTCAAAATGTTCCACAATAAATTCTGGAAGCAATAATTTCAACAGTTCAACAGTATTTGTCATCCTGTAAAAATATTAAAAAACTAATTTCTCCCCCAACTTTTGAGACTGATCCAGCATGATCCGTTGTGTAGAAATTTTACAAAAAAAATCCCTACAAGTATAAACTTATAGGGATCTAAGCGGAGAACTAGGGATTCGAACCCCAGGACCTGTTACAGTCAACAGTTTTCAAGACTGCCGCAATCGACCACTCTGCCAGTTCTCCAATGAAATTGATTTCTCTTTTTCAGTGGTGCAAATATAAAAACCTTTTTGATATTGACCAAATTATTTTCAAAAAAAAATTTAAACCATTCATTATCAAAGTGAAAATTAATTTCTAGCCATTTGTAAACCGAGGTAAACAGCGATTAAACCCACCATAATACTCAATAAAATGTAAAATAACAATACTAGATAATTACCACTTTGCCACAAAGAATAATTTTCAGCGGAAAAAGTAGAGAAAGTGGTGAAGCCTCCACAAAAACCACTAATCAACAGAAATTTCAGATAATTATCAACTCTAATGAAATATGAAGTAAATACTCCAATCAAAAAACAACCAATCATATTGACTACAAAAGTTCCCATCGGAAAAGAATTAATATTCCATAATTTCTGGGTATAATTAGAGATTAGGAAACGCAGCACGCTTCCCAATCCTCCTCCTAGGAATATGTAGAATAAATTTCTCATTTTTCAGATGCAAGATGCAAAATTGCAATAACCCACTTTATCGATAACTATTAACTGACAATCATTAATGAAGTTCGCCTAAATATTTCTCTGCATCCATTGCTGCCATGCAACCACTTCCTGCTGCGGTAATCGCTTGTCTGTAATGACTATCTTGTACATCACCTGCTGCAAAAACCCCTGGCAAATTGGTCTTACTAGAACCTGGAATGGTTTTAATATATCCGTTTTCATCCAAGGTAATTTGATCTTTAAATATGTCGGTATTCGGTTTGTGACCAATTGCGATAAAGATTCCGTGAACGTCGATTTCTGAGGTTTCCTGCGTTTGGTTATTGATGACCACTGCTCTTTCTACCAACGAGTTCTCGCCTTCGATTCCGGTAAGCTCATGGTTGAATTTCACTTCAATATTTGCGGTATTGCTCACTCTGTGAATCATCGCTTTCGATGCACGGAAATGGTCTTTTCTTACCAACATGGTCACTTTATTGCACAATTTCGCTAAATAGGTTGCTTCTTCCGCTGCAGTATCTCCTGCCCCAACTACAACAACATCTTTTCCTCTATAGAAAAATCCATCGCAGGTTGCACAAGCAGAAACGCCACCACCAGAATATTTTTTCTCATCATCGAGACCTAGGTATTTCGCAGTTGCACCAGTTGAAATAATCACTGATTTTGCCAATATTTCTTTTTTTCCTGCCCACAGTTTGTGAATCCCACCAACTTCCTGAGAGAATTCGGCTTTAGTAATCATTTCGTAATGAACTTTGGTTTCGAATCTTTCGGCTTGTTTTTGCAAATCCATCATCATTTCCGGACCAGTAATTCCGTTCGGATATCCAGGGAAATTATCGACTTCGGTCGTGGTGGTTAATTGTCCGCCTGGTTCAAGACCTGTGTATAATTCAGGTTTCAAGTCAGCTCTTGCCGCATAAATTGCAGCTGTAAAACCGGATGGTCCGGAACCTACGATTACGCAGTCTAAAATATGGTCTTCCATTATATAAAATTAGATTTAAAATTAATTTTTAAAGTTTTCAAAAATCGTGATTTATTTCGGGTTAGCGAATTTTTTGATGATGAATTTTGTCAATGTAAAGGATTTGAATTTTTTCTAAAAATTTCTTTGGACTATAAAATTACTAATCCAGCTAGAGCGGAAACTCTTATTTATTGTTACCACAAGAACAATAAATACATCCCTTCAAAGGACAGAACTTATACCTTTACTTTATACTGATCGATATGTAAAATCTTGTACACCATCTCTTTCAGCAGTTCACTATCCGTCATATTGATCGCGCCCAAACCTTTGCTTTTAAGATCGATTTCCCGTAAAATAGAAATGGCTCGTGTACAATGTTTAAGGTTGTAGAATCGTGCTGCTTCTGCATAGTCTTTCAAAAAATAAGGATTCACCCCCATCGTGGAAGCTTGATTTTGTGGCGATTGTCCAGCCATGGTATGAAAGATGACGAGGTTCGAAAAGAAATTGTACAAATTACCAGTAGTCATTACAAATGGATTTGCTTTCGGGGATTTTCCGATAAAGTGTGCGATTTTGAAAGCATTAATTTCATCCTTTTTACCAAGTGCTTTGATGAGTTCGAAAACATTGAAATCCTTGCTGATTCCGATATTTGTTTCGATCATTTTTTCATCCAAAACTTCATTATCTTTCAGAATCATTTTGAGTTTCAGCAATTCATTGGAAATCCGCGACAAATCGGTTCCTAAATATTCTGCAAGAATTGTCGGTATATTGGGTTTGGCTTGAAGTCCTAAAGTTTTGAGTTCAGAATCGATCCATTTTGAAATATTATAATCCTTCACTTTTTCACTCAAAAAAATCATTTTTTTCTGCGTGAGTGTTTTGGTGAATGCTTTTCGGGCATCTACTTTTTTGTATTTGTAGGCGATGACCAAAAGTGTGGATTCAACGGGATTTTCGACGTAGAGTTTCAAAGCATTACTTTCTGCTTCGGTGAGCACGATGTCCTGAGCTTCTTTTACGATGATCACTTGCTTGTCGCCCATCATGGGAAATTGTCTTGCAAGAGAAAGCACTTCAGAAAAAGTGGTGTCTTTTCCGTAAACGACGGTTTGGTTAAAGGCCTTTTCATCTTCTTCTAAAACATCGTTTTCAAATGACTTGAGGGCCACGTCCATAAAAAAAGGTTCTTCACCATGGAAAAAATAAATCGGCAAAAGCTCTTTATTTTTAATATTTTTGAGGATTAAATCTAATTCTTTCATAAATGGAACTTCCGAAACTGAATTTTAATGAGGACTTTAATTTTGAAATCAAGAGAGACAAAGATAAGTTTTTTATTTATGATTTGGTTCGAAAGTCTTGGTTTCTACTCACCCCCGAAG
>NZ_JBAVFG010000232.1:0-1846 GCF_049588135.1 Kaistella sp. | reverse complement strand
ATGCCATAAACTTTTCTTTATTTAATTTTTAAACAGGCTCTAAGAAATTTTATTTTTATACGGAGCTAATCTTCCGTCTTCAGACTTTCATCTTCCATCCTTTTCAAATAAGTTTCCATATCCTTATCGCCACGTCCGCTCAAGCAAATCACGACGACATCGTTTTTCGCAAATTTTTTCTTTTCTAAAACCGCCAAAGCGTGCGCCGATTCCAAAGCGGGAATAATGCCTTCCATTTTCGTTAATTCAAAAGCCGATTTCAATGCTTCATCATCATTAATACTGAAAAATTCTGCCCGATTTTCTTTACATAAATTCGCATGAAACGGTCCAATTCCGGGATAATCCAACCCTGCGGAAATCGAATGTGGCTCGATCACTTGTCCGTCTTCGGTTTGCATTATCAAACTTTTGCTACCGTGCAAAACGCCCAAAGTTCCTAAAAAAGTAGTCGCCGCAGATTTCCCGGATTCAATTCCAAAACCACCTGCTTCGGCCGCTATTAATTTTACATTTTCTTCATTCACGAAATGATAAAAAGTTCCCGCAGCATTGCTTCCACCACCAACACAAGCGATGACGTAATCGGGATTTTTCCTCCCAATTTTCTCCAATAATTGTTCTTTAATTTCTTTGGAAATCACAGATTGAAAACGTGCTACCAAATCCGGAAATGGATGCGGGCCAACCACACTTCCGATGATATAATGTGTTGTAGTTGAATTGTTGATCCAATCTCGCAACGCTTCATTCACCGCATCTTTCAAAGTTTTTGAACCCGAAGTTGCAGGAATTACGGTTGCACCCAACATTTTCATTCTTGCGACGTTCGGCGCCTGTCTTTCAATGTCGATTTCGCCCATGTAAACGATGCACTCCAAACCCAACAAAGCGCATGCTGTAGCAGTTGCAACGCCATGTTGCCCGGCTCCGGTTTCTGCAATAATCCGTTTTTTTCCTAATCTTTTTGCCAACAAAGATTGTCCAAGTGCATTATTGATTTTGTGCGCTCCAGTGTGATTCAAATCTTCCCTTTTCAAATAAATTTGGGTTTGATATTTTTCGCTTAAATTTTTCGCAAAATAAAGCGGAGTTGCCCTTCCAACATAGTTTTTCAGCAAATCCTGAAACTCGGTTTGAAATTCTTCACTTTCTATTATTTTCAAATAATTTTCCTGAAGTTCAGCAACATTTGGGTACAACATTTCCGGGACGAATGCGCCGCCAAATTCTCCGTAATATCCGTTTTCATCGGGGTTTTTAAAATTCATAATTTTTTATTTTGATGAAGTTTTTAATTTTTTCTAAATCCTTTTTTCCTTGTTCAATTTCAAATTTTGAATTGATGTCCAGAGCGAAAGGTTTTTGGTTGATTGCTGAGAGTTGATGGATGTTTTCCGAAGAAATTCCGCCACTTAAAAAATATGGTTTTGGGATTTCAATTTCGTTGAGAATATTCCAATCGAAGGTTTTTCCTGTTCCGCCGAAAGCTTTGCTGTCAGTATCAAATAAAACATAATCAATGTCATTGACTACGTCGAATCCTTCGGATTTCCGAGGAACGAGGAATCTCAGAGATTCTTCACTCCACTTCGTTTTATTCAGCGTGATAGAACTAATTCTTATGACTTTTATAATCTTAATTTCAGTATTCAGTTTTTCTCTTAATTCTGAAATGAAACTTTCATTTTCATCGCCATGAAGTTGTATGTAATTGAGTTTTCCTTTTGCAGTTATTTCAACTATTTTCTCTACAGTTTCATTCACGAAAACGCCTACTTTTCCTTGATGCTTAATTTCTGATATTTCATTTAAACTCAAATGATTCAAAACAAATCTTGGTGAT
>NZ_JBAVFG010000231.1:0-9670 GCF_049588135.1 Kaistella sp. | reverse complement strand
ATATAATTCCTGAGAAAAGGTTTGAATGGAACAAAAAACGACGAGTACTGAAGTTAAAATGGAACGCATTAATTTTTATTTTAAGATTATTGATTTTGATGATCCGTTATTTATTAACGGTTTCCCATTATGAATGAAAGGTGATCATCATTTATTAAATAAAAAGCGTTTCAAAACTATTGAAACCGCTCAAAAATTTTCTTTTTTACCACTTACTTTTCCGAGGAAATAATCCCATTTAATAATGAAGTAATAAAGGACAAAGCAATACTGAATATAAATGCCCACCAAAAACCATCGATCGTCATTCCATCTACAAATTTCGCCGCCAGTAAAACCACCAAAGCATTAATCACTAAAGAGAAAAATCCCAACGTAATAATGGTTAAAGGCAATCCTAAAATCTTTAAAATAGGAGTAACAATTAAATTGAGAACCCCTAAGACCAAAGCGAAAATCACGGCGGAACCAAATGAGGGAATATGAACTCCACTTAAAATTTTTGTGAGAACAAAAGCAACGATTGCAGTTATTAATAATCGGATAATTAAATTCATAATCTATTTTTTTTATAAAATTAAAAAATTAAAGTGAGTAAGCAAGAAATTGAATACTATTTTCTTTTCTCCCATGGATAGACAGTTCCTTAGAATAAATTTTATTATCTTCATCGCAAAATTATATTCAATGAAGAACTATGCTAAATTTTTGATGATTTCTACGGTTTTTGCGGTGGGTTTAAATGCTCAAACGAAAGACCAAATGGTACAATCAATTATGGATGAAACTTACAAAAACTCTCAACTCGAAACACTTGCGTACGAATTGATGGACGACATTGGACCACGATTGGTTGGAAGTCCAAAAATGCAACAAGCACATGACTGGGCGGTAAAACGTTTTCAAAACTGGGGAATCGATGCACAGAACGAAAAATGGGGCGAATGGAAATCCTGGGAAAGAGGACCGTCAACTATTGAAATGGTTGCTCCTTATGCCAAATCAATCGAAGGAATGCAGTTGGCTTTCAGTCCAGCAACTTCAGCAAAAGGTTTAACAGCAGACGTGGTGATGTTGCCAATGTTTAAAAACAAAGAAGAATTTAATGCTTGGCTTCCAAAAGTTAAAGGGAAATTAGTAATGGTTTCGCAATACCAACCAAGCGGAAGACCAGAATATAACTGGAAAGAATTTGCAACCCCGGAATCATTTGAAAAAATGAAAAAAGAATCAGCAGATGCTTCTGAAGAATGGAGAAAATCAATCGCTGCAACTGGAGAAACATCTAGAACTTTAAATGAAAAATTAGAAAAAGCAGGTGCTTCAGGAATCGTTTCTTCTTATTGGTCCAGAGGATTTGGAGTGAATAAAATTTTCGCAGCAGGAACAAAAACGATTCCTGTAGTTGATATTTCATTAGAAGATTACGGTCAATTATACCGAATGATTCAGCACGGAAAAACACCAAAACTGAAAATAAATGCACAGTCAAAAGACAAAGGAATTGTTCCAACTTTCAACACTGTTGCCGTAATTAAAGGTTCTGAAAAACCTGAAGAATATGTAATTCTTTCTGCGCACTTCGATTCTTGGGACGGCGGAACTGGTGCTACCGATAACGGAACCGGAACCATTACCATGATGGAAGTTGCGAGAATTCTTAAAAAACATTATCCAAATCCAAAGAGAACAATTATAGTAGGACTTTGGGGAAGTGAAGAACAAGGTTTGAATGGTTCCCGCGGTTACGTTTGGGATCACAAAGATCAGATGCCAAATGTTCAGGCAGTTTTCAATCAAGATAACGGAACGGGAAGAATCGCCAATATCAGCGGTCAAGGATTTTTGAATTCTTATGATTATATCGGAAGATGGTTAAGCGCCGTGCCGAAAGAATTAACCAAAGGAATCGAAACTTCCTACCCAGGATTTCCTGGCGGTGGCGGATCTGACCACGCATCGTTTATAGCTGCTGGAGTTCCTGCATTTATGTTGAGTTCATTGAACTGGAGTTATGGAACCTACACTTGGCATACCAACAGAGATACTTATGACAAAATCGTTTTTGATGATTTGAAAAGTAACGTTGCAACAATTGCAATCTTAACCTATATGGCAAGCGAAGATCCTGAAAAGGCGTCTGCAGAAAGAATTAAAATGCCAATTAATACCAGAACTGGGGAACCAATGAAATGGCCAGAAATGAAAGAACCAACCAGAAAAGGTGGTTTAGACTAAGGTTTTCTTGATTGATTTAAAAGATCATCTCAAATAAAAAAAGTCGGTAATTTCTAAACGTTTAGCGTGAAGATTTTACTGGCTTTTTTTTATTAATATCATCATTGAATTCGAAGGAAAGCAACCATAGATTTGATAATCCTATTTTAATAATGATTAACTTTTTGATGGAAAATAATTAGAATTTTTAAATTAAAAAGAATTAGTCAACATCATCCAACTCAATCCACGCAGGAACATGATCACTCGATTTTTCCCAGCCACGAACCGCCTTGTCTACACCACCATTTTTTAGGTGAGGTACAATAGCAGGAGAAAGCAAAAAATGATCAATCCGCATTCCGGCATTTCTTTCGTACGCTTTTCTGAAATAGTCGTAAAAAGTATAAATAGTTTCTTTCGGATAAAGGTGTCGCAAAGCATCTGTCCAACCTTGAGCAATTAAATTCTGGAAAGCTGTACGAATTTCAGGTAAAAAGAGCGCATCTTTTATGTATTTCTCTGGTTTATAAACGTCGTTCTCCGTAGGAATAATATTAAAATCTCCAGTAATGATTACGGGTTTCCCAGAACTGATCAAAAATTTTGCTTGAGCATTAAGTCTTTCTAGCCACTTTAATTTATAATCAAATTTTTCACCCGGCACAGGATTTCCATTGGGAACATATATACAAATTATCGTTAAATCATTCACGTTTACTTCCAGGTATCTGCTTTGTTCATCGGTTTCATCGTCTGGTAATGTGGTTCGAATGACTGTTGCTTTCTTAGATTTTGTCAAGACTGCTACTCCGTTCCAACTTTTTTGTCCGACCCAAACAGCATGATAACCTGCTTCTAAGATTTCTTGTTCAGGGAACTTTTCTTGTGGTGCTTTTAATTCCTGTAAACAAACGACATCTGGTTTTTCTTCATTCAGCCATTGTAGAAGTACTGGCAGCCGACCATTTACTCCATTGACATTATAAGTTGCTATTTTCATAATCCATACTTTATTCAAAATTATCAAATCAACTAAAGGTAATAAAAGTATTTCTTAATTTCTAATAAACCTCTGGAAATAAAAAAAGGAAAGAAAAACTAAATTTTCTCTCCTTTTAATTTTTATTAAAAACGATATCCGTTAAGGATAAGGTGCAATTGCAACTTCTAAACCGTCGATTTCTGGAATGATGTGAATCTGACAACCTAATCGGCTGTTTTCCTGAACATGAAATGCTTCACCCAACATCGCATCTTCTTCAGCTCCCATTTCAGTTAACTTATCAGAACCTTCTACAATATAAACCTGACAAGAAGCGCACATTGCCATACCACCACAAACGCCGATGGTTCCTTCTTCCGCCAATTCATACGAGCGAATGACTTCCATTAAATTCATCGACATATCAGTAGGTGCAACCACTTCATGAATGTCGCCGTTTCGATCCGTAATTTTAAGATTAATATCCTGCATTGTATTATACTTGGTTCTTTTTACTTTTACTTGGCTCTTTGGTTAATCGATTTTCATTACGACTGCTTTCTCCGCTTCTTTACGGCTTCCGTCGAAACCGTCGATTCCGCTTACGGTCGTATATTTCAAAACGAATTTCTTGCCTGGATTTAGCATATTATAAACACTTTGACACATCAAAGTTGCTTCATGGAAACCACATAAAATCAGTTTCAATTTCCCCGGATAAGTATTGATATCTCCTATCGCATAAACTCCAGGAATATTGGTTTGGTAATCCAAAGCATTATTTACTTTGATTGCATTTTTTTCGATTTCAAGTCCCCAGTTTCCTAAGTCTCCTAATTTCGGTGTTAAACCAAAAAGAGGAATAAAGTAATCGGTTTCTATGTCAAAGGTCTCGCCTTCTTTTTCTACGGTAATCGCTGTTAATTTTCCATCACCTTTTAATCCCGTAACTTCTGCTGGAGTCATCATGTGGATTTTTCCTTGATTTTTTAAAGCCTGCACTTTCTCAACAGAATCCAATGCTCCTCGGAATTCATTTCTTCTGTGAATTAAAGTAACCTCACTTGCAATATCTGCAAGGAAAATACTCCAGTCTAAAGCAGAATCACCACCACCAGCGATTACTACTTTTTTATTTCTAAAATGTTCTGGCTCTTTAATGAAATATTCTACTCCATTTTCTTCGTAATCTGCCAAGTTTTCAAGAGCGGGTTTTCTTGGTTCAAAAGTTCCCAATCCACCAGCAATTGCCACTGCTTTCGCATGATGTACCGTTCCTTTATTGGTAATGACTTCAAAAGTTCCGTCTTCTAATTTGGTTAAAGTTTTAGCGGTTTCTCCCAAAGTAAATCCGGGCTGAAATTGCTTGGTTTGCTCCATTAAATTATCAACTAAATCTCCAGCGTTAATCGATGGAAATCCTGGAATATCGAAAATAGGTTTTTTCGGATACAGTTCTGTTAATTGACCACCTGGCTGCGGAAGCGCATCGATGAGATGACATTTTAACTTTAACAAACCTGCTTCAAAAACAGTAAAAAGTCCAGTCGGACCAGCGCCAATTATCAATATATCTGTAGTAATCATTAATTAAAAATTAGGTAATAAGTCGACAAATTTACAAAAATTAAAAGTACTATGTTGAGCCTCATTATGATTTTTATCATAGAAAAATCGAATAAAACCAAAATTTTATCTTTGTGGCAAATTATTTGCAAAGGCAAACCCATGAAAAAATTTTCAGTACTCTTTGGACTTTTATTAATTACTATTATCAGCGGACAGAAACTTCAGAATATTCAATCTGGTGAGGTTTTACGCTACAGAATCCACTATGGAATTTTGAATGCAGGAACCGCAAGTTTAACCACCTTGAAAACAACTTATCAAGGTCAACCCCATTTTTATGTAAAAGGTTATGGCAGAACAACTGGAGCCGTGAGGGCTTTTTTTAAAGTAGAAGATAATTATGAAAGTTTCATTAATTACAATACTGGTTTGCCAAGTTTTTATGTCCGTGATGTAAAAGAAGGAAATTACACCCAACATTTTGAAACCACTTTTAATCATAATAACCAAACGCTTCTCTTAACAGATAAGGAAAAAAACAATACTAAATCCTTAAATTCAGTAGTGGGAATTCAGGACATGTTGTCTGCATTTTACTATTTAAGAAGTTTAGACAGTACTGAATTGAAAACTGGAAGCACCAGAAAACTCAATATTTGGATCGATGATGAAATGTTTCCCTTTCAGCTAAGAGTAGTTGGTACCGAAAATGTAAAAACAAAATTCGGTTCTATCAATTGCTTAAAAATAATCCCACAAGTAATTAGCGGCCGTGTTTTTAAAGATAAAGAAGGAGTAACTCTTTGGGTGAGCAACGATCGCAATCATGTGCCAATTGCCATAAAAGCAGAATTAGCAGTAGGCTCTTTGAAAGCCGATATTGATTTCTATTCAAATGTGAAATATGCTCTTAATTTCACAAAGTGAATTATTAGGTAAATCGCTAAGAATTAAATAAATGGACAATTGTTCGTTTATTTTTTTTGAATTTTTTTTGAAATTGATGTAACACCATGTAGGTTTTCGTTGTCTTATTCCTAAACTATTCAATGAAATTTACATTTGCCACGCTCCTACTTTTCTTTTCTTTAACACAAACTTATTCACAAACCATTGAAAAAGAAAATATTTCCAGAAAGAAAATCAATATCAGCAAAATAAACAACGCTCCGAAAATCGATGGGATTCTGGATGAAGAAGTTTGGAAAAATGCAGCCGTAGCCGAAAATTTCATTGAAAGAAATCCCACCAACGGAAAACCTGAACCCGACGATTTCAAAACCACCGTAAAAGTTCTTTACGATGACACCGGAGTTTATTTCGGTGCAACGCTGATTGATCCACATCCTGAAAACATTCAAAAACAATTGGCGGAACGCGACGATATCGGAAATGATGATATTTTCGGGATTACCATTAATGGCTATGATGATCATCAACAAGCAGTTTTATTCTTCGTTCAGGCTTCAGGAGTGCAAGCTGACGCTAAAATTATGTCAACCGCAAATGATGATTTTTCATGGAATGCAGTTTGGTTTTCAGCCGTTAAGATTAATGAAAACGGTTGGACTGTTGAAATCAAAATTCCTTATTCAGAACTGCGTTTTCCAAAGAAAGATATTCAGAAATGGGGAATTAATTTCATTCGGGTAATTCAGAAAACCAAACAGAATCTGACTTGGAATTTCGTTGATAATAAAAAAGCAACTTATCTAATGTATGATGGAGTTTTAGAAGGAATCCAGAATATTCAACCACCATTAAGATTATCGTTAACGCCTTATTTTTCTACATATTTAAATGATTTTGATGGAAAGACCGCCACCAACTTTAATGGAGGAATGGATATTAAATATGGAATTAATGACGCCTTTACTTTTGATATGACTTTGATTCCAGATTTTGGACAAACCAATTTTGATCATTCTATTTTAAATTTAAGTCCATTCGAGCAACAATTTGAAGAACAACGTTCATTTTTCACCGAAGGAACCGAACTTTTTAATAAAGGAAATCTTTTTTACTCCAGAAGAATTGGTGGAAATCCGTCGGTTTATCCCGAAATATCGGCTGATGAAAAAGTAGCCGAATATCCTTCTAAAGTGAAATTATTTAATGCATTTAAAATTTCAGGAAGAACAAACAAAGGCCTCGGAATCGGATTTTTCAACGGTATAACTGAAAAAATGGAAGCCCTAATTCTTAATGAAAAAACTGGTGAAACCAGAAAAGAAGTTGTAGAACCATGGACGAATTATAACGTTTTGGTTCTGGATCAAAGATTTCATGAGAATTCTTCCGTTACATTAGTCAACACGAATGTTGTTCGGGAAGGGAATTTTCGCGATGCGAATTCTACGGCCTTTTTGTGGAACATTAATAATAAAAAGAATACCTATAATTATTTTGGGGCAATCAAAGGAAGTTGGGTCATGGATCACGGAAAAAAATTCGGGTCTCGTGGCCAAGTCGGTTTGGCTAAAAATTCCGGAAAGAATCAATTTAATATCAATGGAAATTTCGTTACAAAAAATTGGGATATCAATGATTTAGGATTTTCGACTTCTACCAATTTTGCCAATTACAATGCTTATTATGGTTATAGAATTTTGGAACCGACCAAAAAATTTAATAATATTTATCTGAACTTTAATGCCAATTATTATCACCGATTAGAGCCGTATTTATTTACCAATTTGGTCATCAGTCATAATAATCAATTTACGAATAAGAATTTTAGAAATTACGGCGGCGGTTTTGAATTTACACCTTTTGGCGAAAATGACATCTATGAACCTCGAACATCAGGACGTTTCTTAAAAAAACCTTCCTACCTGAATACCTGGATTTGGACTGAAAGTGACAGCCGAAAAAAGTTTCAGTACAATATGAATTTTGATTATTATGCTTACGACGAAAAAGGCAAAAATCTTGTAAGTCCATCGTTCTATTTTAGATATCGATTCTCAGATCAATTCAATACTGTTTGGAGATTCAATCCTTCTTTCAGCAATAATGAAATAGGCTTTGCAGGAAAAGAAGGCAATGAAATTTTCATGGGAAAAAGACAGCGAAATACGTATGAAAACAGCCTGACTTCGCAATACACTTTCAATGATAAAATGTCTCTTTCATTAGCATTTCGTCATTATTATTCAGATGTTACTTATAAAAGTTTCTTTACTTTAAATCAAGATGGAACTTTAGCATCGACAACGAAATTTAATGAAAATTTAAATGGAACTTACAATTCCTGGAATGTAGATTTACGCTATTCATGGTGGTTTGCGCCAGGAAGTCAACTTACCGTAATGTACAGAAATGCCGTAGAAGACTATTTAGGAATTTCTAGAATGAAGTTCAAAGATAATTTCAGCACTTTATTTAATGAACCGATGGTTAATAATATTTCTTTAAAATTAACATATTATATCGATTACAATCAAGCGAAAAATTGGCTTAAAAAGAAAAGCTAATTGTAAAAAAAACATAACAGAAATAAAGGAATAATGCGGTGAAAATAATATGGATTGTAGTTTCGAATTTCTTGCCTTTCCACAATTTAGGAGAATAAACAAACAATTGAAATACCAAACGAATCAACCAAAAAATCCCCAAACCAAAAGCTAATTTTCTCCCTAAAGAAGTTGAAATGATTTCATTTGAACAAAAGAAACATAAAATTCCCATCAAAAAAACCGTGAGCCCAATGAAAAAAGTGTGAATTTCCATCATTTGACGATTCATTAAATTTAAAGGTTTTAAGTCCTCTTTCCATTTGAAATATTTAGGAAAACCTACGTGAAGAGTTGCTAAAAAAATGAGCAAAATTCCTATTATTTTAAGATGAAGTTCCATTTCCTGAAAGATAAAAAGTGGTTACAAAAGGATTTATTTTTATTTTTTTTGAAATTTTGAATTGAGAATTTTCAAAAGTTTCGCGCCAAATTTTCATGGGTAGAAAATGAAAGAAGCCAATATTAAAAGCCAAAAAATTAGGAAAATCCCGCAAATGTTCTGTGATGATTACTTTTCCATTTTGTTTTAAAACCCGATTTAATTCTTTAAAAAAAACAATTCGTTCCGCATCATTTCTAATTTCATGTGCAGCAAAAATTAGGAATATATAATCAATGGAATGATCTTCGAAAGGTAACGAATCTGTTGTGACAGAAATCGTTTCCAGAGAATTGGGATAAATTGTTCGCGCTCTTTTGATGGAAATTTCGGTATGTTTTTTTTCATCATAAAAATCGAGCATTTTGATTTCTGAATTGCGGAATTTCTGTTGAAGCAAAAAACTGGTTTCATCAAAACCCGCATTAATATTGAGAATTTTGAATTTTTCTGAAGTATTGGGAATTTGAAGCCACTTTAAAGAATAAAATCCTGAAGCATCATAAACATAATAAGAAACGAGCAACGAAATAAGAACTGGCAAGAAAAATAAAACCGCAAAAACGAGCAACAAAAATCTTAGATGTTCTTCCACAGAAAAGTAATAATAGGCAAGAACAACCAAAACGATAAATCCAAACGCATAAAAATGCCAATTGAATCTTACAATATTTCTTACGCCTTGAAAGGGTTTTCTTACTGTTTCCATACGTCGATTTTACCTTTTTTCCAAGAATATGGAATGTCGTTAATGATAAAAGCATTGGCAAGAATCGCCTCCGAAAAATTAAATTTTTCTACAAATTGAAATCGATATTTTTCCACTTGAAGCGGATTTGGTTTCCAGTTTTGACGAACACCTTCAATGATGAGCATTTCCTTTTTTTCTTTATTAAAAGTAAAGGTGAAAGGCAATGGACCAGCAAATCTTCTGGCTTCTTTCCAATCCGAAAAAATCGAATTTTTGGGAAGTGGAATTTCTTTTTTTGTATTTTTCAGAAC
>NZ_JBAVFG010000230.1:0-3734 GCF_049588135.1 Kaistella sp. | reverse complement strand
CTTAATAACATCGGCGACCGTTTTCCCCATGTCATAAATTCTCGTTTTTTTGTTTTCATTAATATATTGCCAAAGAATCTTATCATTTTCTTTAGTGAAAATGTTAATCGTGAATTTAGAAAAATCTTTAGGATCGAGGGTAGGATCTAAAATCGAAGCGGTGGTTTGTGAAAAAGTTTTTTGCCTAAGTGCTACATTGTCATATCGATGGGATATTGAATTTTCTCCAAAATCAAAAAATTGAAGGTCGATTATGTCATTAAGCAACATTTGGTTTATTTTAGAATTTACGATGATATTAGAAACATTACTTTGCTCTTTTGACAAACTTTGGGAAATCTGACCGTACAAATTTTTATCGATGCCCAAGTCGTTTTTCAAATCATTTTCGGAGTATCCTGAGGTGATATCATTTTTGTTTCCTTTAATAATACCGTTCAGAACCTCTTTATTATCGGAGATTTTATAAGCAATCACTTCTAATTCTTCTGGTGTTTTAGTGAGAATTGTAAAATCTTCGTCAGATGCTATTCCTAAGAGTTGATTAATTTTTGATTTATTATTAATGAGTATATCTGCCGTTTTGGTGCCACGATCTCCACCACCTAACATTGTTGCAAGTTGGGTTTGATTGCCTTTTAAAAGAGTTGCCATTGCATCTTTATTTTGAAGAAGAATTTCAGAAGCGTTGGCAATTGAATTGGCATCTAAGCCCGTGTTTAATCCTGCAAACCAAGCTACTAATGCGCCTTTGGCAGAGGTATCACCAATTACATTACTGATGATGTCACTTTTATTTTCGATAATCTGGGTAAATTCATTGATCTGACTAAAGTTAAGGGCTGTTCCGAAAAAGCTTCGATCTTTTTGCAAAAGTGAAGTGATTAGGTTTTGGGGTTTTCCACTATTGAGGTTGCGCACCAAATCTTTATTATCATTGATAAATGTGGCTATTTTTTCAATTTGTACTCCTTGAATTTTATCACCCAATAATTGATTTCCATTGTGGTTAAGTTGGTTGATGATGGCATCTCTATCAAGAGATAGTAATCCATTCATTGCTTCTTTATTGGTTAAAATGCCGATGTATTTTTGTGCGACATCAGAAGGTAGTTTTTCATCTATAAAAGAAGAACTGGTGGTAAGTGCCGTAGTAAGGACTCCTGTGAAATTTCCTTTAATCACCTCGCCAATCTGATCTTTATTTTGCATAATAAGTTGCGTGTAGAAAGAAGCTGATTCATCTCCTGTGCTTCCTACTATTCTGCTCACATTTTTACTTAATGCTTCTTGGATATCTACAGAATCTCCAGTTGCGAACTTTGCAATGATTTCAGAATTATCTACCAAAATACTTCCGAATTCGGCTATTTGATTTTTATCTAATACTGCTCCTAAAATATTACTGTCTTTGCTGAGTAAAGAGGTAAACATATTTTTGGTATCACCGTTGATGGCATGTCGCAAAAAGTCTTTGTTATTGCCAAGAAGTGTTGCAAATTTTTGAATATCTACATTTTCTATTTTGTCTCCGAAAAGCTTTGTCCCCGATTCGGTAAGAGTCATTAGTATTGCCTGTTGGTCTCCAGCTAAAAGTCCTTTTAAAGTATTTTTATCAGCCAAGAGTTGGGCGTATTTTTGGGCTTCTTCTGGTAAAAGTTTTTCTCCTAATAACGCCGCATTATTGGTAAGCAATTCAGAAGTGAAAGAACTGAAATCTCCACTCATTGCTTTTCCTACAAGATCTTTATTTTTAAGGATGATGTCAGTATAGAAAGATGATGTTTTCCCTACAAGACTTCCTGTTAACGTCCCGATATTATTATTTAATGCATTTTGTAAAAGATTAGAAGTATCACCAGAAGCTAGTTTTACGATGATATCTGAGTTGTTACTTAGGATTTCGCCGAATTTTCCTAATTGTGAAGAACTAAGTGCGGTGCCCAATAAATTGCTGTCTTTGCTCATCAAAGAACTCAGCATTTTTTTAGGATCTCCATCAATGGCACTTTGCAGAAAATCTTTATTGTTCGCGATGATTTTTGCGAATTTCTGTACATCAGCGTTTCCGATTTTATCTCCGAAAAGTTGAACACCATTTTGGGTTAATGTTTGTATGATTGATTGCGTATTTCCAGAAAGCAATCCTGTAATCGCTTCCTTGTTTGAAAGCAATTCTGCATATTTCTGAGCTTCTCCTAGCGGTAATTTTTCTCCGATTAATGAAATATTATTGGCAAGCAAATCCGTTGTCAGTGAAGTGAAATCGCCTTTTAATGCCTTGCCTACAAGATCTTTGTTTTTAAGGATTAAATTAGAATAGAAAGAGGCATTATCACCGCCCACCATACTTGTAACTTGTCCGATGTTTTTATCTAGCACATCCTGTAAAAGATTAGAAGTGTCTCCAGTAGCTAGTTTTGCAATGATGCTAGAATTATTACTTAGTGCAGTGGCTAAAAAAGAATTTTGCTCAGTCGCATATTTACTGGTAATGCTTGTAACGTTACTAGAAATAATATCAAACATCAATCCTTTCGTATTTCCATCAATTACATTCTGAACTATTTTGGTGTTGTTTTGAATGAGTTTTACAACCTGAGGACTTAATTTTAATTCACTCCCAAGCATCGATGCATTGTTTGAAACCAGATCGCTGAAAAGATTAGAAGTATCTCCTTTTGCCAGTTTTGTGATCGTTTTAGAATTGTTTGCTGCGATATCTGCAATTTTCTTCCAGTTGCCTTCTGGTAATAATGATCCTGCAATATTGGTTAAAGCAGCGATGTCTCCAGATTTTAGTTTTTGATAAAACTCTCCTGGCTTGGTTACTGCGTCGATAATTGCATTGGGATTTTTGATAAACTTTAGCGCTTGGACTCCTGGTATGGTTCCTTTTAGTTGAGACATTGCAAGATCAGCCATTGCTTTCGATAAATTTTGCCAACCCGTTTTTTGATTGTCGACTTCTAGATCGTAGGTACAAATTACAACCGCATCAACTTGCAGCAGTTTCGCCAGATAAGAAGGTGGGAAATCTGCAGGATGATAAAAATATCCGATATCCTGTAAAACCTTATTTGTAATTCTAATATCTTGTAGATAAATTTCGGATTTATAATTGTCAAAAACATCCCAAAATTGTTCTTGTAATAACTTACCAACCATCTGCTGATTTTCAAACTGTTGTTCCGCTTCTTCAGCAGAATAGGTAGGAGGTTTTATATAGCTAATCATCGTGTTAAAAGGGATGATCGCTATTTTAGTATGTTCTTCAATTTCCTCATTTAAGTGCTCGTCAGCGTAGATGACGTTGTTTTGCTGGGATTGCAAAAGCGTAGCATATTTACTCGCGATTCCAATTACCGTGGTTATCTGACCAAGCTGAGCATAGCTGTAGGGAGCTGCCAAAAGCCAGAATAAAAGTAAAATAGATTTTTTTCTCTTAATCATTACGGTTTGTAGTTTTATTGAATGTTTTTAATCTAATTGAGTCGTTTGCCGAAGCCCTTTCATTATTAATAACAAAAATCAAACATATTATTCGTAAAAAAGATTTAATAGGAGGTAGTAATAGAGTAGTTTTAACAACTACCCACTAGGTAGTTGTTATTATTGTGTTTTGACAGTCAGGGTGTTATGTTTTTATTGAGAGCTGATATGCATTAAAGGAACAATGGGTATCAGAGAAAAAGTAAAATTTAGAATCGGAATTCCATTAAATAATCATCCAT
>NZ_JBAVFG010000229.1:0-6278 GCF_049588135.1 Kaistella sp. | reverse complement strand
CAGTAAATTCTTAAAAAATACATGATGAAAAAACTGCTTTTTTTGGCAATAATGTCTTTTGCTCTTTCGGCACAAGCCCAAATTGGAACTTCTAAAAACTTTAGCGACTCCAATTCCAAATGGACTTTCGGTGGCTCGGCTGGATTAGGCGGAAGTTTTGGCAGCAATAATGGTGGAACCTCCATTTATCTTTCCCCAAGAATAGGATACAAACTTACCGAAAGTTTTGAAGCAGGTATCGTTTCTAATCTCACTTGGACTAATTCAAAATACTATTCCTCCAACACGATCGGCGTTGGTCCTTTTCTGAATTACTATGTCGCTAGGAATTTCTATTTAAGCGGAATGTTTCAGGAATATTTCTTTAACCAGAAAAATAAACTCAATAATTTGAAATATTCAGGCGATGAAGCTGCACTTTATTTCGGTGGCGGTTATATGCAACGAATTGGCGACCACGCTTATCTACAAATCGGCGGAATGTATAATGTTTTGTACAAAGAAGATCAATCTGTTTTTGGCAGTGGATTTATCCCAAGTCTAGGAGTCGTTTTTGGACTTTAAATTTCGTAATCACCATTTTTAAAAAAAAAACTTCCCATGAAATCATTCACGGGAAGTTTATATTTGAATAGGTTTTGATTTATTTTTTCAAAGTTTTGAAACCCATTTCGTACAATGCAAAACTCAGTAAATCAGCATTTTCACCAATGACTTGATCGGTGCTTCTTCCTGCACCGTGACCTGCATTTACCTCAATTCTTACTAAAACTGGATTGCTGCAAGATTGTTTTTCCTGTAACTCTGCTCCGAATTTAAATGAGTGAGCCGGAACAACTCGGTCGTCGTGATCGCTTGTAATAATCATGGTTGAAGGATAACAAACTCCTTTTTTCACTTGATGAACCGGCGAATAAGATTTCAGATAATCAAACATTTCTTTGCTGTCTTCCGCAGTTCCGTAATCGTAACTCCAACCAGCACCAGCAGTGAATTTATTATAACGCAACATATCTAAAACGCCAACGCCTGGGAAAGCAACTTTTGCCAAATCTGGACGCATCGTCATGGTTGCTCCAACTAAAAGTCCGCCATTTGAACGACCAGAAAGAGCCATGTAGTTTTTGGAAGTATAGCCTTTCTTTTGCAAATATTCACCAGCTGCGATGAAATCTTCAAACACATTTTTTTTCTGCATTTTTGTTCCTGCATCGTGCCATTTCTTTCCGTATTCACCGCCACCACGAATGTTTGGAACAGCGTAAATTCCACCATTTTCCATCCAAATTGCATTGACTACAGAAAAAGCAGGTTGTAAACTGATATTGAATCCGCCATAAGAATACAAAATCGTAGGATTTTTTCCGTCGAGTTTCAATCCCTTTTTATAGTTGATCATCATCGGAATTTTCGTTCCGTCTTTTGAAGTGTAGAAAACTTGTTCTGAAACATAATCTTCTGGATTGAATTTTACTTTTGGCTTCTGATACACTTCCGTTTTTCCAGTATCAGCATTCAATTTATAAATGGTTGGTGGCGTGATATAATTGGTGAAAGAAAAATATAAATCTTTCTGTTCTTCTTTTCCGCCAAATCCCGATGCAGTACCAATTCCAGGCAAATTAATGGTTCGGATAAGTTTCCCATTATAATCAAATTGCTTCACCGACGTTACGGCATCTTTCATATATTTTGCGAAGATAAATCCTCCGCCAGTTGAAACACTTAATACGTTTTCGGTTTCTGGAATTACATCTGTCCAAACATTAGGATTCTTAATGTCAAATTTCACCAAACGCATATTCGGAGCGTTTTTATCGGTTAAAGCATAAATAAGATCACCTTTTGAATCGATAAAATTCGTATTGAAATCATATCCTTTTTGAATCGGAAGAAAATCGGTTTTGTTTTTTAAATCTTTGATGTACAATTCATTTCCATTGGTCGCTTCTGAAGCATTCAAAATTTCGTAACGCTCATCATCTGAAACGCCAATGTTCATATAGCGTCTTTTGAAATTTTCGCCACCAATAATAAGTTTATCTTCCGACTGTTTCGTTCCTAATTGATGAAAATACACTTTGTGAGTATCTGTTTTTGCAGAAAGTTCAGACCCTTTCGGTTTGTCGTAACTTGAATAAAAGAAACCTTCATCGCCTAACCAGGAGGCTCCAGAAAATTTAACATCGATAATGGTTTCATCGATTTTTTCTTTTGTTAAAGCATTAAGGATGATGATTTTATTCCAGTCGCTTCCGCCTTCAGAAATAGAATAAGCAACCAAATTTCCTTTTTTATTAAAGGAAACTCCGGCTAAAGAAGTCGTTCCTTTTTCCGAAAATTTATTGGGATCAAGAAAAACTTCGGTCTTTCCATTTTTATCTATTCTGTACAAAACAGATTGCGCTTGAAGTCCGTCGTTTTTATAGAAATAAGCAAAATCGCCTTCTTTGAAAGGAGCGCCAATTTTCTCGTAATTCCAGATGTCTTTCAGTTGCTTGCGAATTTCTTCTCGGAAAGGAATTTTAGAAAGATAATCATTGGTAAAAGCAACTTCTCGTTTCACCCAATCTTTGGTGTCTTCCGCGCGGTCGTCTTCTAGCCAACGGTAAGAATCATTTATTTTTGTTCCGAAATAATCATCAAAATGATCTATTTTTTTGGTTTCGGGATATTTCAAATTATTGCTCATTTTCTGCGCTGTACAAGTTGCAAACATTAATCCGGCTGCACTTACTGCAAAGGTTTTAAAATTCATATTGGTAAGATTTGCTCAAAAATACCATTATTTAGTGAAAGCAAAAAATTCTAATTTAAATAACATATTTGTGAATTTAGTTTTCAATTTTAGTAAAAATTAATATTTTTAAGGCGAACTTTAACAAAAATTTAAAATTAATTGAGAGCTTAAGGGAATACAATTTGCTAAGTTTACAATTCACAATTTTTAATATGAGAAAAGAAACAGGGATTGTATTAGCAGGAAGTGTAGGACTAATAGTTGGTCTTACTTTATTTGGTGTCAGAAAGTTTTTATTGAAAAAGAGAAAAGAATATGATGATTATTATGCTGATTTTCATCGTCATTTTGAAAGGAAACACAAAGACGACGCTAATGACGGTGTTGAATTTTTATCCGTTCGATAACTTATTTAAAAAGTAAAAGATTCTGTTTTCAATGAAAACAGAATCTTTTTTATATAAAAACATCAAATCCTTTAAACCAACTTTCGAGTATTAATCATCTATTTTGATAATTTAGACTTCTAATTCTCTTAAAAATAAACTTTTTAGTTACTTTTACTCAAATTTTTAATTCATGGTTTTAAGCAGAATTTGGAGCGCATTTATTATCATAGCGATTATTGTTGGAAGTATTAAATATATTGGTTCCGATCATTACAAAGCAATTTATAATGATATGGTCGTTGGAAAAAGTGGCGATACTGTACAAATTGCAACTAAAAATATTAGCGAGTTAAATCCTGAAATAAAAAATGCTTTACTGTTAAAGCCTACTTTTGAGCAAAACAGGATTCATTACAAAACCGATTCTGCGAAATCTCAAGTTGCGGTTTACAGAGTTCAGGCAACTGATGGTGTAATTGGAACATCTGAAACTGCGGTGAAAATTTGTTTGGGATTAATTGGTATTATGACCTTATTTATGGGATTCATGAGCATCGCCGAAAAAGCTGGCGGGATTAATTTATTATCTCGAATGATTCAGCCTTTTTTTTCTAAATTATTTCCTGAAATTCCAAAAAACCACCCATCTTTTGGACATATGTTGCTGAATTTTTCCGCCAATCTTTTAGGTTTAGATAATGCTGCAACGCCATTTGGTCTAAAAGCGATGGAAAGTTTACAAACCCTGAATCCCGATAAAGACCGGGCGAGCAATTCCCAAATTATGTTTCTATGTTTGCACGCAGGAGGATTGACTTTAATTCCGGTTTCTATTATTGCAATCCGGGCTTCAATGGGATCTCACACGCCAACCGATATTTTTCTTCCGTGTATGATTGCGACCTTTGCAGCAACTTTGGCTGCAATGATCGTGGTTTCGCTTTATCAAAAAATTAATTTATTGCAACCTGTCGTCATCGCTTACGTTGGTGGGATTTCCGCGATTATTGGTTTATTGGTTGTTTATTTAGTGAGCTTAAGCAAAGAAGGTCTTGATAATTTCAGCATGTTATTGAGCAACGGAATTATTCTTCTTATTTTTCTTGCGATTGTTTTGGGCGCACTGTACAAAAAAATTAATGTCTTCGATGCTTTTATTGATGGCGCAAAAGAAGGTTTTTGGACTTGTGTCAAAATCATTCCATATTTGGTAGGAATGTTAATTGCAATTTCACTTTTAAGAACTTCCGGCGTTTTCGATGTTTTGATCGACGGAATGAAATGGGTCGCACAAGTCGTTGGTTTTGACACGAGATTTGTCGATGGTTTACCAACAGCTTTAATTAAACCACTTTCCGGTTCCGGAGCGAGAGGAATGATGGTCGATACGATGCAGACTTTCGGTGCAGACAGTTTTCAGGGAAGATTAGCCGCAGTTTTACAAGGAAGTTCAGACACGACTTTCTATGTAATTGCCATTTATTTCGGAGCCGTAGGAATTAAAAACACGAGATATACCGTAACAGCAATGCTTTTGGCAGATTTGGTGGGAATTATTACTTCGGTTATTTTGGCGTATATTTTCTTTGCATAAACGGGTGCAAGATTCAGGATACAAGGTGCAGGGAACGAGGTTATATATTTAAAAATTTGAGATATGAGTTACAATAAACTTAACATTTATAACCTCTCTTTTGAGTTGTTTATCGAAACGCATCGACTCTCTTTTCGACTGCCAAAATATGAATTATATGAACTCGGAAGTCAGTTAAGACGTTCATCAGATTCTGTTAATT
The DNA here is from genome assembly GCF_049588135.1 of Kaistella sp. GTDB lineage: Bacteria > Bacteroidota > Bacteroidia > Flavobacteriales > Weeksellaceae > Kaistella. The sequence continues at coordinate 1,353 of NZ_JBAVFG010000229.1, read as the reverse complement.
CTAATATTGTCGAAGGTTATGGCAGACGAATGTATAAAGCCGACTACATTAGATTTCTTGTATTTTCGCATAGCAGTTGTGATGAAACCACCAATCATATATTAAAGATTACACATCTATATCCTGATATTACAGAATTTAATGAGATACTTGAAAAATATAAACTTTTAGGAGGAAAACTCCATAATTATATAGAATATGTCAAAAATAATTGGCGCGCATAACCCTGAACCATGCAACTTGTAACTTGTAACTTGTAACTTGTAACTTGCACCAAAATAAATAAACCATGATACACGACAAAGATTACATCATCCGCATTGTAAAACAATTTTCAGAATTTCTTTCTAAAATGATTTTGGGAGGAAGCAATGGCGATCTTGCAGAACTTCAAAGGATTTTCGATACCAATATGAACGATACGTTTAAAATGGATTTTGAAACATTATCTTCGAAATCTACAGATGAAATTGTTCAATTGATCAATGACAAAGATAAAAGCCATCATATTCCTTACTTCGAATTGTTGGGAAACCTGTTCTACTTTAAAAATAAAGAAAATCCGAATCCTGATTTTGCGGCAAAAGCCATTGTTTTCTACGAAAAATATTTACAAATCAGCGGTGTTTTTTCGATGCCGATTGTGAGTAGAATTGGGGAATTGAAAAAAAATTAAGATGAAAAAAAGTCTATCTAAATGTTATTGCATTTTAACAATTATATTCGGTTTATTTACGAATGCACAGAATATGAAAGTTGTTGATACAAGCAGCAAACCATTGGCAAATGTCTTGGTTTTCGATAGAGAAGCAAATCTTTTAACCAGAACCGATATCGAAGGAAATTTTGACAAAAAAGACATTGAGCCTATACAAGATTTCTATATTTTCAAACAAGAAAATGCTCTTGAAGACACCATTTATTCTAAAAATTTTTCGAATAATATTATTCTCAACAACAGAACGGTGCAGATTCCAGAAGTGATAATCAGTTCAGTTGCAAAACCAAATTATATTGTTATTCGGGGTTATTTTAATAATTATATCACCCTCAACAAAAAGTTAAATTGTTATATTGATGGAATTGTGGAATATACGTTTGATTATAAAACAAAAAAACACATCAATAGTAATCTTATACAATACAGAACATTTATTTTAAAAGAAAATAATTTTGATCGAAAAAAAATTGCATCATTTGCATTCGAAGACATGATTCGCATTCCTGAATTGGAAAAATTAACCGATCCTGAAGAAATCAAAAGCAATAAAAATTTGGTTTGGAAAAAAAATATTGATGACCAAAATAATACAGCAGACTTTGAGTATAGTAAAGAAAAACTTTCAAACAAAG
>NZ_JBAVFG010000228.1:0-10534 GCF_049588135.1 Kaistella sp. | reverse complement strand
ATATTCGAAAAACTGGAATTAAAATACCTTATGAGTGATCTGTCATTATGATTAGGTATATCTCCAATTTAATATAATCAAAAATTTTTTAAAATAAATTCAGTAAATTTATACCCTATTTAATGATAAAGATATTCAATGAAAAAACTAGTTCTCAGTACATTTATAGCCTCTATTTTCTTAAATTGTGAGAAAAAAAATACCGATATTTCAACGACAGATCCGTCAACAGCAGACTCCATCACCGTAGTTCCAGAAAACCACGAACCAATTGAACCTTCAACATTGCAAACTTGTTATATGCAAGCAACCAACAAGGATTCGATCTTCATTTCGTTGGAAGATAATCTCGGTACGATAACTGGAAAATTACGCTATAAAAATTTTGAAAAAGATCGTTCGACTGGCGATATAATTGGCAATCAAAATGGTGATACTTTAAAATTAGTTTATACATTTGAATCGGAAGGAATAACTTCTGATCGTGAAATTTATTTTCTAAAAAAAGAAGGAAAACTCTTTGAAGCCATTGGTGAATATACCAATAACGGATCTAAATCGAGCTATACGAATCCTTCAAAATTAAAATATGACGGACATCAATTAACCCCAACTGATTGCGAAATTATTACCAAAAACATGTCTTCTAAATAAAATTAGAAGTATATTTTCAATATAATTAGATTTACTTCATAATGAAGTGAAAAAAAATCCACGAATATTTCTCTGAATATTTAAAAAATCCTACATTAGGGCAAACAAAATTAATATGTCTTATTATCCCTTGAATTCCATTCCAGATTATTACGGAATTGACAGTTTACTTACTGAGGAACACTTACTTATCCGCCAATCTGTTCGCGATTGGGTAGAAAGTTTTGTGATGCCTAAAATTGATGAAGCCGCACAAAATCATACCGATATTCCCAACTTAATGAAAGAATTAGGGAAAATCGGAGCGCTCGGTCCTTATATCCCAGAAGAATATGGCGGTTCTGGTTTAGATCAAATCTCGTACGGAATCATTATGCAAGAATTAGAACGAGGCGATTCTGCGGTTCGTTCAGCAGCTTCGGTTCAAAGTTCTTTGGTCATGTTTCCGATTAATGAATATGGTTCTGAAGAACAGAATAAGAAATTTCTTCCTCAATTAGCAAGTGGCGATATGATTGGCGCTTTTGGATTAACCGAACCAAATCACGGTTCTGATCCAAGTTCAATGGAAACTTATTTCGTTGACAAAGGCGATCATTATTTATTAAACGGTGCAAAAATGTGGATTACCAATGCGCCAGTTTGTGATATCGCCGTAGTTTGGGCAAAAAATGAAGAAGGAAAAGTCCAGGGTTTAATCGTAGAAAGAAATTTCGAAGGATTTACAACGCCGACAACTCATAATAAATGGTCACTTCGAGCATCTAAAACCGGAGAATTGGTTTTTGATAATGTAAAAGTTCCAAAAGAAAACTTATTACCAAAAGTTACAGGTTTGAAAGGACCTTTATCTTGTTTAAATTCTGCACGATACGGAATTTCCTGGGGAGTAATTGGTGCTGCCATTGATTGTTATTGCACTGCAGTTCAATATTCTAAAGAGAGAACACAATTCGGAAAACCAATTGCATCTTTCCAATTGCAACAGAAAAAATTGGCGGAATTTTTAACTGAAATTACCAAAGCTCAATTGCTTTGTCTTCAGTTAGGAAATTTGAAAAATGCTCATAAAGCAACGCCTGCACAAATCTCGATGGCGAAAAGAAATAACGTAAAAATGGCGATTGACATTGCAAGAGAATCACGGCAAATTCTTGGCGGAATGGGAATTATGGGAGAATTCCCGATGATGCGACATGCAGCAAATTTAGAATCCGTAATCACCTATGAAGGAACGCACGATATTCATTTGCTCATAACCGGCATGGATATAACCGGAATTAACGCTTTCGGATAAAAACAAAAAACCTTCAAGATTTTAAAACTTGAAGGTTTTTTTTACCAACTGGTTTTCACTTCTTCCACAAAATTACTTTCGGGGTTTAAAATTTCTGTAATCACGTTTTTTATCCAATTCATCGGACTTACCAACGATTCATTCGTTATTTCATCGTCACCATAAATCTGTAAATTTTGAACGCCTTTATTCGCTTCTGCAAAACTCCAGATTCCGCATTCTACAAAATTATCCGGATATTTATTTTCGTTTAAAACCGCATAAGCATAAATACACAACTGCATTGCTTGTTTATAATCATCTCTAAAAAATAACTGTTCGAGTTTTTCTACATCCTCTTCTTTTTTGGCTTCTTTAATAAGCAGGTTTTTGGTTTTCGCAGTTTTATAATCAATGATTCTCAACTTTCCGTTCAGTCGATCAATTCGATCGATAAATCCATAAAAAGAAACTTTATCCGTTTTTTCTTCATCTAGATAATAATCAATACTTTCAAAATTTCCTTCAACGTTTAAGATTTCTAAAGTATTTCCATCGGCAATTAATTTTTTATCGACTTCTAAAATCGTTCGCACTACCCTTTCCGCAATTGATTTATGAATATAATTCATTCCCTTTTCATAGAAATCGGTTTGATGATTTAATTTAATAATTGCCTGATTCATCACTTCAACCAATTCTTGATTTGAAAACTCTAAATCATTAACTGTTAGTTTTTTACCTAAATATTTCTCATAAATAATTTGAAGCGCATAATGCACCAGATTCCCATAACTTCTTTGCGAAAGTTCCTCTTCCATTTCGCTGGTTTCGCGCGTTCCCAAAATTTTCGTTAAATAAAAATCAACCGGATTATAAATAAAAGAAGTAAGATGTGAGGACGAAACTCTTTTTTTCCATTCCTCTAATTTTTGAAGAACAGAAGAAGATTTTTCAATCTGAATCAATTGTTTATTAATTGGCTCAGAAGAATTTTCAATGATGATATTTTCAATTTGATGATGTTGATCTTCAATTTCTATCTGAGTAATAAACCTACTTTTCTCACCTGTATTTACGCCAGAACTCAGTGCGTTGAAAAGCAAATGAATATGCTGTGAATCCTGTAATAATCGATAAAAATGATAGGCATAAATACTGTCATTTTCTAAAAAAGTATGCAAATGAAAATGTTGACGAACATCGAAAGGAAGATAGGTATTTTGAGAATTTCCCAAAGGAAGTTTTCCTTCGTTGGTTGAAAGTAAAATGATATTTTCAAAGTTCAATAATCGGGTTTCCAAAAGTCCCATCACTTGTAATCCCTGAAGTGGCTCTCCCTGAAAATCAATCGTTTCAGAATTTACCAATTGATTAATTAAAACTTCCAACGTTTCCATTTTTATTTCAAATGAATGCGGTGAAAGTTGATTTTTAATAATCTTAAAACTCTTCTCGAAATGCGAAACATTTTCATATAAAATATCATCTAAATCCCTGTATTTCAATTGATAACAATAGGCAATTATCAAATCAACAAACTCCTTAACAGACTTGGGTTTTTCAAATAAATTAAAATACGACAGTTCTGATAAAAATTCTTTAAACTGCTTTTTCGAAATGTAAACGATATTTCTTTCTTCAATTTTTGCTTTAAAATCCAAAATGATTTGCTGATCAATTTCCTCATTTGGAAGTTCCTCTAAAACCGATAAAACATCATTATAGTAGTAGGAAGAATTTTTTTTCTCTAATTGTTTTTGCAGGTAAAAAAGTTGTTTCATCGCATTACTAAATCCGAGATTTTTCAGCGGAAATCCCATTGTAATATTCAGATGTTCTACGCTGCTCATCGCATCTAAGCAAGTTGGTAGAAGATTTTCGTCTAATAAAACAACGGCGGTTTTCGATAGATTTTCATCATTGATTTCTTCGAAAATTTCGGGCAACACTTTCGCTTGTGTTATATTTCCAGAAACTTCATAAACTTTGATATTTTTGGGTTGTGCAAAATCATTTTCAATCCAATTGAAACTTCTGCTTTCATTAAATTCTTTCCAGGTTTTGATGATGCGCAAAAACTTTCCAGCTTCTTGTCTTTCGTCATTAATATAATATTCATCTGCTTGGAAGAAACATTGCGTTTTGTTCCATTGCATCAGGTTTCTAACTAATTTTTCTTCAACCGGAGTAAAAGCATTAAAACCACAAAAGACAAATTTCCCTTCTCTATTTTGAGCATATTTTTCAATTTTATTTTTCGCAGTTTCATGAATCATTCCAGAAGTTGCCCAATTTTTTTCATTGAGTTTTTGTTTTAATAAAGGTAAAAACAAATTCATTTTTTGCCAGAAATTAAGGAACTTTCGTAAAGATCCATCTTCGCGAACTTCTAAATTTTCAGACCAATTTTTTATTTGTTCATCATCAAACATATACTCCAAAACCGCTTTGTCGGAATCTGAAAATTTCAAGATATCGTCCCAATCTTTTAATATCGTTGGAAACCATTTCAAAAAGTTGGCAAAATCTTCTGAGGGTTGAATTTCACGATAAATTTCAAAAGCAAAAAGCCACAAACCAATTCCCTGAACCGGTTGTTTATCTGCAATTTCTATAATTAAATCTTCTATGGTGAAAAAATTCGGAAGCATTCCCGAATATTGTTTTTCTTTCAATATTTTCTTGATAAAAACCACAGGTCTTTTACCGGGAAGAATAATATTAAAAGTCGATAAATCAGCATCTTGCACTAAAAGTTCGGTAACGATTTTATTTAAAAATTTCATGAATGATGTTCTTGATGGTAATTTTAATCTAAATGAAGTTTAGAAAATGAAAAATAAGGAAAATTCAACAAAAAAGCATCAAGAAAAATTGAATTCTTAATGCTTATTGTTAAAAGATTGCTTAAATTATTTTGACTGTTAAGCAAACTATAAGGACTATAAGTAGATAACGGTTTTTAATTATGAATTAAAATTCCCTTTAGATAAATATACTACTTTTTTAGTTTCAAAAAACTCCCCTTCGAAATGATCTTTCAATTGAAATATTTCTGCTTTTAATCCTGCAAGTTCTTCTCCTAAATCGCCACCTTTCAAATAAAGAACGCCATTGTGTTTCGGATTAATCTGCTCTTTCAAGAATTTACCTTTTAACCAACGCAGGAAAACGGGCATTTGTGTAACTGCTCGGCTGACTACAAAATGAAACTGGTCTTTTACATTCTCGGCTCTTCCGTGGATTGCGGTGATGTTTTTCAAACCAATTCCTTCAGAAACTTCTTTAACGACGGTAATCTTTTTACCAATGGAATCAACCAAAGTGAACTGAACTTCGGGAAATAAAATAGCCAAAGGAATTCCCGGGAAACCACCGCCAGTACCAATGTCCAATACTTTGGTATTCGGCGCAAATTCCATTATTTTGGCAATTCCAAGCGAATGTAGAATGTGTTTTTCATAAAGGGAATCCATATCTTTTCGAGAAATAACGTTGATTTTCTCGTTCCACTCTTGGTATAATTGTTCAAGATCAGCAAATTGTTTTTTCTGATTTTCGGAAAGATTTGGAAAATATTGTTCTATTAATTCTACAGCCATTTTTTAATAAATTTTTTACAAAAGTAAAGAAAGGATTTCACAATAATTTGGTTTGCACATTCAAACTAAAAAATTATCTTTGATTCTTTTAAAATTAAATATGGAAAAATTCTCAGACCGACTGAATCGAATGAGTTTCTCACAGACCTTTGTAATGAGCAACAAAGTTCGGCAAATGAAAGCAGAAGGAATCGACGTGATCAGTCTAACGCTTGGCGAACCCGATTTCGATGTGCCGCAAAATATTAAAGAAGCTGCTTTTGCGGCGATTAATAATAATTTCAGCCACTACTCGCCCGTTCCTGGATTTTTGGATTTAAGAGAAGCCATTTGCGGAAAGTTGAAAAGAGATAATAATTTAGAATACAATGCTTCGCAAATTTGTGTTTCTAATGGAGCCAAACAGTCTATTTTGAACGTTCTTGCTTCAATTATCAACGATGGTGATGAAGTTATTCTTCCTGCGCCGTATTGGGTGAGTTACGATGAAATGGTGAAAATGATGGGCGGGAAATCTGTTTTTGTAGAAACATCGATTGACACTGAATTTAAGATGACCGCAGAACAACTCGAAAAAGCAATTACACCAAAAACAAAAGCCTTACTTTACAGTTCTCCGTGTAATCCATCGGGAAGTTATTATACTTATGAGGAATTAGAAAGTATTGCAAATGTGATTGCAAAACATCCACAGATCACCATTATTTCTGATGAGATTTATGAGTTTACGAATTACGACGGAAAACACACTTCTATTGCTGAATTTCCGCAGGTTTATGAACAAACCGCGGTTATCAACGGAATGTCGAAAGCATTTGCAATGACAGGTTGGCGAATTGGTTATTCTGCTTGTCCGGCTTGGCTGGCAAAAGCGTGTGAAAAAATTCAGGGACAAATGACGAGCGGTGCCAATACGATGGCGCAAAAAGCTTCTATTGTTGCATTGCAAACCGATCCTAGTGAATACCGTTTTATGATTGATGAATTTAAAAAACGAAGAGATTTGGTTTTTTCTTTAATAAAAAATATTCCTGGATTCAAAGTTAATTATCCGAAAGCGGCGTTTTACTTCTTTCCTGATATTTCTTTTTACATCGGAAAAACTTTAAATGGAACATTCATTAAAGATGCTGATGATTTTGCGATGTTTCTTTTAGAGAATGCTTATGTGGGAACCGTTGGAGGTGTTTCTTTTGGCAATCCCAATTGCATCAGATTTTCTTATGCAGCGTCTGAAAAAGAACTCACAGAAGCAATGAAGCGAATTCATGAGTTTTTAGAAAAGGTTGAAATAAATTAAAAAAATATTCAAATAAAAAAACCGGTTTGAAAATTTCAAACCGGTTTTTCTTATTGTCAGAAAGAATTAAAATTTAATAATATCTTTCATTTTTTCGTTTTCTTCGTTTACCAAATCGTCGTCAACCAGGATTTTACCAGAGTGTTCGTCGATAATGATTTTTTTACGTTGTGCGATTTCCATTTGTTTTTGTGGAGGCAATGTAAAGAATGATCCTTTCGGCGCACCTCTTTCTAAACCTACAACTGCTAAACCATTTGGTGAATTGGTACGGATTCTTTGGTAAGAAGCCAATAACCTTTCATCGATATTTTTCGCAAATTCTTTTGATTTTTCAACTAAAAAATCTTCTTCTTTCTGGGTTTCAGAAACTAAGTTTTCTAGTTCATCTTTCTTGAATTTCAAGTGATTTTTCAAATCGGCAATCTTAGAATTTAACTCTTCTACAGTTTCATTTTTATGCCCAATCTTTGCACCAAATTCGTTGATCCTTTTTTCTGAAAGTTGAATTTCTAGTTCCTGGAATTCAATTTCCTTATCCAAAGATTCGAATTCTTTGTTATTTCTAACATTATCTTGCTGAGATTTGTATTTTTCAATCAAAGATTTTGCGTGATTGATCACTTCATTCTTTGTATTAATTTCATCGTTTTGAAGTTTAATCTCACTTTGAAATTTCTCAGCTCTTTTCTCTAGACCTTCGATTTCAATTTCTAAATCTTCCACTTCAATTGGCAATTCGCCTCTTGTGCTACGGATTTCGTCTAATCTTGAATCGATAATTTGTAGGTCGTAAAGTGCTCTTAGTTTGTCTTCAACGGCGATTTCTACTGTTTTTTTAGCCATATTTTATAAAAAATAGTTTACAGGGTTGGTTTTCTCGGTAGATTTTGAGACTGCAAATATAGTGAATTTTTGTGATAAAATCTCAACCAAATGCTCAGTAACAAATTGTTCGGATTCAAAATGACCGATGTCGCAAATCAACATTTTCCCTTCGCCTTGAAAATAATCATGATATTTAAGGTCGCCCGTTAAATATGCATCACATTTTTGGGAAATTGCTGCACCAATTCCGCTTGCGCCACTTCCTCCTAAAACGCCTACCCGCTTAATTTTTTTGTTGATGAAATTAGAATGGCGAATTGCTTTTAAATTAAATTTATCTCTAACGAAAGTCAGAAATTGTTCTTCCTCCATTGCTTCTTCAAATTCGCCAAATCGGCCTAAGCCAAGATATTGATTTTCATTTTCTAACTGAATAATTTGATAAGCCACTTCTTCGTAAGGATGCGCAGATTTCATTGCAGTTAAAATTTGATTCTTTTTATCGCTTTCATAAATTACAGAAATCATTACTTCATCACCGATTTCTCGAACACCAATTTTCCCAGAGAAAGGATTAGAACCTTCTATTGGCCTAAAGGTTCCTTTTCCCGAAACCGAAAAACTGCATTCATCATAGAATCCAATATTTCCGGCACCAGCTTCGAACATTGCATTTTTAACTTTTTCCGCAAAATCCTGTGGAACGAAAACTTCAAATTTGTGAAGGTTTTGCATTTTCGGCATTAATATTTTTTGATTCTTAAGCCCCAATTCTTCGCAGATTCTATAATTTACGCCAAAGAAATCATTGTCAAATGCCGTATGAATTGCATAAATTGCAATCTTATTTTCAATGGCTTTCAGAACTGCTTTTTCAATATAATTTTTTCCTGTAATTGATTTTAAACCTGAAAAAATAATAGGATGAAAAGTGACAATCAAATTCAAACCTTTAGCAATTGCTTCATCTACAACATTTTCCAACGCATCATGACAGACTAAAATTCCAGTTATCTCCCGATCTGGATTCCCACAAAGCAATCCCACATTATCATAATCTTCAGCTTGGGATAACGGAATTATCTTTTTTAGGTCATCAACGAATTCATTTACTGTCATTTTCTTATGTTTGCAACGAATTTAAGAATTAAATCTGTAATAATACCGCTAATAGGAATGCAAAGAGAACATAATTATATGCCAGAACGGATCCGCTGGAAACGCAAATTATTCCGGATTATCTTCAAAGCGGACACCAAGCTGGGTAAACTTTTTGATATTTTTTTATTGGTGTTAATTCTCCTAAGTACTTTCATTGTAATGATGGAAAGTGTTCGGATTTTCGATGCAAAACTTCATAGAGTTTTTGTAATTGTAGAAGTGATTATTACCATTTTTTTCACCATAGAATATGCATTGAGAATTATTACCATTAAAAACAAGAAAGATTATATTTTTAGTTTTTTTGGGATTATTGATTTTTTGGCGATTTTACCTTTTTATCTTAGTTTGTTTATTCCTATTACCAAATATTTTCTGATTATTCGAATGCTCAGAATGTTACGGATTTTTAGAATTTTGAATTTAATGGATTTTATGAACGATGGTTACTTTATCGTTACTGCCTTAAAAAACAGTTCGAGAAAAATCTATATATTTCTTTTGTTTTTAATGATATTTTCTGTCATTGTTGGTTCGATGATGTTTATGGTTGAAGGTCACAGAGAGGGTTTTGAAAGCATTCCGCAAAGTGTTTATTGGGCGGTTGTAACGGTTACTACAGTTGGTTATGGAGATGTTTCGCCAGGCACTCCATTAGGAAAATTTCTCTCTGTATTGTTGATGCTTGCTGGTTATTCCATCATTGCAGTTCCCACGGGAATTGTTACTGCAGAAATGCGGAATAAGCGCCAAGAGCTTGGTAGAACCTGTAATCGTTGCGGAAATAATGACATCGATGATGATGCACGGTTTTGTAAAATTTGCGGTGAGAAAGTGGTATAACAAAAAAAGGTGCATTATTAAAAATGCACCTTCTCTTTTTTTCAATCATTTGGTTTTTTTTAACTCATCTTATTTATTTTCGGGAACAAAAAAATCATCATTTGTGTTTTCGATAGTTAGTAGTTTTCACCCTATATTAAAGATTAAGTATTATTAAAACTTTTTAAAATATGACATTAGAAATAATTTAATAACTAAACTTAGCTACCTAATCTTCGGTATGGTAAATTAATGAGAAAATAAATTTTCGCCTAATGCTTTTATTTTTATAGCACAAATGTATAACATTGAATTTCTATTTTTCGCAGTTAATTCACCTATTTTTTAACTAGTCTTTTTAAACTAATATCTAATATAGAGTATCTTTTTTTATTTTGCATCTGCTTAATTATCAAAACATTAACAGCACGCAATTAAAAAGCACCTCAATTTCTTGAAGTGCTTTGTTAATTTCAGATCGTCTCAAACAATAATTTAGACCGATTCTATTATTTATTTTGCTAAAAAGCTGTTTACTTTTACCAATTCTACATCAAAGATTAACCAAGCATTTGGTGGAATAATGCCGCCAGCTCCTCTTGTGCCGTAACCCAATTCAGCTGGAATCAAAAGTGTAGCGGTTTCTCCTTGTTTCATTAACATGATACCTTCGTCCCAACCTTTGATGACTTGTCCTACTCCAATCGGAATTTCAATCGGTTCATTTCTTTTGAAAGAAGAATCGAATTCTACTCCGCTTGCTAATCTACCAGCATAATGTACGGAAACTTCTTCGCCTGCTTTTGGTGAAACTCCATCAGTGGTTTTTGTTATTTTATAGTATAATCCGGAAGGAGTTACTTGCATTCCAGCTTTCAGTTCATTAAC
>NZ_JBAVFG010000227.1:0-2477 GCF_049588135.1 Kaistella sp. | reverse complement strand
GGGCTTCACCCTTTGCTATTGATTTCGCCACTTCGTGGCTTGTTTTGTCTTTCTAAATTTGTCAAAATTCTTCATTTCGAAAATCTTAACAAAATAAAAATGCAGCCAAAAAGACTGCATTCATAATTTATACTTTAAGGTCGGCTTTTAATCCGATAACGTCGGCATATTTTTGTAAAATCGGTTGCACTTCATTTTCGATAAACTCTTCGGTTTGAATGGGCGCAAAACCAATGAAATTTTTCGGGTCGAGAACTTCCATCAATTTTGATTTATCGAGTTTTAAAGAATGATCGTTCAAAATTCTTTCGAGCAAATCGTTTTCTTTTCCTTCTTCTTTCACTTTTTTTGAAGCTTCCATGGAATGAACCCGGATGGTTTCGTGAATTTCCTGCCGATCGCCGCCTGCTTTCACTTCTTCCATAATAATATATTCGGTTGCCATAAACGGAAGTTCATCCATAATATGTTTATTGATACGGTTTTCGTAAACCACAATTCCGTTCATGATATTATTCCAAATCAACAAAATCGCATCAACTGCCAAAAAAGATTGCGGAATCGCGAGTCTTTTGTTCGCCGAATCGTCCAAAGTTCTTTCAAACCATTGCGTTGCAGCCACCATTGCAGAACTTGAAGAAAGCGACATCACGAATTTTGATAATGCTCCGATTCTTTCGCTGCGCATCGGATTTCGTTTGTAAGCCATCGCCGAGGAACCGATTTGGTTTTTCTCGAAAGGTTCTTCTATTTCTTTTAAATTCTGCAAAAGCCGTAAATCATTGGTGAATTTATGCGCAGATTGAGCAATATTCGAAAGCAAAGCCATCACTTTTGCATCAATTTTCCGGTCGTAAGTTTGTCCTGAAACACCGAAAACTTTCTCGAAGCCGAATCGTTTTGAAAGTTCTTTATCCAAATGTTTTACTTTGGAATAATCGCCGTTGAAAAGTTCAAGAAAACTTGCCGCAGTTCCGGTAGTTCCTTTTACGCCTCGAAATCTTAATGTTTCAAGGAAAAATTCGAGTTCTTCAAAGTCGAGAATTAAAGATTGAAGCCAAAGTGTTGCTCGTTTCCCAACGGTCGTTAATTGTGCGGGTTGATAATGCGTAAAACCAAGAGTCGGCAAATCTTTGTATTGTAAGGCAAAATCGGAAAGATTTTTTATCACATTCACCATTTGGTTTCTTAATAATAACAAACCGTCACGCATTTGAATTAAGTCGGTATTATCGCCAACAAACGCAGAAGTTGCGCCGAGATGAATAATTCCTTTTGCCAAAGGCGCAGCGTCGCCATACGTGTGAACATGCGCCATCACATCGTGACGGAATTTTTTCTCGTACACAGCAGCTTTTTCGTAATCGATGATGTCGGAGTGTTCTTTAAGCTGAGCGATTTGCTCGTCGGAAATTTCGAGACCCAAATCTTTTTCGATTTCGGCGAGTGCAATCCACAATTTTCGCCAGTTCCGAAACTTGTTGTTTGGCGAAAAATTATAGAGCATTTCCTCACTTGAATAGCGTTCTTCAAGAGGATTTTTGTAGGAATTCATGCTTTCTTTTTTACTTTTTACTTGCACAAATTTAAGGAAAAATATCGAGGTCTAAAACTTATTCTTGACCTTCTGAAGTCCATTCTTTTAAATCATTTAATTGGAAAATAGTATTAAAAAAAGTCTCGTTAAATAAATTACGAGACTTTTTTCAATTTTATTTCGGCGACCATTCTGTAAAAAATGCTTTCGTTTTTTCTAAACCATATCCTTTCCCTTCTTCCAAAACAGAACTGTCTTGCGTATGAATCAATTTTCCATTTTCATCTAAAACAATGAAAACAGGATAACCGTATTTGGCACCAGGATTATCATATTTTGCAAAAACTTTTTCATTTTTATTTTCTGGAGAATAATTTAAATGATAATACACATAGTTTTTATCGACAATTTTCTTTAATTCAGGTGTGGTTTGCACAAACTGATTAAATCTTAAACACCAAATACACCAGTTCCCACCAGCTTGAATCATGACATTTTTATGTTCTGCTTTCGCTTGTTTTATTAATTCAGCGATTTTGGCTTCGGCATTTTCTTTGTCATTATAAGGTTTGGGAAGTTTGGCTTTTTCTTCTGCAGCCACTTTTTTCTTAGCTTCTAAAATAGCGGTACTATCAGATTTTACAATTAACGATTTATCGGTGTCTGTTTTGGGTTTCAATTGATTCGATTTCTGCGAACATGCTAAACTTGTAATAAGCAGTGAAGAGAAAACTAAAATCTTGAAATGGGTGTTTTTCATTCTTTTTTATTATTTATTCGATGCAAATTAACAAAAATAGAGCCAATCATAAAGTTTATTATCGTTAAATTTGCAATTATCTATGAACTTTATATTTAAAATTATCCTACTGTTTTCAAAACTCCCATTGCGGATTTTGTACCTCCTTTCGGATTTTATCTTTATTGTAATCTATTATAT
>NZ_JBAVFG010000226.1:0-5201 GCF_049588135.1 Kaistella sp. | reverse complement strand
GAGAAGAATTCTACAATGATTTGCAGGTTTATTATGCGAAAAACCGTGGCAAAGATTCAATTGAAGAAATCATATCTTTGCTTTAAAGCCTGTTTGAAAATTCTTTGAAAATTTCATCAAAATTATTCCCTTTAAGGTGGGGAAATTAATTTTGATGAAATTTAAACAGGCTCTTAATATTTAATCAAAAAAAACAATTAATGAAATTCCTAAAGAAGAACGCATTTTTCATTTTGGCTATGGCATTTTTGGCGGTGCTTTATCTTTTCCCGTCGGTAAAATTAAAATTGAAAGATCTTTTTTTTCCCGTTGCAGCCATCGAAAACGCCATTACTTTAAACGATGAAGATTACGATATTCAACTCAAAGGAATTAACGTTCCCGATATCAATCTTAAAAGTTTGAAAAGGAACAAATTGGTTTTGCTTAATTTTTGGGGAACCTGGTGCCCGCCGTGTCGTGAAGAATGGCCAACGATTGAGAAATTATACTTAGCCAGAAAAGATAAAATCGATTTCGTGCTGATTGCGATGCAGGACAAAGAAGAAGATGTGATCGCTTTTATGAAAAAAAACAATTACACCGCACCGGTTTACATCGCCGAAAGTCCGATTACCAATCACGTTTTGCCGAAGGTTTTTCCTACTACTTTTTTATTAGATAAAAATGGTCGAATTCTTCTGAAAGAAGATGGTTCCAAAGACTGGAACTCAAAATCAACCAATGAATTCATCGATAATATCACGCAATAATTTTAACTATATTTACGATATGGTGGTACAGAATTTGCGAATTATATCACGTTTTTAAAATTACAGCATGAAAATAAAAATATCAAAAATTCAATTGGCTAAAGAGGCATTCAAACATAAAGGATTTATCGCAAAACTTCCCGTAATCATAAGAATGATTAAATCTACAATGAAAAAAGGAGGTTACAAACCACAGTTCAAAGATATAATCCTTCCTGGTTTGGTATTACTTTACGTTATATCTCCAATCGACATTATCCCCGACTGGATTCCTGGTATCGGTGTTTTAGACGATTTGGCTTTGCTCGCATTTGCCATTCCGTTATTGGTAAAAGAAGCCGAAAAGTTCATCGCTTGGGAAGCATCCAATAAATCCGACGATCCAATGATAGAGGAAGCGGAAGTCATCGGATAATCATAAAAATTTAATACAGAACCGTTCTTGAAAAAGAGCGGTCTTTTTTAGGAGCAACAAGATTTTCGCTTCTTATAAAACCGGTCCCGCTGTCCGTTGCAATCTTTTTTCTCCTTCGTCGAAAAAAGGATTTCCACTTCCATCGGGGCTAGAATTTCTTTCAGTTTGTTATTTCAACAAATATATTAAATGATGAAAAGCAATTTCAATTCTCATCACAAGTACCAATCCACGAAAATCCGTGCGAGAAAAATCACCAAAATCAGCAGGAGAAAATTTCATCAGACGTCACAAATTTATAATTCATGATTTATCTTTCAATTATTAAATCGTCCCTTGAATAATATTCAAAAAAAATCAGGAAATTTACAGCGTGAAAAAACTCATCTCCATTATCGGAACTACAGGAATCGGCAAGACAAAACTCGCCATCGAAATCGCCAAACATTTCGGGACAGAAATTATTTCCTGTGATTCGCGGCAATTTTTCAAAGAAATGAGCATCGGAACAGCTGCTCCATCAACAGAAGAGTTGGCCGAAGTTCCGCACCATTTTATCGGAAACCTTTCGGTGCAGGACTATTATTCCATCGGACAATTCGAGAAAGATGCTCTTCGAAAAATTGACGAGCTTTTCCTGAATCACGATGTTGTGGTATTGGTTGGCGGAAGCATGATGTACGAAAAAGCAGTAATCGAAGGACTTCACGATTTACCTGAAGCTAACGAAAAAAACCAGCGCAAACTGGAACAAATTTTAGCAGAAGACGGAATTGAAAAACTTCAAAATATCTTGCAGGAATTGGATCCAGAATATCTTAACAAAGTAGATCAAGACAATCCCAGAAGATTGTTCCGAGCAATCGATATCATTTGGCAAACGGGAAAAACCTATACCGAGAATATTTCAGCACAGATGAATCAACGGGATTTCGAAGTCATCAGAATTGGACTGCAAGCGCCCCGTGAAACTATTTATGACCGGATTAATCAACGCGTAGATCTGATGCTGGAAAATGGTTTACTGAAAGAAGCGGAGTCTTTAATTCTTTTCAAAAACAATCTGGCATTACAAACCGTTGGTTATTCCGAACTTTTCAATTATTTCGACGGAACTTGGGCTCTGGATTTTGCCATTGAAGAAATCAAAAAAAACTCTCGCCGATTCGCAAAACGACAATTAACTTGGTACCGAAAAGAAGAAAATATCAATTGGGTGAATTTTGAAAATTCACTGGAAGAATCGCTATCTTTGCTTTCTAAATTAAAGAATTAATATTATTTTTTTATTTTCAAATTAATACATTTTCAAATTAACACATTAAAACCATGGCAAATACTCCTTCAAATATGCTCGAATTGGGAACCAAAGCACCTTTCTTTGAACTTCCGAACCCATCTCAAAGCAACGAAATGCAATCCTTAGAAGATTTAAAAGGCGAAAAAGGCACCCTTGTTTTTTTTATGTGTAATCATTGCCCATTCGTCCTTCACGTGATTGATAAATTGACAGAACTTTATGAAGATTATCAAGAACAAGGAATAGAATTCATCGCCATCAACGCAAATGATGTGGAGAAATATCCTGCCGATTCTCCGGAAAAAATGGTTGAATTTCAGGTGGAAAGAAAGTTCGATTTCCCATATTTATATGACGAAAGTCAAGCGATTGCAAAAGCATACGATGCGGCTTGCACTCCTGATTTTTTCTTTTTTGATGAAAAATTAGATTTAATTTACCGTGGTCAAATGGATGATTCCAGACCGGGAAATCAAAAAGAAATTACGGGTGAAGATTTAGTTATCGCCTTCGAAAATTTATTGGCAGAAGCACCGCAAGAAGAAATACAGAAACCAAGTATGGGTTGTAATATCAAGTGGAAATAAGATAACAGACCGCTTCGCTGATAGAAAAAAGATAAAAGACAAGAATTTTCGGTTCTTGTCTTTTGTATTTATCTGAAATAAGGACTGTAATTTTTCTCAAATCCGATCGTAGTGGGATTTCCGTGACCGTTGTATACTTTTGTTTCTGCATCAAGAACAAAGAGTTTCGACTTGATATTGCTGATAAGTTGGTCGTGATCGCCTTTGTATAAATCGGTTCTGCCGATACTTCCCTCAAACAGAACATCGCCCGAAATCATGAACTTTTGCGCTTCGTTGTGAAAAGCAATACTTCCTGGGGAATGTCCGGGAACATGAATAATTTTAAATTCATCTTTTCCCAAAGTGAGAATTTCATTTTCTTTCACGTAAGAAATCTTTCCTTCAAAGGGTTTAAAGAAAAAGCCAAACCTATTTGCATCCATAGGATTGCGATCCAGAATTTCCTGTTCAAGTGGATGCACCAGAACAGGAACATTGTATTTGTCAAAAGCTTTCTGCAAACCCAAAACATGATCGATGTGAGCATGGGTCAAAAGAATTTGCTGAACTGTCAAGTTATTATCTGCAATGAATTTCTCTAAAACACTGGTTTCCTCGTCAGAAAAATTTCCTGGATCAATAATGTAAGCGTTTTTATCTTCATTAAAAACGACGTAAGTATTCTGTGAAAAAGGATTAAAAACAAAAGATTTGATCTGCAGCATTGATTTATTTTTTACAAAGTTAAGGGCTAATTTTTTATAAACCACAAAAGTCATAAAAGTTTTAAGTTCTTTCTTATCCAAAAGTTTTAAAAAGGTGGAAGAGAAAAAAAATCGAATTCGATTGATCGATCATTAAACTATTTTCTAAAATCCCAAGGCGCCATAGGATTTTTATCTGCCCAAAGACCTACTCTATTTTTTCTTGCCCTATTTTCCAACAGCGCATATTCCTCACTTTTTGAATATTTTTTATAGTGCCACGCTAAACCGGATTTCACCATTTCTTTGTTGGCATTGATCTTATCATTGACGTAAATCTCAGCAATCATACGGCCTCGACCATCATAATTTCCTTTTTTACCAGTACTGACAATGGTAACATTTTTTCCAAAACACAGATCTGAAAGTTTCTGTTTTGAGACCGTTCCAAAAGCCTGTTTCTTTTCTGGTGCATCGATATGCTCGAGGCGAATCACGATCGGAAGTTGGTAATAAAGAACCTCAACCGTATCGCCGTCTTTTACACCGATTACTTTTACTTTAAGAATAAGTTGGTCGGTTTGTGGTGAAGATTGAAAAGAGGCTGGAATAATGGAGTTTCCGAAGAAAATAAAGAAAAGAAGGAAAATTGATTTTTGCATTGGGAACGAGATAATATTTTTGAGGAAGATAGGGATTTTTTAGAGTTTTGGCAAAATTCAATAATGATTTATGCCCTTTTGGAAACGCCACTTTCCGACAAAACAATCGATGTTCCGGTAACTTCAAAAATCGCAAAAATACCATCGCAGATTTTGAGTTTTCAATTATTTGAAGAAGGAAAAACGATTCCTGAAATTGCGAAAGAATGCGGTTTGGTAACGGAAATGATTTACGGACATTTGGCAAAATTTGCAGAATAAGATTTGCTGGATATTAAAAGAATTTTCGATAAAGAAAAAATTAAAACTTTTGAAAAAGAATTTAAAAATAATTCCTACGAAACCCTAAACGACTGGAAAAAAAGCGTTGCCGAATGATTTTGAATTTAATGAAACTCGGTTGTTGCTGAATCATTTTAATTTTAAGAAAAAAGTAAATTAAAATTTTTGTTTCTTGGAATGGATGAATTTTCAACATTAAGGGATTAAATTTGAAAAATTTAAAAACGAGTAAAAATATATTGGGAAATTGAAAACTTGCGTATTTTTGAGAGTTAAAGCGCAATTTTATAATCAAGATTGGTTTTTTTGTTGAAAACTTTATCACTTTTCACCTTCATTTTTTTACTTAGCAAAGCGGGGTTTTGCAAAATAAACAAAAGAATAAAAAAACACAATATTGCAAATAAAACTGACCTGTTTTTGTACATTAGCATGAACAAAAACATTCGCCTAACTGTCGGTTTTGCGAAATGCTTCGCACTTCGCAAAGCCGACGGACGTTGGCAGAAATGCAACC
>NZ_JBAVFG010000225.1:0-1699 GCF_049588135.1 Kaistella sp. | reverse complement strand
TTGGCACACCGAATTTTTATTTATTGAATGTTTTCTTATTTAATCCTAAATTTAATATAAGTAATCGTTTTTCCTTTCGCGGAAAACAATCCTTCGTAATACGTTTTTATCTCTCTTAAAAGCGGAGTTTCCGGGTCGTATTCTGGTGCGCCATAAATATCATGATGCGCAGAAAGGATTTCGTGACCTTGCCCTTGCAAAAGTCCGAATGTATATCCGTGCAGAAATTCTGAGTCAGTTTTAAGGTGCATGATTCCATCTTTTTTTAAAATTTTCTTGTAGCGTTCTAGAAAATCTGGATGGGTCATTCTATGTTTAGTACGTCGGTATTTTATTTGTGGATCGGGGAAGGTAATCCAGATTTCATCAACTTCGTCTTGGTCAAAAAAATGATCAATCAGTTCAATCTGAGTCCGAAGAAAAGCTACATTATGAAGATTTTCTTCGATTGCTTCTTTGGCTCCAAACCAAAATCGCGCACCTTTAATATCTACACCTATGAAATTTTTTTCCGGAAATGCTTTTGCTAATCCTACTGAATATTCTCCTTTGCCACAGCCTAGCTCTAAAACGATAGGATTGTTATTTTTAAACACTTCTTGTCTCCACTTTCCTTTGAGATGAAAATCAGCTAAGGCTTCTGCTCTGGTTGGCTGAAAAACATTAGGAAGTATTTTATTTTCGGCAAATCTCGCCATTTTATTTTTACCCATATTCTATTACAAAACGGTTTAATTAAAAAAACATTTTGTCTATCTATTTAAAATTTAAAAAATTACAAGGCTACAGTTAAAGCATTGATTATAACTGAGTCAAAGATAAAAAAAAAATTAGTACATGATAAAAATTGCAACTTGTTAAAAATCAAGCAATTAGATTGTTTGAAAATTTATATAAATAACTGATAATCAGTGAATTAATAGACCTTTACAACATATTCTATTAACCACACGAACACCAGTCAAGGCAATAAAATTACAGAATTAAGTTCAATTTTAGAACAAAATTTTGAAACGAAAATGAACAAAGCCAGATTAAAATTCATCTCAATGATGATTTTGGCTTTCTACAAAATAAAAACGATCAATTATACCGCTTTTGGCAAATGTTCTTGATAGTGCAACACAAGCGCAAAGTTCACTTGGAAGAATCCAACGTTTTATGGCAGATTTTGATTTGCCAATAAAATTAATTTCTTGCTTTATATTCAGTATATTGCCCAAGAAAGAAGATCTGGTACTGGTTACGGATAGAACGAATTGGAAATTTGGACATGCTAATATCAATATTCTGATGCTTGGAATTTGTTATTAAAATATGGAGATACCAATCATGTTTAAAATGATGGACAAAAGAGGCAATTCGAACACCGCAGAAAGGATTGAATTAGTGAAGCAATTTATCTGCTGGTTCGGGACAGATCGTATAGATTGTTTGTTGGCAGACAGGGAATTTATTGGGCCTTTAGTGTTTTCAAATATGGTTTAAATTATTTGATTAACATTTTGCTAAATCCATTTAATAAATTAAATATCACCGTTTTGCAATTTTTGTCATGTACTTAGATTAATTTTACATGATTTCGCAAAAAAGACTAAACGGAGAAGAAACCTTTTATCAAAGAGTTTGATACTAATGGAAATAATAATTTGAATTCAAAATTGTTAGAATTTTATAAAATATTCGAAAAGTTTAAAAA
>NZ_JBAVFG010000224.1:0-20348 GCF_049588135.1 Kaistella sp. | reverse complement strand
TTATATGGACATTAAAGACATACAAAATCTTATAAAATTTGTCTCTAAAGCTGAGGTTTCAGAAGTAAAATACAAAACTAAAGATTTCGAAATCACCATTAAAACTCCGCTCGGAGGAAATGAAATGACTTATATGCAGCAACCTGCAGTTTACCAAACTGCACCTCAGCAAATTGCTGCTGCACCTGCGCAAGCTGCTGCATCGGCTGCTACAGCATCTTCAGAACAAGCTTCTGATGATAGTAAATTTGTTACCATTAAATCTCCTATGATTGGAACTTTCTACAGAAAACCTTCTCCAGACAAAGACGTTTTTGTAAACGTTGGCGATGAAGTTTCTAACGGAAAAATAGTTTGTGTAATCGAAGCGATGAAATTATTCAACCAAATCGAATCTGAAGTTTCAGGTAAAATTGTGAAAATTTTGGTAGATGATGCAACTCCTGTAGAATACGATCAACCATTATTCTTAGTAGATCCATCTTAAATAGATATTAGATGTTAGACTTTAGATGTTAGATTTTTTTTCTATCATTGAACCATATAATCTAATTTTCAAATTATCTAATTTTCAAATTTAAATAGATGTTTAAAAAAATATTAATCGCCAACCGAGGCGAAATTGCAATGCGAATTCTTCGTACCTGCAAAGAAATGGGAATCAAAACCGTTGCCGTGTATTCTACTGCAGATAAAGACAGTCTCCATGTGAGGTTTGCTGATGAAGCGGTATGCATAGGTCCGCCGATGAGCAAAGATTCTTATCTTAAAATACCGAATATCATTTCAGCTGCGGAAATTACCAATGCTGATGCTATTCATCCGGGTTACGGATTTTTATCAGAAAACGCTAATTTTTCTAGAATCTGCCAAAAAAATGGCATCAAATTTATTGGTGCAAGTCCGGAGCAAATCGATAGAATGGGAGACAAAGCAAATGCAAAAGCGACCATGAAAGAAGCAGGAGTGCCATGTGTTCCCGGTTCAGACGGTCTTATTGATTCTTACGAACACGCTGTAGAAATTGCGAAAGAAGTCGGTTATCCGGTGATGATTAAAGCAACTGCTGGTGGTGGTGGAAAAGGAATGCGCGCAGTGTGGAAAGAAGCTGATATGAAAGAGCATTGGGAATCTGCAGTTCAAGAAGCTGTTGCTGCTTTTGGCAACGGTGGGATGTATATGGAAAAACTCATTGAAGAACCTCGTCATATTGAGATTCAAATTGCTGGTGATCAATATGGAAGAGCTTGTCATTTATCAGAAAGAGATTGTTCTGTACAAAGGAGAAATCAGAAATTAACAGAAGAAACGCCATCGCCATTTATGACCGACGAACTTCGTCAGAAAATGGGTGATGCTGCGGTAAAAGCTGCTGAGTATATCGGTTATGAAGGAGTAGGAACCATCGAGTTTTTGGTTGATAAAAACCGTAATTTCTATTTCATGGAGATGAATACCAGAATTCAGGTAGAGCATCCAATAACAGAACAGGTGGTAGATTTTGATTTAGTTCGTGAGCAAATTCTTTTAGCTTCTGGAACGGCAATTTCTGGGATTAACTATTTCCCGAAACTGCATTCCATTGAATGTAGAATTAATGCTGAAGATCCTTATAACGATTTCCGACCTTCGCCAGGAAAAATCACAGGATTAAATATTCCAGGAGGACACGGTATTCGTGTAGATACCCATGTTTACTCAGGTTATACCATTCCTTCTAATTACGATTCGATGATTGCAAAGTTGATTACCACTGCGCAAACTCGTGATGAAGCGATCGCAAAAATGAAACGTGCTTTAGAAGAATTTTATATTGAAGGCGTAAAAACAACCATTCCTTTCCACAGACAATTGATGGAAAACGAAGATTATCTCGCAGGAAATTATACCACAAAATTTATGGAAGATTTTGTGATGGATAAAGGTTTTGATAATTAATTTCAATTATTTTTTTAGTACAAACTGCCTCTTTTTGGGGCAGTTTTTTGTTTAAATTGGTTTCAAAAAAAATCTTAATTTTGTTTCAAACATAAAAACAATGAATCATACTTTCACCATAGAAGTTAACGATATAAAAGCAGTTGATTTGTTAAAAAAGCTTGAAGAATTAAAGTTGATAAAATTTTAAAAAAAAAGATAGAAAATCCACTAAAAAACTATCTAACGAATTAAAAACAAGCATCAGCAAAGAACAAGCAGAAAATCTGAACGAACATATCAAAACGATTAGACAAGAATGGTAAATTATCTTTTAGATACCAATGTTATCTCTGGCTTTATTTCTAACAAATATAGCGAAGAAAAAATGGCACTTATATCGAATTTAATTGATAAATCTCCTAATATAAGTATCATTACCAAATTGAACTTTTGTGGGAAAACAGAAAACCACATTGAAGATCTTATAAAGGAACTGGTGCAATCTTCAAATGTTATTTTATGAGATGATGATATTTGTGATTTAAGTATTTCAATTAGATGAAAGAAAAATATCAAAACTCCAGATGCAATAATCGCTGCAACAGCCGTGAAAAATAATTTTACTTTAATTACTGAAAACAGAAAAAATTTTGCCAACATTAAAGATTTAAAAATAATGAATCCATCGTAATCAATGTAAATTTGAAATATAAACTGCCTTTTTTCAGGTAGTTTTTTGTTTAATTAGATTTCGAATTTTATCCTTAAATTTGTAAAAAAGTAAAGTACAAAGTTATGTCAACAGCAACTCAACAAAAGAATTCCCAATATTACATCGACCTCGAAAACGAACACGGCGCACACAACTATCATCCACTTCCAGTGGTTTTGGATAAAGGGGAAGGTGTTTTTGTTTGGGATGTTGAAGGAAAAAAATATTACGATTTTCTGTCTGCTTATTCTGCTGTAAATCAGGGGCATTCGCACCCGAAAATTGTAGATGCTTTGGTGGATCAGGCTAAGAAATTGGCTTTAACCTCTCGTGCTTTCCACAATTCAAGTTTAGGAGAATATGAGAAGAAAATAACTTTGCTTTTTGGATTTGATAAAGTATTACCGATGAATTCAGGTGCAGAAGCAGTTGAAACCGCCGTAAAATTAGCACGAAAATGGAGTTATGAGGTAAAAGGCATCTCTGAAAATGCAGCGAAAATTATCGTTTGTGAAAATAATTTCCATGGAAGAACGACGACGATTGTTTCTTTCTCTAATGATCCTGACGCCAGTAAAAATTACGGTCCTTTCACGCCAGGTTTTATCAAGATTCCTTACAACGACCTTAATGCTTTAGAAGAAACTTTAAAAAATGATGCAGAGAATATTGCAGCGTTTTTAGTAGAGCCCATTCAAGGTGAGGCTGGAGTTTACGTTCCAGATGCAGGATATTTAAAAGCTGCGTCTGAACTTTGTGAAAAATATAATGTTCTTTTCATTGCAGATGAAGTACAAACCGGAATCGCAAGAACCGGAAAATTGATCGCTTGCTATCACGAAGATGTACAGCCTGATATTTTGGTTTTAGGAAAAGCACTTTCCGGAGGAATGTATCCCGTTTCGGCGGTTTTGGCAAATAACGAAATTATGAACGTCATTAAACCTGGTCAACACGGATCTACTTTTGGTGGAAATCCTTTGGCTTGCGCGGTGGCTATTGCGGCATTAGACGTTGTAGCAGACGAAAAACTTTCGGAAAGAGCCGAAGAATTGGGACAACTTTTCAGAAAAGAAATGCAGAAATTAATTGCAAAAACAGACTTAATTTCTGGCGTTCGTGGGAAAGGTTTATTGAACGCAATTCTCATCAATGATTCTCCTGAAAGTTCAACAGCATGGAATATTTGCGTAAAATTAAAAGAAAACGGATTGCTCGCAAAACCGACTCACGGTAATATTATCAGATTGGCACCCCCTTTGGTAATTACAGAAGAGCAACTTTTAGACTGTGTTTCGATTATCGAAAAAACGGTGTTGGAGTATAAGAAAAATTAAAATTTGGAATTGAAAGAAAAAATCAGTGGACTGATCATCACTTTTAATGAAGAAAAAAATATTCAGGAAATTCTTGATTGTTTTGACTTCTGTGATGAAATTATTATTGTTGATTCATTCAGTACCGATAAAACTTTAGAAATAGCTTCTCAAAATCCTAAAGTAAAAATCATTCTGAATACATTCGAAGATTTTACAAAACAGAGAAATATTGCTCTTGATTCTGCGAAAAATGATTGGGTTCTCTTCCTCGACGGAGATGAAAGAACGACACTGGAACTCGAAAAAGAAATTATCGTGACTGTGGAAAGTCCTGATGCAAAAGATGCTTATTATTTTCACCGTACTTTTTTTGTTGGGGAGAAAAAAATAAATTTTTCAGGAACGCAGAATGATAAGAATTTCCGGTTATTTCGAAAATCTAAAGCATATTATGATTACAACAAAAAAGTACACGAAACTTTGGTTGTTACTGGAAGTATTGGTGTTCTTAAGCATAAACTTTTGCATTATTCTTTTGAGAGTTTTGAGCAATTCAAAAAGAAAATGCTTTATTACGGTTTATTAAAAGGAAGTGAACTTGCCGATAAAGGAAAGAAATATTCGATCATTATTCATTACAGCAAAGTTGTATTCAAGTTTGTAAAAACCTATTTTTTAAAATTAGGTATTTTGGACGGAATTGACGGACTGAAAATAAGCTACCTGCAAAGCCTTTATGTTAATGAAAGCTACAGAGCACTGAAAAACAAAAAGTAATTGATATATCTAAAAATGGTCGGAATTTCTTCCAACCATTTTTTGTTACCAAAAAAGAATATTATTTGCTTACATAAACAGGTTTTTTGTTCTTAAAAAAAATATCAATGTAGTTTCTAAGTTTTCTTTGAGTATTGGATTCCTTAACTCGAATCGGATTTTGGGTAAGATCCATTTCTTTTACGCATTCTATGATGTGATCAAAAGAATAATTTTTCATAAAGCATTCTTTCAGAAAATGATCAATAATTTTGTTCCATTGTTTTTTATTTCCCCAATAATGACCCACGATATGATCCGCAGGTTGCAATGCCGAATATTCGTTCAGTCCCATGGAGAAAGCAAGCTGTTCTATAAGTCTTCTTGTTACGCCATGCGCACACATCGCATCATTAATTCCTAAAGTTAACTCCAAGCAATCGAAATGTTTGCTGGAAATCCCAATGAGTCCTGCATTCCACATTGCGGAATTTTCATCTATTTTAATATTATGATAGACTTTTCCTTTCATTTGCTGCCACATCATTTTTTCGGTTTTCGAAGAAAGTGTGGAAAGTTTTCCTTCTTCGATGTGCATGTGATTTTTACCATTTATTAGATCATTACGTAGAATATCCATGTTCTGATAAAAGAAAGTATCGCCATCTAAATACAGAATAGAATCCATTGGATATTTTTGGGCAATCAGCTGAAGCGCCTTAATTTTAACCCTCCAAAAAAAATGATATTTTCCTTCCCATTCTTTTATAATATCTCTGTTGATTAGTATTATTTCTATGTTATCTTCAAGAGAGCTAAACAATGAAGGATCTTCAGTAATAACGATAATTCTATCTTCAATATTTTTACAAGCAAAGGCTGTATATATTGAAAAATATACTTGCTGATAGTGATTCATATTATTGCCAAATACTAAATATACTATATTCATGTGGATGAAATTTTCATTTAAAAGCCTTTAGTAGCATACTGAAATTGTGCTTTTCTGGTCAAATTTAGTATAAAACAACGAATATTAAAAATTTGTTTGGCTTAATATTTTCTATTAAATTGCAACATAAAATATCTGGCAAGCATGGCTGTATGTAAAAATCTTTGTTTTATGCAAAAAGTATAAACAAATGATTTTTCTTCATATATAAACTCAAGTATTAGCCAATTGCAATTCTTATGAATAATTATCCGCTGATAAGTCTAATCATTCCTTGTTATAATGCCGAACAGACGTTAGAAAAATGTTTGAATTCTGTCATTCAACAATCTTATAATAATTTAGAAATCATTATGGTTGATGATGGCTCCACTGACGGAACTTCAAAAATCTATAAAGACTTTCAAAGTAAAGATGAACGAATTAAAGTTTTTAAACAGGATAATTCGGGCGTTTCAAAAGCGAGAAATAAAGGCGTGAAAACAGCAACTGGAAAATATATTTGTTTTGTAGATTCTGATGATTGGGTTGAAACGAATTATTGTTCCGAGCTATATCATTTACTTGTTACCGAAAATGCGGATATTGCCATTATAGAAGCTTCTTATGAAGATAAAAACGGAAATATAATTTTTAATAAACCTATTTCCGATGAGAAAATATTTGATGGAAAAAGAGCTTTAGCCCTTTTATTGGAAGATAAAGTGATGCAAAGCCATCCTTGGGGCAAATTATATAAAGCCGACTTTTTAAAAAATGTAAGCTTCCCTGAAAATTTGAAATGTTTTGAAGATTATTCAACTCTTTTCAAGATTTTCGATAAAGCCGTAAAGGTTGTTAGATCCAATGACCAGCTTTATCATTATATACAACATGACGATAGTCTTTCTCACAATCTTTCTCCTGAAACGGCTTATTATTTTTATTTGGCGATAATGGAGGTTTTCAAATTTTGGCAAAGTACAACACCGCTCAAAAATCAAGGGAAGATCACAAAAAATATAATTAAAAAACTTCTGATGGTTCTTAAGCGTATTCTCCGAAATACGACGAAGGAAGAAATGCAGCCGGAAAAGGAAAAAATTCGACAATCCTTTAAATCGTTTCTTAAATATTCCATTAAAGACATCGGTGTAGAATATTTTTTATATATAAGATTATACTATTATTACCCAAATCTTTACACGAAATTAATTTCTAAAAAATGATAGAAAAACCGCTTGTATCTATTATTGTTCCTTGTTATAATGCTGAAAAATATATGGAAGCATGCATCAATTCTGTGATATTACAAGATTATGAAAACTGGGAATGTATTTTAATCAACGACGGAAGCAAGGACAATACTTTCGATTTAATAAATGATTTTGAAACTAAAGAAAGCCGAATTCGTGTTTTCACCCAAGAAAATTTGGGACTTTCTGCCACAAGAAATAAAGGAATCAATAATGCAAACGGAGAATTTCTGTTCTTTTTGGATTCGGATGATATTTTGAGTAATGATGCAATCAGCACTTTGGTTTCTTCTTTTCAAAATAATGATATCATTACGGGCGTTACTATAGCTTCGACTTTTTCTAATGACAATATCAACAGGGTTTCTCAATTACTACATCCAAAAGAAGGCACAATCACCTTCGAGAATAATCATTTTGAAGTTTTACTTAGAACGATGGAAACTGGTCTTACACCAGTTGCGCAAAATAGATTGTATAAAAAATATTTTATTGATAAAAATGAGATTCGTTTCAAATCTGGTATTTTACATGAAGATGAATTGTGGTTTTTTGAAACTATGTTGTTAGCTCAGAATGTAAAATTCATAAATAACGAAACTTATTTTTATAGAATTGATAATCAGGATTCTATTACAAAAAATGTAGGTGACAGAAATTTAGAATCCTACATTCAAATTATGGAAGAGATTTTAAAAAAATATTCTCAGCACAAACGCTTCAATATCATTGCAAATTGGTATGCAGTTTATATTAAAAAAATATTTTTAGACTTTGCGATTAGAGACCGATTTAAATTAAGTGATCAAGTAATTTCCAGATTAGACTCAGCTTTAAAAAACAACTACATTCCTTTAGGAAATGAGCATATTCTCTCTAAAAATAATGATCTCTATTACAAAACGATTAATAAATTATCTTTACAAGACTTTAATACGATTCAAAAATATTTCTTTCGTAATCCAGTGAATAGTCTTAGAAAAATAATGAATGTCTTTAAAATCTCCTATTTCTTAAAATGAAAAGTACAAAAATTACATATCTTTTTGAATTTCCGAAATTCAGAAAACAGATAAAAAAACTTAACGATATTATTTTTTTCTTTCCCTTCTACCATTTTGGCGGTGGTGAAACAGTTCATTTGGATATTTTAAAAATCTTTGAAAAGTATTCTACTTCTTGCTTTGTTATTCACAAATCTGATAATGATTTTCTTAAAGAGGAGTTCGAAAAGGTTACACAACTTATTGATTTGGGAAAATACAAAAGTTTAAAATATGAATCTTATATAAAGTCATTAGCTAAAAAAATTAATAATAGAAAAAATCCTATTGTTTTTGGATGTAATAACAGATTTTTTTATAATCTTATTGGATATTTAGATGATACCAAAGTGAAAATTATAGATTTAACACATGCGTTTTCTTATGAGGATCCTCATTCAGTAGAGAAATTTAGCCTTCCATTCGTTCATAAAATCCACAGAAGGGTTATTTTGGGGCAAAGAACATATAATGATTATCAAAATCTGTATCTGAAACATGGTATTGATTTAAATTTTTTAGAACGGATAGTTATTATTAGTAATGCAGTACAAATACCGAATTTCTTTACAATAAAGCCCTTAAATGAAGGTCTCAAAGTGCTTTTTGTTTCGCGTAATAGTTTTGAAAAAAGACCCGAAGTTTTTTTTGAGATTGCTAAGAGATGTTATGAAAGGAAAGTAAATGCTTTTTTCACCGTAATTGGTGATTTTGAAAATATTGAGAATTCTTATTCAAACATAAATATAATAGGAAGTATTAATATTAAAGAAGAACTCAATAGGTATTACATAGATAACGATGTTCTTCTGATTACCTCATTTAGAGAAGGTTTACCTATGGTGATATTAGAAGGAATGGCTTTCGGAACTGTACCTATATCCACAGATGTGGGAGAAATTTCATCGTTTGTAAATAATAGAAATAACAATGGGATTCTACTTGATGATTCAAGCGTAGAAAGATATATTAATATTCCACACCGTTACACGAAGAATGAAAAATGGTTTCCTAATAATCAATTGAAAAATATACCTGAAGATTTAGAAACAATAATTGAAAAATTTATTAAAACTATTAAAAATCTTGATGAAAATAGGAATATACTTAATTCACTTAGTGAAAATGCATATAATACACTAAAAAATAATTTTTCTGAGGAAAAACAGAAAAAAGCTTATTTAGATCTATTTTTCAGCTAAAAAATTATATATTTAAATAGCCAAAATTAGTTGATAAAATTATTTGTATGACCGATTTTTACTAATTGAACAGAAATTTTATTGCTGAGAAAAATATTTATGATTTAGAGCCTGTTCAAATTTCTAAATTAAAATTTTTGTATAGCCAATCCAAACAGCTAAAAGTGTCAATTTTTAGTGTTTATTCTAAATTAAAATCAATTTTATTGACCTATTAATTGATTTTTGACAATATCAAAAATCATTGAAAATCAACCATATAAAAATATTTGAATAAAATTTAAACAGGCTCTTAAATTGTTGCAGATTTTATTTTTTAGATTAGGAGGTGATGCGAAATATTTCTAAATATTACTCAGATGATTATTTAATTTTTAGAATCTTTCTGTAATATATTAATTAATTGATTTTTAGTTTCCAAAAGTTCCTTTAGTAATTCTTTGTTTTCAATATTTACAATCTCATTATTATAGATATTGTAAATATTAGGCGTTTTTTGTTCTAATAAATTGGCGATATCAATTTCTAAAATTTTAGATATTTCATTTAATCGATCAATGGTTAATTTAGTGTCATTGTTTTCTATTTTTGCATAAGCACTTTGGGTAAGGTTCATTTTTTCAGCCAAATATTCTTGGCTAAAACCTTTCAAATTTCTATACTTTCTAATATTTTTGCTCACAATGTTATTCATAATACGATTTGGTTTAGTCGCAAAAATACTAATTATATTCCTAAATTTTTGTTAAATTTGTTAAAATTCTTTTTATTATTGTATAATTAAATTTTAAAAAACATATTCATGAAAAAAATTTTAAAAACAAGTGCTTTTATAGTATTTGTTACTTTATCACTATCTTCTTGTAATAGAGAAGATATTTCTTCAACACAAGAAAAGGAAATTTCCGATTCTAAGGTAAACAAAAAAGTTGTCAAAAATAACAATGCGGTTTACTATCCTACTTACAATTATTTGGGTTCTGGTTATGATGTAACTGAAGACTATGCAAATGAAAATTCTGCAGGAAATCAAGTTATAGATATTGATAAGTTCAAAATAGATTATCCTACAAGAGTTCTTACGGAATATCCTTTATCACAAGTTTATTTAGAAGAATATGGTGAAAATGCAGAAACTTATTCTAAAAAAGTAACCACAAAAGTAGATGTAGGCTTTTCTTTACCTCTTTTTAAATCTACTTTATCCTCTTCATTTTCTAGTACAACAACTACATCAAATAATTTTGATGCAAAATATATTTATGGAAGCTATGATTTAACAATTAAACAAAAAAGATATAGATTTAATTCTACAGCAGATGTTTTAAAAAATTATCTGACTCAAGATTTTAAAGATGATTTAATATCTCATACCCCTCAACAATTGGTACAACAATATGGTACTCATGTGCTTTTAGATATTTATATAGGGGCAAAAATGGATATTAAATTTCAATGTGAAACCTCAAACCAAAACAGAGAATACGCTTCCAAAATTGGGGTGAAAACAGGAATAAAGGATGTTTTTGATGTTGATGTTAGTAATGATGTTGATATCTCTTCTTCATCAATGAATTACAGTAAAAAATTATCTTACAGGACAAGAGGGGGGAATCCCACATATGGTCTCGTTGGTGAATTAAATTTAGACCAAACTAATCCTAAAATTAATCTCTCAAATTGGCAAAATAGTTCAACTCCTGATAATTCTGTATTAGTAGATTTTGGTAAATATGGTTTAGTTCTGATTTATGATTTAATTACTGATCCCGTTAAGAAAGCACAAATAAAAGCTTATGTAGATCAGTATTTAATTGACAATCAAGTTAAATTAGACTACATTCCAGTGCCTACATATCAATTTTATAATTCATATGGTGACCATTTTTATTATAATGGTTCACAGGCTCCAAATGGCTATTGGTCTGAGGGAATTGCATTTAAAACATTTAACTATAAAGTTCCTAATTCAGAACCAGTATATATGTTTTACAACAATGGAAGCGGAGATCATTATTATTCAACATATCCAGGAACACCTCAAGGATATATCTATGAAGGTATATACTTTTATGCATACAAAACGCAAGTTACTGGAACACGTCCTGTATACTTGTTTTATAATTCAAGAGGTGATCATTATTACTCAACAAATTCAGGAACACCTCAAGGATATGTTTATGAAAGCATTGCTTTTTATGCTTATTAAGTAAACTCAATAAAAAAAATCCGAATAACAATGGACTGCCCCCAAAAAATTAGACACTTTTTAGGGGCATTTTTATTTATGGGAGAATCAAAATATCGTTTAGAATTTAAGGTGAGTTGTGTGGAGAAGATTAATAAAAACGATCTGTCAATCCACTCAGTAGCGCAAGAAGTAGGTTTGGATGCGAGTATTGTTCGCAAATGGAAATGACCTTTTTCCAAAAAACAGGATCAATTAAAAGTAGAGATTTTTCGAGAAATAATTAATTTTAAACAAAGAAAAATCTAATGAAAAAGAGCAGATTTACAGAGAGTCAGATTATTTTTGCATTGAAGCAGTCTGAAACGGGAGCGAAAGTTGAAGAAATTTGTCGTAAAATGGGTATAAGTGAAGCGACTTTCTACAATTGGAAAAAGAAATTCGGAGGTTTAGGGATTACAGAACTTCGACGTTTACGTCAATTAGAGGAAGAAAACAGCCCGTCTTCTCCTGGCTGAATATTTTCGGGAAATTTTACATTAGGAAATTTCTTTAAAAAATCTAATCTTATGAATTGTGCGCAAGTTGGCAATGCCATTACGTTTGGCATTCGTTTTTTGAAATATTCTCCCACAATTACAATATCGCTATCATTAAGTTTTGCGGTTTCATAATTCGTTTTAAGAAAATCCGAATCAATAGTGTCGTCTGAATCTAAAAAGAAAATATATTCTCCGATAGCTTTTGATAATCCTACATTTCGGGCAACAGAAACCCCTGAGTTTTCTTGGGAGAAATATTTAATTCCCCTATCTTTTTGCTGATAGTTTTCAGAAATTTTCGGCGAATAATCGCTGCTTCCATCATTTACCAAAATTAATTCAAAATCAACAAGGCTTTGTTGAAGAACACTTTCAATCGTTTCAGCTAAAAATTTTTCAACATTATAAATAGGTATAATGACGGAAACAAGAATTGTATTTTTCTCGACATTCATTAATTGTTACTATTTTATTAGGCTTTCGTCTATTTTCTGTTTATTCAATTGAAATTCTCGATATTTGAATACTCCAGATTTGTAGGCAATAATTGCACCGAAATTGATAACATCATCGGTTGTGGTCATCGGAAATACGGAGGATCTATAAGCATGATGCTCAACCAAAGGTTCGGGAAGGACTTTAAAATTAATGCCATCTTTAGAAAATGCTAAATAAAGACTGTCTGCCGTATATTTTTTCACATCGCCTGCAGCAATGCACAAAAAATAGTAACCATCTACATAAGTTGCTTGAATATGCCATGGTGCAAATGCTGGATTTTCTTTTACCCAAGGTTTGTTCATGAAATTTACAACAATGCTTTGTTTAAATTTTGAAAAATCTAAGCCATTATTAGATGTTCTTCTAATAATGTAGGAAGGATCATTGCCCGGGAAGTTCGGACTAATATTGTTTTCCACTTCATAACTCCCATAATCTTTTCCATTAAAAATGAAACTTGGAGAAATAATATGATTATTTTTTGGGGAAAAAGGAGGATTACTTGTATAGGCAACTTCAAGAGGATTCCAATGTATTCCGTCGGCTGATGTTTGTCTAACAATGGTTCTTTGAGCGTTATTCAATAGTTTTTGTGTATTGTTTTGGCTTTTTGCTCCTCTTGATAGAAAAGCTGAAGCTTTCACAAAACTTCCTCGGTAATACAAAGAAAATTTTCTGTTTTCAAACATCATATCTACATCAGACCAAAAGCCTTGTTTGGGTTCATCTTTTTTTTCGGGAAAGCTTTCGTTTGGAGATAGTGTTTTTTGAAGAGGGTTTGAGATTCCATTTGGCGGACTCCAATTTAATCCATCATTAGAAACTACGATGGTTGGGTTTTCGTACTTTTTAGAATCCTGTTCTGTTCCGATAGTTCCGAAATAGGGTGTAAAAACCATCCAGTATTTATATCCATTAAAACCATTCGGGAAATATTGAACATCAGGATGGCAATATCCGAAATTTGGGGCATTAATATCTTTGATAAGGGCAGGATTGTTTATTCCAGGATAGTTGCTGTTTGCAAGTACATTAATATTAACGGTTCCAATATCAGTTAAATAATCAATAACTTCATCATAATCTTTAACGTCCGAGATAGGCTCAACGTTTACTGCAAATAATCTTTCTTCTTGTTTTGAACAAGAAAATGAAAAGTACAGAAGCAAAAATAATAATATACGCTGCTTATTTATTGGATGAGTCATGTTTTAGTTTATAAGGTTTTAATTCCTATCATAATCATCATCCAGCCTCACAATATCATCTTCACCGAAATAAGTTCCAGTTTGTACTTCAACAAAAATTAAAAGTTCAGAACCTCTATTTTCAATTCTATGTTTTGAACCTTGCGGAATGAAAATACTTTCACCATATTTTACAACAATTTCTTTTCCATCTAAAGTTACAACCGCTTCACCTTCAACGATTGTCCAGAATTCTTGACGGTGATGATGAAACTGATAAGACAATCGCTGATCAGGATTTACTTCAATTCTCTTTAATTTATAATGAGGTTCATCTGCTAAAACATAATATTTTCCCCAAGGTCTGTCACCGATTTCTAACATATACAGCGTTATTTATAATGCAAA
Source organism: Kaistella sp. (assembly GCF_049588135.1). Classification (GTDB taxonomy): domain Bacteria; phylum Bacteroidota; class Bacteroidia; order Flavobacteriales; family Weeksellaceae; genus Kaistella. Next base: position 6,383 of record NZ_JBAVFG010000224.1, on the reverse strand, counting down.
AATAAGTAATTTTATCAAACAAGCTTTTCAGAATTTGATATATAGGAAAATAAGAATAAAGAATAAAGCTGGGGATTAAATCTCAATCCATAATTTTTGTCAACATTAAGATTTAATGAAGGAATTAACCAGATTTAAAGGCCCATTTATATTTTTAAGGAATTTTGGAATTTGTTTTTTTAGTTAAACTATTTGTTTTTGATGATTTCGTTTTCATGAACTCCTCATGAACTATCCATGGAGTATCTATTAAGCATCTATGAGTGATCTTTTCCTACTTTTCTTGTCCTTTATCCGACCATTCAAAGCAATAAAAATAAACAGATGAAACACCGTTTTTTTCTTTAAATTTGCAACTTAATATTTTTTTAAAAATGAGCAAAGTTAGAGTGCGTTTTGCACCAAGTCCAACCGGACCTTTACATTTAGGAGGAGTGAGAACTGCTTTATACGATTATCTTTTCGCCAAAAACCAAGGCGGTGAATTTATTTTAAGAATAGAAGATACCGATACCGCAAGATATGTGGAAGGTGCCGAAGAGTATATCATGGAAGCGCTGGAATGGTGCGGGATTATTCCCGATGAAAGCCCGAAACACGGCGGAAAATTTGCTCCGTACCGACAATCCGAAAGACGCGATATTTACGATAGACACTTGGTTGAACTTCTAAAAACGGATTATGCGTATTTGGCATTTGACACGCCGGAAGAACTGGATGAAGTGCGAAATGAGTTTGAAAAAAACGGGGAAGTTTTTGCTTATAATTATATTACAAGAAACCGACTAAAAAACTCTTTGACCCTTTCAAAAGAAGAAGTTCAAAAGTTAGTCGATGAAAAAGTTCCACATGTTGTGCGTTTCAAAATGCCGGTGGACAGAGTTTTGAATCTGGAAGACATCATCCGTGGAAAAACTTCTGTGAATACCAATACGTTAGACGATAAAGTTTTGGTAAAAAACGACGGAATGCCCACTTACCATTTTGCCAATATTGTTGACGATCACGAAATGGAAATTTCTCATGTTATTCGTGGCGAAGAATGGCTTCCATCGCTTGGTTTGCACTATTTATTATATGAAGCTATGGGTTGGGAAAGACCAGAATTTGCGCATTTATCTTTAATTCTAAAACCCGAAGGAAAAGGAAAACTCAGCAAAAGAGATGGCGATAAATTCGGATTCCCGGTATTTCCATTAAATTTTAAAGATTCTGAAACCGGAAATATTTCAAAAGGCTACAGAGAAGAAGGTTATCTTCCAGGTGCGTTTATCAACATGGTTGCGCTTTTGGGTTGGAGTCCTGCAAACGACAAAGAGATTTTGACTTTGGCGGAAATGGTTCAGGAATTCGATTTGCATAAAGTGCATAAAGCCGGTGCAAGATTTAATAAAGAAAAAGCAGAATGGTTCAATAGTGAATATTTAAGAGCAAAATCTGATGATGAGGTTTTATCATTATTAAAGAATGTTGAAGGAATCAATCTCGCAGATTCGAGCGACGAAAAATTACTGAGAATCATTTCTTTAATGAAAGAAAGAGCCACTTTTGTGAAAGATATTTACGAAGGCGGAAAATTCTTTTTCGAAGCACCAACTTCTTACGACGAAAAAGCAGTAAAAAAAGCTTGGAATGAAGAAACCATTTCTGTTTTAAATGAATTTTCTGTCTTGCTGAGCGAAGTCGAAGCGTTCGAACCTGAAATTTTAAAACAATTAATCCACGACTTTGCCGAAAACAAAGGTTTAGGAATGGGAAAAGTGATGATGCCACTTCGACTAAGTTTAGTGGGCGAATTGAAAGGGCCAGATGTTCCCGATATTATGCAAATCCTTGGAAAAGAAGAAACTATCGCCAGAATAAAAAATGCGGTGAATAATATTTCCTAATTTCCTATATTTTTCCCTAAATTTGAACATAATTTTTAATTACAAAAATGGAATATTTAAGTTTTGAACTTCCTGTGAAAGAACTGATGGATCAGTATCAAACCTGTTCATTGGTGGGCGAAGAAAGTGGGGTAGATGTGAAACTCGCCTGCTCGCAAATCGAAGATAAAATTATAGAAAAGAAAAAAGAGATCTATCATCATCTTACACCGTGGCAGAGAGTACAACTTTCTCGGCATCCAGATCGTCCTTATACTTTAGATTTTATTAAAGGAATTACTGATAAAGACAGTTTCTTAGAATTGCATGGCGATAGGAATTTTGCGGATGATCCTGCAATGATTGGCGGTTTGGCAACGATTGACGGACAAAGAGTAATGATTATCGGAACCCAAAAAGGAAGAACAACCAAAGAAAGACAATTCCGAAGATTCGGAATGTCTAATCCCGAAGGATACCGAAAAGCTTTAAGATTAATGAAATTAGCAGAGAAATTTAAAATTCCTGTAATTTCTTTAATTGACACTCCAGGAGCTTATCCAGGTTTAGAAGCTGAAGAACGTGGACAAGGTGAAGCGATTGCAAGAAATATTTTTGAAATGACGATGCTTAAAACTCCTATTTTCTGTTATATTATTGGCGAAGGAGCGAGTGGCGGAGCATTAGGAATTGGCGTTGGAAATAAAGTGTATATGCTCGAAAACACTTGGTACACGGTTATTGCACCAGAAAGTTGTTCATCAATTCTTTGGAGAAATTGGGATCATAAAGAAGATGCAGCCAATGCTTTAAAATTAACACCACAAGATGCTTTAAGAGAAAAATTCATTGATGGAATTGTGGAGGAACCACTTGGTGGCGCACATTATGAACCTCAAGTAGCTTTCGATCATTTAAAAGCATCGATCTTGCAGAACATCAAAGCCTTCTCTAAATTCACTGGAAAAGAATTGGAAACCCAAAGACAAGATAAATTTATTGCAATGGGACAGTTTAAAGGATAAAAGAAAATTCCTCATCAAATAAAAAATTCCTGTAATAATTTAATTACAGGAATTTTTATGTTTAAAATTTGTTCTAAAATTTATTCAAAAAGTTCAGCGGTGTCTAAAACAGAAACCTTCCCGTCTTCACATCGGATGGCTTCACCAGGGAAATTTTGAATCATGTGATAATCGTGGGTCGCCATTACCACGGCAGAATTGTTTTCAAAAGCTACTTGCTTCAACAAAGTCATAATTTCGTTCGAAGTTTCAGGATCTAGGTTTCCTGTAGGTTCATCGGCTAAAATTAATTCTGGGTGATTCAAAAGTGCTCTAGCAATCGCGATACGTTGTTGTTCCCCACCAGAAAGTTCGTGTGGCATTTTGTGCTTTTTGGATTTCATTCCAACACTTGCCAAAACCTCATTAATTCGGTCGTCGATTTTGGTCTTATCATTCCAGCCAGTCGCTTCGAGTACGAATTTTAAATTCTTTTCAACGGTTCTGTCTGGTAATAACTGAAAATCTTGAAAAACGATGCCTAATTTTCTTCTTAAATTCGGAATGTCTGAGGGTCTCAATTTTGCCAAATCAAATCCTGCGATATTTCCTTGTCCAGAACTGAGTGGGATATGTCCGTAAAGTGTTTTTAATAATGAACTTTTCCCCGAACCTGTTTTCCCGATGAGATAACAGAATCTCCCTTTTTTAATATTAAGGTTAACTTCATTAAGTACAGTGAAATTTTTCTGCGCAATTTTCGCATTTTTTAGATGGATTACATCTTGACCTTCCTGATAAGTATGTGGCATATCGTGTTTGATTGTTATTGATGAAATGGTGCCGCTGCAATAGCTCTTCAAAAGTAAAAAAAATCTTTCTTTTGAGCGTACACTTTAGCAAATTTTAACAACGAAAAATGCTTGAAAAATAACTTTTCAAGCATAATCTGTTATGATAATTTCAAAGATTATCTCTTAGCGCGCTGTGCACTTACAGTTAAACTCTTTCTGCCTTTTGCTCTTCTTGCCGCCAAAACTCTTCTACCGTTTGGTGTTGACATTCTTTCTCTGAAACCGTGTTTGTTTCTTTTCTTTCTTTCTGATGGTTGGAAGGTTCTCTTGCTCATTGCTTATATTTTTTAGTAAAAACTATATCTTATTTTTCAGATTGCAAATATAGGAAACTTTTTATTTATTGCAAGCAATATTTTAAATATTATTGAGAGAATCAAAAAAATAAACACGAATGTAAATTCCTTTTTATTGTAAAGTAAGTCGAAACTCAAGCTTTAAGCCAAAATTTGATTATTGTTAGTTTTTAGAAAGTTGATTATTAATGATATAGAATTGAATGGATTGTGTTGGGGTTTGCCTGACGAGGAGATGAACCGAATAATTGGCTTTAGTCAAAACTTGTTCTTATCAACTAATATTGCGCTAGAGAAGTCACCTATTGGTATTAGATCAACAGATTTCAATTTGCTTTTATGGTTTTACTTTAATAGTTTTTTTGCAAGTGAATTGCCTAAAAATAAAAACAAAACCTATCTTTGCTCTTCTTAAAAAAAATCCCAATTCATGTTTACTTCTTCCGAAATTTCAGAAATCCAAAAACTCTTAACTCCCGATCATAAAATCGTGATTATTACCCATTATAATCCTGATGGAGACGCAATTGGTTCGAGCTTGGGACTCAAACATTTTCTGAAACAGAAAGGGTTAGAGGCCGACGTTATCGTTCCCAACGATTTCCCGAAATTTTTGAAATGGATGCCAGAATCCAAACAAGTCATTATTGCAGATTACAAAAGAAAACAAGCGGGAGAAGCGATTTACAATGCCGATGTCATTTTTGTTTTGGACTTTAATGCATCTCATCGAAGTGGGAATTTGGTTGGATCTTGGCTCGAAAAAGCCAGAGCTAAAAAGATATTGATCGATCATCATCAACAACCTGATGCTTTTGATTATGTATATTCTGACGTGACTATTCCGGCGACTTCGCAAATGGTGTATCATTTTATTCAAGAACTCAATGAAGAAAATTTGGTGAACCAAGATATTGCAGAATGTCTTTATACCGGAATTATGACCGATACCGGCGGTTTCCGTTTTCGTTCCACAAGTGCAACTACGCACCGAATCGTGGCAAATTTAATTGAAAAAGGCGCAGATCCTGCGATGATTACTTCCAACACTTGGGATACGAATACAGTTTCTCGACTTCATTTGCTGGCTTTAATTCTGGGAAGAATCGAAGTAGTAAAAGACGGAAAAGTCGCCATTCTTTGGTTAAAACGCGACGAACTGAAAGAATTTGGATTCCAAAAAGGCGACACCGAAGGTTTTGTAAATTACGGTTTAAGCATCATGGGAACTCAGGTTTCTGCATTTTTTATGGAAGATTTATATGATGATTTCATCAAAATTTCTTTCCGTTCCAAAGATGATGTTGATGTCAATCAGTTTTCCAGAAAGTACTTTAATGGTGGTGGACACATTAATGCAGCTGGTGGAAAATACATGAAAACCATCGAAGAAACGATTGTGGATTTTAAGGAAAAAATTGAGGGAGAAAATTTTTAAAATTACTTCAATAACAAAACCACCAAAGCCAAAATCGCAGGCAAAGCTTGAACAAAAAATATTTTCTTAGAAGCGGTTATCGCACCATAAATTCCTGCAACAATCACGCATCCGAGGAAAAATAGTGACACATTTTTCTCCCAAATTTCATTAGAAATTAATAAAGACCAGATTAAACCCGCCGAAAGAAAGCCGTTGTACAAACCTTGGTTTGCTGCTAAGCTTTTTGTGGGTTTGAAAAGTTCGTCTTTCAACGATCCTTTAAAAGTTTTTTTGCCCAAAGTTTCCCAAGCAAACATTTCCATATACAAGATATAAAGATGTTCTAAAGCCACGATTCCGATTAAGATTTTCGATAGTATTTCCATCATTGAATTTGATTAATTTTTAGAAAAATTTTAAACCATTAAGGAGGCTATTGAGTTTTTAAGGACAAATATGCTTTTTAATTTTTAAGATTCACCAAGATGAATTATGGAGCAGTAAGCTTAAATCAATTTTATTGATTCTTCTTAATGTTGAAAAATTTTAAAAAATCAAATTTTTCGGTAAGTTATGCAACAATTCTGTATTGATTATTTCCGCGCAAATACTCGGTTTTTCCCAATGCCCATTATGTCCGCAATCTAAAAGATAAGATTTAATATTGGTTTTATCGGGAAGATTTTTTAAAGTTAAATCGGTTTTCACGGCGTTATCGTGTTTTCCGGCGATGACGAGAATTTTTCCTTCAAAATTTTCTATCACCTTTATTTTGTCGGTTCTTGCGATCATGCCTTTCACGGCCGCCAAAACGCCGTCGGGTTTTGTAGAAAGCGCAATTTCTTTTGCCAGATTTATTTTTCCTTCCAAAATATCTTTTTCATTGATATTAAATAAATTCGGAATTCCTGCTTTTACATAGTTTGGATAAGCTTCTGTGA
>NZ_JBAVFG010000223.1:0-9625 GCF_049588135.1 Kaistella sp. | reverse complement strand
ACCTTTGCAACCTTATAATTAATCGGGACGAGTTCCCACAAATTCAAACAATTATGTCAGTAAAAATTAGATTACAAAGACACGGTAAAAAAGGAAAACCTTTCTACCACATCGTAGTTGCCGATGCAAGAGCAAGTAGAGATGGTAAATTCATCGAAAAAATTGGTACTTACAATCCAATCACTAACCCAGCGGTAATTGAACTTAACGTAGATGCTGCAGTAAAATGGTTAGGTAACGGAGCGCAACCTACTGATACTGCTCGTGCAATCCTTTCTTACAAAGGAGTACTTTACAAAAGACACTTACAAGGAGGTGTAGCTAAAGGTGCTTTCGATCAAGCGACTGCTGATAGCAAATTCGCTGCTTGGTTAGAAGCAAAAGAGCAACAAGTTCTTGGTAAAAAAGATGGTTTGGCTAAATCTAAACAAGATGCTAAAAAAGCAGCTTTAGAAGCTGAAGTAAAAGTAAACCAAGATAGATTAGACGCTGCACAAAAACTAGTTGATGATGCGAAAGCTGAAGCTGATGCTAAGATTGCAGAAGCAAAAGCAGCTGAAGAAGCAGCTAATGCACCAGTTGTAGAAGAAGCAGCTCCAGAAGCTGTAGCTGAAACTACTGAAGAACCAACTGCAGAAGCAGAAGGAACTGAAGAAACTCAGGCTTAATAAATCTCTTATTTTAAGAATTATGGAGGCGTCATTTTTGACGTCTCTATTATTTTAAAACCATTTATATTTGCACCATGAAAAAAGAAGATTGCTATTTTTTAGGAACAATTACCAGAACACACGGACTTCAGGGGAATGTGGTTCTGAAATTAGATACAGATCAACCCGAAATGTACCACAAATTAGATTCGATTTTTGTTGAAGTTAATGGATTATTGGTGCCGTTTTTTGTTGAAAAGCAATCGTGGTCCAAAGCTGATACCAAAATTATTTCTTTCAAAAATTCTTCTGAAGCGTTGGTGAATCAAGCGGTTGGGAAAGCGGTTTATCTTCCACTTTCTGGCTTACCGAAACTCACCGGAAATAAATTTTATTATCACGAAGTTGTAGGTTTCGAAATCCGAGAAGAAGATGGCAAATCTTGCGGAATCATCGAATCCATCAACGATCAAACAGGTCAACATTATTTTCTTCTTACTTTGGCGGGGAAACAAATCGTAATTCCGATTATCAAAGATTGGATTCTGGAATTGAATCGTGAAGAAAAATTCTTGAAAATGTCTTTACCAGAAGGATTGATGGATGTTTTCTTGATTCCATCGAAGAAAGACGAGTAAGTCTTATAATTTTTTCTGTAAATTTTCTACACTTTCCAACATTTCATTGAAAAACTTTTTTCGGTCTCTTTGTCCTGAAAAACTGAGAGAAGTAGAATTTTTTATTTGATGTTGAAAGAAATTGAAAGCATCGTCACACGTGTTTTTGTCATCAGTAGAAATATATCCGAACATATTAAAGGGTACAAAAAGCGAAGATTTTTCCTCGTTTTTAAACAAAATACTGTTGTTGAGAATTAAAATGTCATGAGCATAAATCTGGAATTTTTTGCTTTCATTCTCAGCTTTTTGCTCGATGTTTTTTATTAAATCTCGCAGTTCTTCTAAAATTAAATGCGCAGTTTCTTTCGTTAAAATTCTTATTTCAGTGTAAAAAGATATTTGATTCAAAATGCTTGAAATAGTAGTATTGTTCCAAATTTCAGTTACGTTTAAGTTCTCATAAAGTGTGGTGAGTTCTTCGGTTTTATCGGAATGTCGTTCTATTTTAAATTCTTCAAATGGAGTAAGAAAATCCTTTTGATTCAGTAAATTCATCCAAACAAAAAGTTTAAATTTCGACAATACCGAATTCGAAATGGTATAAAAAAACGGAATATCTTTCGCCGAATAATATACATCCGTGTTTTGGTTTATTTTATAAGATTGCAACAATTGCAGCGCATCATCAAAATAATTGAGCAAATCTGCGATGGTGCGAATCGGTTTCGTTTTCTTCGCAATGATTTGGTGATCGGTTTTCAAAAATTCGTCTAAAGAAATTTGATAATAACTTGCCAAAATTACGGCTTCCTCCAAACTGAATTTTGCCTTTTGTGAAGTTCTTCGATGAGCTGCATCGTAACTGATATTCAGGATATTGGCGATTTCGTCGTTCAAAGATTTCTCTCCGATTTTTCTTCTAATTTCTTTTAGCAAAAGTTCTTGATACATGTTTTTGCGATTTTCACAAATGTAGAAAAAATATTAATTCTTTTCCACATTTAGAAAATTGGGTTTGCGTAATAATTTTGAACCATCAATTTAAAATCAATTATTATGAAAACGAAATTATTGTTCATTTTTGCTTGCACGTTCATGTTTGGACAAGATTCTTTAAGTCAAGATTTAAAGTTAAAATCTGCAGTGATAACTTTCAATCCAGCAAAAATTGCAAAAAACACCACTGGAATTAATCTCGGGGTTTTTGACAGTTATCAGAAGCAAAAAATTAATGGTATTAATCTTCAAATTAATCCTATTACTCTACTTTATCCTTTGCTTCCACAAGCAATTCCAGTTCCCAGCGAAGATGAAGTAACTGTGATTCTAAATGGAATTCATATTTCCACAGGAGGAATGATGGATGGTGCAAAATTGAATGGACTCGGAATTTCGATTTATCATCACGCAAGAGTAACCAATGGTTTTTCTGCCAATTTATTTAATAATACTTCGGGAATTTTAAATGGAATTCATGTTTCTGGAGCGGCAAATAATTCTGAAAAAGGAGCAGGAATAACGTTCGCTTTTATGGGAAATTATTCTGAAAAATTCACAGGTTTGCAAATAGGGGGATTTAATGAAGCTAAGCAAATGAAAGGTTTGCAAATAGGATTTGTAAATAAATCTGAAAACTTAAAAGGAATCCAAGTGGGAATTGTTAATAACAATAAAAACGGTAGAAATTTTCAACTCGGTTTCTGGAACAAGAATACAAAACGGACTTTACCAATTCTCAATTTTTAAAATCATGAAGTTTTTATTTGTTTTCCTTGGAACTTTTGCGATGAATGCTCAGATTCCGACTGAACAGAAAGATCATAAATTACTTTTTGAATTTGGAATTGCTTCCAATCATTCTTCTAAAATTGCAAAACCGAATCCCGAATTTGCTTTCGGAATTTGGTATCGTTATCCAGTGGAAACGGACGCAAGATTAGAATTAGGTGGAAATTTAAAATCCGGATCTTCTGTTTATGATTTTGTGTATGGGAAAAATGGAAATGATTATTCCGTAGAATCGAAAGGTTATATTTTGAATTTAGGAGGAAGACTTGTAAAAGAGTTTTCTGTGAAAAATCAGAAAATTGAATGGATAAGTGAATTAACATTGAATACCCTTTTCTTTGATGGAAAAGGAATTCCGAATGATCCAATTCGAGAACCTGAAAGTGAAAATTCTGCTCAGATTATCGTTGATGCAGAATCGATTTCTACCTTACAATTCGGGCAAGGATTAAGAATTTGGAAAGGAAATTTGGGTTTCGGAATTAAAGGAAGTTTTACGCCATATCGACTTTGGTATAAAACAAGAATTCCGAATCAGTTCAATGTGTTTTCGGCAGAAGCAACAGTTTCTGTAAGACTTTAATAAATGAAATTGAAACATGGTTTTATAAGAAAATTGAACGATGAAAATTTGAAATGTTTTCTGAAAAATCCCAGCCAACATCAAATATGACATCAAAATTCTTTATATTTGCATCTATTGACTTTTTAAAATTATGAGAACTACGATTAACGAATTACTTTCAGATTACAAGAAACTTTTACACCACGATATTACCGTACAAGGCTGGGTTCGGGCTTTTCGCTCCAACCGATTTATCGCTTTGAATGATGGTTCTACCATTAATAATTTGCAGATTGTTGTCGATTTCGAAAATTTTGATGAGAAAATCATTAGTAAAATTAGTACCGCTTCTTCAGTGAAAATTGTTGGCGAAGTCATCGAAAGCCAAGGAGCTGGACAAACCATCGAAATTATTGCCAAAAAAATCATTATTTTAGGAGATAATTTCACTGAAGAAAGAGATAAAACCATTCTTCAACCCAAGAAACATTCCTTAGAAATTCTTCGTGAACAAGCGCATTTGCGGATGCGAACCAATTTGTTTGGTGCCATTTTCAGGGTAAGAAGTTCGGTGAGTTTTGCGATTCATCAATTCTTTAATCAGAACCAGTTTTTCTATATGAATACACCAATCATTACTGGTGCCGATGCAGAAGGAGCTGGTGAAATGTTTGGTGTTACCAATTTTGATTTAAATGACATTCCGCGCGACGAAAATGGTGATATCGATTTCGAACAGGATTTTTTCGGGAAGAAAACAAATCTTACTGTTTCCGGGCAATTAAGCGCCGAAACCGCAATGATGGGATTGGGAAGAGTTTATACTTTTGGTCCAACTTTCCGGGCAGAAAACTCCAACACAACGCGTCACCTCGCAGAATTCTGGATGGTAGAACCTGAAGTTGCCTTTAATAATTTGGAAGACAATATCGATTTAGCCGAAGATTTCTTGAAATACGTGATTGGTTATGTTTTAAAAAATTGCAAAGATGATTTGGAATTTTTAGACAAAAGATTTGCCGAAGAACAAAAGCAAAAACCTGAAAAAGACAGAGCTTCCGAAGGTTTAATTCAGAAATTAGAGAATGTTATTCAGAAAAGATTCAAAAGAGTTTCTTACACCGAAGCGATTGATATTCTGAAAAATTCTAAAGAAAATAAAAAAGGAAAATTCCAGTTTCCAATCGAAGAGTGGGGCGCAGATTTGCAAAGCGAACACGAACGATTTTTGGTAGAAAAGCATTTTGAATGTCCAGTTGTTCTTTTTGATTATCCAAAAGAAATTAAAGCATTCTACATGAAACTGAATGAAGACGGAAAAACCGTTGCCGCAATGGATGTTCTTTTCCCGGGAATTGGCGAAATCATCGGTGGATCTGAAAGAGAATCGCGATATGATATTTTAACCGAGAAAATGAAAGCGATGAATGTTGATGAACACGAACTTTCTTGGTATTTGGATACGCGAAAATTTGGTTCTGTTCCGCACGCAGGATTTGGTTTAGGATTGGAAAGATTGGTGCTTTTCGTGACGGGAATGACGAATATTCGAGATGTAATTCCTTTCCCGAGAACTCCGAAAAATGCGGAGTTTTAGAAATTTAATATTGAAATAAACCAAAAAACTTTCGGAGAATTTTCTGAAAGTTTTTTTGTGAGCAAATTCCACAGCAAAAATCATGCAAAATAGTTTCATTTAAAATAATTTACCTAAATTCGTACATGTAATTTCAATTTATGCTTAAGCAAAACCTTCAACTTCGACTCGGACAAAAACTTGCGCCACAACAAATTCAATTAATGAAATTGATACAACTTCATACCTTGGAATTTGAAGAAGAATTGGAGCGCGAGCTTGAAGAAAATCCTGCATTGGAAAAAGTGCAAGAAGAAAATAAAGAAGAAGAATACGCTTCCTTAGACGAAAAATTTGAAGACGAAGGCAACGAAAGTATCGATACCGATTTCGATGTGAACGAATATATTTTCGATGATGAGCCGGCTTATAAATCATCTGCAAATAATTATTCTGCTGATGATGAAGAGTTTGATAATCAGTCGCTTTTAACAGAAGGAGAGTCATTATATGACTATCTTTTGGAGCAAATTCGTCTGGCAAATATAGAAGGTGATGATTTAAAAATTGCTGAATATATTATTGGAAACCTTGATAACGACGGCTATCTTCGTAGAGAAGTGAAGCAGTTGGTGGATGATTTAGCTTTTTCACAAGGGCTTATTACTTTTCCAGAAAAGGTAACTGAAATTTTAGAAAATTACGTTCAGAAATTAGATCCGCCTGGAGTTGGTGCTAGGGGATTACAAGAGTGTCTTCTGTTGCAAATCGAGAAAAAGGTGAGTGCTGATAAATCGGTCAGTTTAGCGGCAAATATTTTGAGAAATCAATTTGATGCCTTGACGAACAAACATTACAACAAGATTATTCAAAAGTACGATATTGAAGAGGAGGATTTAAAAGATGCTTTGGAAGTGATTTCAAAATTATCTCCTAAAGTTGGTGGGAATTTCGATACCCAAACGATTACCATTAATAATGAAATTATACCAGATTTTCTAATCACAGTTAAAGATAATGGACCAAAAGGGGTGGATGTAATTCCTTCTTTAAATAGTAAAAACGCTCCATCTCTGAGGGTTTCAGATGAATATAAAGATATTTTAACAACCTATTCTCATGATAAAAAATCGGCAGAACATAAGCAGGCAGCGCTTTTTATTAAACAAAAATTAGATGCGGCAAAATGGTATATCGATGCCATTAATCAACGCCAGAATACTTTGTTACAAACCATTTCTGCGATTGTTCAGTTACAGAAAGAGTATTTCATTACAGCTGATGACAAATCACTGAAACCAATGATTCTAAAGGATGTTGCTGATATTACTGGTTTCGATATTTCTACGATTTCCAGAGTGGTAAAAAGCAAATATGCCGATACACCAAACGGAATTGTTTATCTGAAAAGTCTGTTCTCAGATTCATTAACCAATGATGATGGTGAAGAAGTTTCTACCAAAGAAATTAAAACCCATTTGATGGAAGTTATCGAACATGAGAACAAAAGAAAACCTCATACAGATGACGCTTTAGTAGGACTTTTGAAAGAGAAAGGGTATAATATTGCCAGACGAACTATTGCAAAATATCGTGAACAACTGAATATTCCAGTAGCGCGATTAAGAAAAGAATTGTAAAATTTGCAGTAAAGAGCATAAGAGAAGAGGAAGGTTTCATTTAATTTTCCTCTTCTATATTTTGGAGCTGTTCTAGATTCTTGCCTAATCTTCGGAGGATGAATCCGTAAACTACTCGGTAATAAATCCAGATTAAAACCACGCTGACTGCCATGGTTAGTATTAATCCTGTGATAAAACCAATTAATGTTGGATTCGGTAATTTAATATTTTGTTTCGCTAATACTGAAAACGTGAATGCTCCTAAAATCAAGGTAAATAAAATGACCAGACCGATATTGGCAACAATAAATAATTGAACCGTTTTTTTAAATTTAATGATTTGTAGAATCAATTTTTTAAGATTCGATTCAATTTTAATTTTTCGGTAATTTTGATAGAATAAATAAACAAAAACTCCAGTGAGACCTAGGCTTACTATTTTTAATATAAAATAAAATTTTGATATGGTGCTTTCAAAATTCAGCGAGTGATCAATTCCTAATTTCCCAAAAACGCTTACCAAATCAGAAGTATCGTTTCCTAAAAAAGTATAGTATATATTGACTCCTAGAATAATGATGAATTCAACTAAACTGATCCAAAGAATATATTTTACATAATTTCGTGACGATTTATTCAGCATCGATTCGATATCTTTGCTGTCATATTTTGGCTGAGCAGGTTCTTGCTGCCAAGTTTTTTTGAAACTATCTAAATTAAATTCAGGCATGTTTTTCCATGAGTTGTTTTAATGTTTTTTTTAAGCGATTCATTTTCACTCTTGCATTAACCTCTGTAATCCCTAAGTTTTCTGCAATATCTCTGTATGGTAAATCATCCAAATACATCGTTACAATTGCCCGTTCCACCGTTGGCAGCATTTTAATGACTTTATAGAGTGTTGAAATATGCTGTTGCTTTTCGTCATCATCTTCCACAAAATCACGATGATGATAATCCATTAATTCATCGGTTTGCGGCGATTTTGTTTTTTTTCTGAATAGGGTAATTGCCGTATTCAAAGCCACACGATACATCCAAGTAGAAATTTTAGATTGCCCTTTGAATGAGTCGTAGGAACGCCAAAGTTGTAACACAATTTCCTGAAAAAGATCTTGCTCATCTTCCAAAGTATTGGTATAAAGTCGAGAAACCTTGATGATCAAACCTTGATTATCTTTTATAAGTTTCGCAAATTCTTTTTCCTTGGCACTCAAATCTGATGATTTTTCTAAAGAGCGAAGATAATTTTTTTAAACCGAAAACTAAAGAAAATCTCGTTTTATCGTTGGATTTTCTGCGTTTCGCATTCAGGTTTTCACCCAACCTTGCATCTAATTTATTATATTTGCTACATGATTCTACGCGGAGAAAATTTAATTAAAGAATACGGTCCAAAAAAAGTGGTAAAAGGGGTTTCTGTCGAAGTTCGGCAAGGTGAAATCGTAGGGCTTCTCGGACCAAATGGAGCCGGAAAAACCACCAGTTTTTATATGATTGTGGGTTTGGTAAAACCAACTTCAGGTAAGATTTTCTTAGACAATAAAGAAATTACAAGCGATGCAATGTACCGCCGTGCCCAAAAAGGAATCGGTTATTTAGCGCAAGAAGCATCAATTTTCAGAAAACTTTCGGTGGAAGACAATATCCTCGGAGTTTTGCAATTGACCAAACTTTCTAAGCGCGAACAAAGAATAAAATGTGACGAACTCATCGAAGAGTTTTCTTTGCAACATGTTCGCAAAAACCGTGGTGATTTACTTTCTGGAGGTGAAAGAAGAAGAACCGAAATCGCCCGTTGTTTGGCAACCAGCCCGAATTTTATTTTGCTAGATGAGCCTTTTGCCGGAGTTGACCCAATTGCGGTAGAAGATATTCAGAAAATTGTAAGAAGTTTAGTCGATAAAAATATCGGGATTTTAATTACCGATCACAATGTACAGCAGACTTTAGCAATTACTCATAAAACCTATATTATGTTTGAAGGAAGGATTTTGAAAGAAGGGCTTCCACATGATTTGGCAAATGATCCGCAAGTGAGAGATGCTTATCTGGGCGAAAATTTTGTGTATCAGGATATTTTAAATAAACCGAAAAAGAAATCTTTTGTTTATAATATCTGGGCTGGGAATTTTGATTCGAAATATCAGTTTCAGCATTTTGTGGATGAAAATTTTCAGGATACCGATAATTTAAGATTGATGTATGGTTTTGAAGATATTAGTTTTGCGTCGTTAGCAAATTCTGAAATCGAACACATCTTTAATGAAGTCGTGGACAAAAATTCCAACAACTCTTTTCTGTTTCAAAAGAAAGAAATCAATACCAATTATTCGTTAGAAGAAGCGGAATCTAGTGCAAGAGCTGCCAGTAAAACTGAATTGCATTATTTAACCAGTTTTGCTTTTGAATTTTAAAGAATAGTCTTTTTTATCACAGCAATTTTAGTTATTAATTGTGATTGTTTTTTTTTGTTAAATTAGAATATTCCTTTTTTTCTATTTTAAAATGTGCCGAAACCATTCATCTTAGCGGTTCATATCGTGAGATTTTCGATGCGTCTGTCAGAAGTGTTAATCTCGATAAACTCATCAATTCCTCTAAAGAAAATTAATTTTAAAATTTAAAAATGAAGAAATATATTGTAGTCATTCTCCCTTTATTAATGCTAAATTCTTGCTCGAAAATAGAAGAAACCATTAATGAAGCCATTGATAAAACTACTGAAAACGTTAAAGAAAAAGCACAAAATGCGGTAAAAGAAACTTTAAATGAAACCGTAAATAATTCTATAAATTCTTTAA
>NZ_JBAVFG010000222.1:0-4824 GCF_049588135.1 Kaistella sp. | reverse complement strand
ACATATAACCTATATCAATCAAAGCCACATTGATATCTCTAGAATAAAAAACACCTGCTGAATCCAACGTACCAAAGAAATTTTTAGCACCTCCTTTATTAAAATTATAATCAAATTTAATGTGATTAGTGATTAACTGTTTTGCAAAACCTTCAGAACTCAAAGAACCATAACCCATTGAACTTTTTAAACTAGACAAAGTATCATTAACCAATACCCTAGCATTATTACGAAAATTAGAACCACTGGAAGTATATAAAAACTTAGTTCCATAACCTATTGTATAACCACTTTCGCCCTTTAAAGGATAAGCCTTTTCAACAGCACTAGAACCAAAACCCTCGTTAACTTTTAAAACAGTCAACAATAAGCCATCTACTACACTACCATCTGAATATTTTCTTACACTAGAATCAATATCAACCATATCATTATCTTTAATTAAAAAACCTTGTAACCAACCTATAAAACCCCCAAAAAAAATATAAGGAAACATATTTTATTTATTTTTTATTAGAAAAAAAAACCGCTTAACCATAATGGCAAACGGCTTTCTACTATTAACACTTTCTTAAAATTTACTACTTTTTTGCCTTAGTATTCTTTTCTACTGGTTTGTTCTCTTTTCCCCAGTCTTGGACACCGTCCAACATATCGACCGCATGAATTACCAAACCTGCATAATATTTAATCTTTGGCGCATTTATCAATGCTAGTTCCAAAATTGCTATTACTTTTTTCATATCACTTATTAAAATACTTTACCAAAAAACCCTTTAACTCGCTTACCCGAACTGGTGACACCGTTACCGTTTGGAGAAATCACCAACCCTAATTCTTTGATAAAAATCTTTTGTGATTCTTTTTGCATCAAACACCAGTAAGTTTGCGAAATTCCCAACTCTTTATTTGCAACTTCAACAGCCATACGAACAAAAGTCTTTTTACTTTCTGCACCAATATGCTCAACCCCATCAACTGGGAACGCACTAGCAGTCTGTAGACCGTTTTTTGTTTTTCTCCACGCATTAACGCACATTTGCCCCTCAAATTTCCCTTTTTTCATTCGAGTATAAACAGCCCCCGATTTTTTAACATCGGTTTGAGGTCTACCTTTATAACCTCCATTACCCTGAAAATTACCACCATTAGGATAACCGTTGTTTTGCTTCTGAAAACCCTGATTATACGAATTTCCCCAACTTGCTTTTTTGTAATTAGACATAATATTTCGTATTTATTTAATTACTATTTTAAAAGATTTTTTCTTTTTCTTTCCGGAATCATGAAGTAGAGAGCAGCTGCACCAATCACAGCAGACAAAACAACACCCCCATTCAACCAACTTAACGACTGATTTCCGTTTACTATAGGAGTTCCTAAAATTTCTTGAATATTCATTATTTTTTTTTTTTTTTTTTTTATTAAAACTACTTTTTGACAAACATTTTGTAAGCTAACAAAAGACCACCACCAACAATTAAATAAGTCATCATCTGATTATCTTTTCCACTACCAGCGGACGCACTCCAAACAATTTTACCATTAACTATTTTTATAGAACCCCCTAAAAAGCCATTAGCAACAACCCCCAAATCTAAATTATTCTCATTTGCGTAGCTTTCTAATGTAGCCTGTTCATAACTTGACAATAGATTAAACCCCTGCATAATATCAGCAAAACCACCACTTGGAGTATTTGGATTATTTGAACCACCAGTAGGGACATTAGTATTTACGACTGAACCCGATTTAATGGAAGTAACAGTATAAAATGGATAAGAAAATTGACCCTCCCATTGGTCATTCTCTGACTTCATAACCATTGTACTATTAACATGAGGTAACAGCTCATTTACCGCCTTTTGACAGAACTCGCCAAACTTACCTCGTAAATTTTTAGAACATGAACTTTTATAATTAGATACCGCCTTAACCGATAAACTCGCCCTTTTTGCTAAATCATTTAAACCATTCTGAACACTAACAATATTATTAGGATTAATACTAGATATAATACCGTTGGCTTGATTCATTTGCTCTTCAAAATTCCCTTTATCAAATGCCTGCTTTCCGATACAACTCAATGACCAACCTTCTTGAAAGACATTACCGAATAAACCAGCAATCGCACCAAGAGCAGCACCCCAGGGACCAGCAACAGCACCAGCAGCAGCACCCGAAGCAATACCACCAATACCACCACCTGAACTACCAATACCACCTAAAATATCATCCAACCACCCCTTATTACCGACTGTAAAAGGTGAATCGTTATCATCACTATTATAGCCGTATAAGAATCTATTACTTACATCTAAAACATCCATAATTTCAATTTTTATAAATGTTTTTTAAGACTGAATTAAGTAAATAGTTGAACTACCACTGAATTTAATTTTTTGATTTGGTTCTGTTTTTAAAATTACATAAATACTATTGAAAGCACTCATATAAGAGAGATAAGGATAATTAAGCTCAATTTTTTGTCTCTTTACAACTCCATCACATCCGCAATTCCCCGTAAGAACAACATTATTCGAATTTGATAATTTTCTAACACTATTATCCAAACGATTTAAACCTACACCAGAACCAATCAAAGAAAGCTCACCACCAGTTAAATTAGGATTATCCGCAAGAGTAGAAAGTAAACCATCAACAAAAGTCTCCACCTTTTGAATTCCATCATCAATAAAAACACTATCATAATGTTCTGTATCTACTTCAACATCACCATCAATTACAATTTGTTTCAAAGCTAAAGGTACATTTGTACTCTTTGCAACTGTATTATTAACAACTTTTAAACCTCTTAATCCACTAAAAGTCCAATTCAAATCAATCTGTAAATAAGCATCACCCGACAAAATCAAATTACCATTAATTGCAAAAGGTATTAACAAATTTGAACCAAAACGTTTGCCTAAACTACCAACCAAATTAATAAATTTAATATAAGACATAGAATATAAAACGGCATTAGGTTGCGATTTTCTCACCAACTCAACCCTTATATCCAAACTACTTAAAAAATCATTAATATCACCAGATGCTAACTCTGGAAGAATCGAAATACCCGCCATACTATCTTTAACGATAATTTGAGCACGTTTGTTTACGCTATCAATCGGTTGTGTATACATATTTTATTTTTTTTAATTATTATTTATTAATTATTATTTAGATGACAAATGTATAACGATACTAGACCCATTGGCGCAATTTGGCGTGATTTGGCGCACTTTCACAATCTAACTGAATAATTTACATTACATTAAATAATAAGCCGTATAATGATGCATTAGAACCCTTTTTACTCCAAAGGTTTCTTTAATCTCTCTCTTTATTCTGTCAGCAGTTCTTAGACTTACCATTGATAATACTGCTATATCCTTTGTTGATAATTTTTTGTAAAATGAATTTTTCATATTAAAATAATTGTGGCATGTACGGTTTAACTTTTCTTTCAGTAATTATATTGTCAAAGATATTTTGAGGTTGAAAACTTTGTCGGTGCAACCAAATCAATTTATCTAAATCATTTCTTTGCTCTTCTGTTTTATCATACAGCCATTTATACAAATCATTAAATTTGTTTTTAACTTTTCTTTTCAATAAAAAAGAGCATTTATTTAACAGATCATAAATTTTCCCCTTATAAATCTTAACGTAATCTTTTAAATCTTCTGGAAGTTCCACCAATTCACATTTATTTCTCAATTCTGCAAAATCAAAAATTTCGTTTCCACAAAACGTAGGTGCTGTTAACTTCTTTAACGACCTAGAGCAACCCCAAGAAGTGTATAATATCGGACGACGATATTTAACATCTGGTGAATAATCTTCTAAATCGGAATGCTTTATTTGCTTACTTTTTAACAGCTCTGTAAATTCGTCGTTCAATGGTTCTTTTGTCATATACTTTGTTACATAAGAACCGACATCATCTATATTTTTTAGATTATGAATATTTGCCCCATTTTCACCGCCCTCATAACCCAAATTTTCTAAATAACCATTCCAAACTCTTTTCATTGTTACGTGGTTAACATAGCAGTCAAATAATAAATGAAAATGGATATTTCCCTTTTCCGTGGTTTCAGCACGCCAAACATAATTTTTCAATCTTAAAATTTCGTGTCCTGTATCCACCTTATTTTGAACCAAAGTATTTTTAACTTTTTTCAAATGGTCTATAAAATCGATTAATGTTTTAACCATTACCTTATCCGTATGCTTCTGATTTTCAGGAATCGTTAGCGTTACAAATGTTATCATTCTTTGATTAAAACCGTTTGATTTTTTGTAATTATGTTTAATTACATCGATAAACGTATTCGTAGAATCGGTTATCTTTTTTTGTTGCGTTATAGAAAAATTACGCTTGTAATCTTTTTTCTTTATCTCCGAATATTTCAACAAAAAACTTTTAGAATAATCGTTGATGCATTCCACATCATCTACATTTTTCAATTTTGCTAATTCTTTCTTTTGCTCGTCAGTAATATTATTTTCAAATTGCTTCAAATTTTCTTTTGATTTTTCGTTATATCTTTTTTCATCGGCCAGGCTATAATACACTAGATTACGCCTTTTCAGTTTCATGAATTTTGTCGTTGACATTTTTAGGTAATTTTTTTGGGGTGAGAATCTTCGGTTAGTCCGATTGTTTAGGCAAGTCCATAAGAGAGAAAAGCGTTCTTATATGTCTCTTAATTCTATAACTAGAGACCTTTCTCCTTTCCAAGTTTCACCATATTGTATTACACTAGTAGTTTTTAACATATTTGATAAACACATTTTATAAGCATACTTTAAAAT
>NZ_JBAVFG010000221.1:0-4631 GCF_049588135.1 Kaistella sp. | reverse complement strand
AAGAAATTCCGAAATTAGAAAAACAAAAAACTGAAATTTTAGAAAAACTGAACAACGAAACCGATTATGAAAAGATTGCCGATTTTTCTAAAAAAATAGAAGTGATTACTGAAAGATTGGAGGAATTAGAAATGCGTTGGTTGGAACTTCAAGAGTAAAATTTTATTTAAATTCTAGATTTTTAGATAAGTTTTTCAATTGATATTTTTAAGATAAAAAATTACTTTCTTTGTCTTAAAATATTTTTGAAATGAACAACGACCAAAAATTAGAAGCGAAATACGGACTGTTTACCGCTATTTCAATGGTTATTGGACAAGTAATTGGTTCCGGTATTTTCTTTAAAGTAGACGATGTTTTATTGGCTACCCAAGGAAATATTCTTGCCGGACTTTTAGGTTTTGTGATTGTTGGAATCAGCGTTGTTTTCGCAGGAATTTCAATGGCGAATTATGCGGAACTTTTACCAAAAGATGGAGGGATTTTAAATTATGTGAATTACCGTTTTGGCAAAACGGCAAGTTATTTTGTGGGTTGGATGTACATGAGTTTGTTTTATCCTGCGCTAACCGCCGTTCTGTTCACGGTTTCGGGAATTTATATTGCGCATTTAATTGCAGAGTTTTCGAGTTTTCAGCCAACTCCTTTGCATTATACTTTGATTGGATTTGTAAATTTAATCATCTTCTTTTTCATTAATATTTTTCGTCCGAAAAGCAGCGGGGTTTTCCAACAAATGACGACGGTCCTGAAAGTTTTACCTTTAATTTTTATTGCTTCTTTAGGGGTTTTAAGTCTATTTAAAGGAGAAGTAAGTGAAGTGAATACTTTTACCCAAATTGGAAATGGTTTACAAACTCAATCGTTTATATTTTTGGTGGCGGCGAGTTTTATTCCGATTTCGTTTGCATTTGATGGTTGGTATATTGCGACGCAGATTTCTGGCGAGATTAAAAATTCGAAGAAAAACCTTCCGAAAGCTTTAATTATAGGAACGATTTCGGTGATGGTCATTTATATTGCGTATTATTTAGGAATCGTTTTCCGGATGAGTGGCGAAGAAATTATTCATTTAAAAGATGCTTATATTACTGAATTTGCAAGGAAAGCAGCTTCTAATTCTGGAGCGATTTTAATGCAACTTTTTATTATTATTTCGGTGTTGGGAACTTCTAATGGTTTGCTTTTGGCGACGATTCGCGTTCCTTATCAATTTTCGAATTTAGAAAAGTCGAAGAAATTCTTGAACTTAAATAAAGTAAATGAGAAAACGAAAATGCCAATTAATAGTGCGGTTTTCGGAACATTAATTATTGTGTTTTATCTATGCATTTATTATATTAACAATACGCATCCTTATTTTACGCAGACCAACTTTGATCTTTCAGCCATTCCAATTGTTTTTATTTATTTGGTGAATGGTGCTTTGTTTCTGGGTTTATTTCAATTATTTAAAAAGAAAGTTTTTACCAAAAATTCCGTTTTCAAAAAAATCATTACGATAATTGCGGTTTTAGGAAATGTTATTGTGTTGTTCGGAACTGCAACTGCGCCGAACGGATTGCTGTATTTCGTAATCAATATCCTCTTTATTCTTGGCGGATTTCTGTTCATGAGACGAACATGACAAAAGTCACGCACGATTAATTCTTTTCATTTTCAGTGATTTAGATCCTTGCTTTAATTTTTGTTTAGAATAATTACAAATAAGATTGTCTGTTTGCAGATAGTTTTTTACTTTTGCACCGTTATTTTAATTCATTCTAAATAAAAATGTCTCAATGAAAAAACAAATATTCGCAATTGGTCTTTTAATCGCTGCAATTTCCGCAAACGCTCAAATGAATTTTGAGCCAATAAATGATACCATCAGAATTCTACAAATAGAAGATGTGAACCTTCATAAAACTGGGAATCCTAATAAAGCGAGACCTTTATCATCAAAAGCAAATTTAACGATGATGGAAACGCCACAGCCGATTGCGATTGTTACTCATGAAATTATCGAGCAGCAACAAGCCAAACAATTGAGTGATGTTTTGCAAAATGTGAACGGAATTTATATTACTTCTTCACGAGGAAATTCGCAAGATAGTTTTGGTGGAAGAGGTTTCAGCCTCGGGAACGATAATATTTTTAAAAACGGAGTAAGAGTAAATAGTGGGGTTTTCCCAGAAGTTTCAGGTTTGGAAAGAGTTGAGGTTTTGAAAGGGGCAAACGCAATGCTTTATGGAAATACAGCGGCGGGTGGAATCATTAATATGATTACCAAAAAACCGAGATTCAATTACGGTGGAAGCGTTGGTTTCAGTGCTGGGAGCTGGAATTCTTATAAACCAACTTTGGATTTTTACGGACCGATTTCAGATAAAATTGCTTTCCGTGTGAATGGCGCTTACGAAAATGCTGAAAGTTTCCGCGATGTGGTGGCTTCGCAAAAGCATTATTTCAATCCTTCTTTCTTATTTAATTTAAGCGAAAAATCGCAATTGATTGTTGAAGCCGATTATTTGAAAAATCACTTCACCCCAGATTTCGGAATTGGCTCCATCGAAAATGCCGATAAAAGTTACGCTTTAAATGATAAAGTGGGAAGAGATGTTTTTTTTGGAACCGATTGGCAATATCAAGATGTGGAACAAGCTTCAACGAATGTAACTTATAATTATCAAATCAATGATAAATGGACGTTAAACGCTGTTGCGTCTTATCAAAATTACACGAAAGATTATTTCTCTTCCGAGAGAGTTCAGTGGGCGCATATTAAAAATAATCCGTTAGTTGATGAGACTCGTTTGGCTTGGATAAGACCTTTTAATAAATCTTATGCCGAGCAAAATTATGGTTCAGCTCAAGTGAATATTAATGGAGAATTCAATACAGGAAGCATTAATCATAAAATATTATTCGGAACCGATGCCGATTATAACCAAAACGATACTTACACCTTTACGGTGACCGATCCGAAGAATGTTTTGTATTTAGATGATGCTTCAACTTGGGGGAATATCGCAATGCCAAATGCAAAAAGCAAAGATAAATCCAGGGCAAATACCAAGCGAATTGGAGTGTATGTGCAAGATTATGTGAGTCTTTCTGAGCAATTTAAAGTAATTGCAGGTTTGCGTTGGTCGTACATCGAAAATATGGCGACAATGAATACCAACTCGGTAACAGGTGATAAAAAAATCATCAACAATAGTGCAAGTTCTGATCAAGCATTTTCGCCAAAAGTTGGTTTTGTGTATATGCCGAATGATAATCTTTCAGCATTTGCAACTTATACCAATTCTTTTGTAGCGAACTCTGGAAACCTTAGAGATGGTACCGCTTTGAAGCCAACCAACATCGATCAATATGAAGTTGGAGTAAAGAAAAATTTGTGGAATAATGCAGTTGCAGTGAATCTAACAGGTTACCAAATTCTATACCATAATTATTATCAAAATACATTGGATAATGCAGGAATGCCAATTGATCCAAATGGTTTGATGAAAGATTTCGCGGGTAAAATGAGAAGCCGCGGAGTTGAATTAGACATCACAGGAAATCCTTATCCGAACTTATCGATTATTGCAGGAGCTTCTTATAATCACTCTGTTTATTTGGATACGCCCGCAGATTTCGGTTATGTAGAAAATCAAAGATTGGTAAGAACACCGGCAACTACAGCGAATGCCTCCATTTTTTATACTTTTACTAATTATGTGAAAGGTTTGAAAGTGGGCGCAAGTGCCTATTACATTGGCGACCGATTAGCTGGTTGGAATGATACCAAGTCTGGAGCGAATAGTTTGGAAGTAAGAAATGGAGTTTCCAGAGTTTACGATTTAAAAGATTACACCACCGTGGCGCTTTCTTTAGGTTATGATTGGAAGAAATTTTCTATCATGGGAAAAGTCGGAAATGTATTTGATACGGTGAATTACAATGTACACGAAAATTATTCAGTGAACCCGATTACTCCAAGAAATTTTTATATGACTTTAACTTATAAATTGTAATAAAAACACTTTTCATATCATCTTAATTTTAAAGTAATAGCGGTGGAGATTTCGGTTTCCACTTCTGTTATTAAAAGTAAAAAAAACAGCAAATAAAAAAGCAGAACTATGGCAGCAATTAAAGACACCAAATCATTCATGCGAATCACGCACCGTTATTTAGGATTCTTCATGGCGGGAATTATGGCAGTTTATGCAGTTAGTGGAATCTTATTGGTCTATCGTGATACCGATTTTCTGAAACAGGAAAAAAAAATCGAGAAAATCCTTGATAAAAATCTGGACGAAAAAGCACTCGGCAAAGAAATAAAAATGAAAAATCTCGAAGTTAAAAAAACTGAAAATGGCATTTTATTTTTCAAAGAAGGTACTTATAATTCGGTAACAGGAGAAGCAAAATATTCGAAGAAAGAACTTCCATTTGTTCTCAATAAAATGACGCAACTTCACAAAGCACAATCAAAAGATACCCTTTCTCCCCTGAATACATTTTTTGGCATTTCCTTATTTTTCTTTGTGATCTCCAGTTTCTGGATGTTCAATGTAAAATCAAAAGCTTTTCGTCGTGGAATGTATTATGCGGTTGCAGGTTTAATTTTGGCGATTGTGCTTGTTTTTATTTAAAAG
>NZ_JBAVFG010000220.1:0-5219 GCF_049588135.1 Kaistella sp. | reverse complement strand
GGAAAACTTTTGCCAAATAAATTTTAAAAAAATCAATCACCAGATAAGTTCCAACGACAAGTCCCATGTACAATAGAAAATCTTCAGTTTTAGGATAAGCATTTCTAACAGAAATTACCGTAACCAACCAGAAAAGAACAACACCGATATTTAAAATATTAAAGAAAAAACCATTCAAAAATGTTTTAAAATAATTCTGATTGATTAATTTATCTTCACCATGCAAGTGCATTTTCGTTTTTGAAACGACCATATAAATGGCATAAATAAAAACAATAAAGGCCGTAATTCTATAAAAACCAGGATGTTTATCGATAATTTCTACCAAATCGCCACTGGCAAAATACGCAGCGACAATGCATAAAATATCAGCCAGAACAACACCACAATCTAGAGTGAAGGCATGTTTAGGTCCTCGTGAAAAGCTTGTTTCAATCAGCAGAAAAAAAATCGGCCCGATGAAGACAATACTCAACATAATTCCTAACCCGACGGCTGAAAGTATAAGTTCTATCATTAATAATTTTTTGAAAATGAATCAAATTTTACTCAAATTCATTTTTACAGTGATTTGCAAAAATACGATTTACGATTCAATGATTTTAAAATCTAATTGTTTTTGGATTAAATTCGCTTTCATTACTCTAATCGTAACTTCGTCACCAAGCTGGTATTTATTGCCTGTTCTACTTCCGTAAACAGCGTGATTTTTCGCATCGAAAGTGTAAGAATCATCCATTAAATCTCTTAATTTAATGAGACCTTCTGCACCATTTTCTGGAATTTGCACCCAGAATCCAAAATCAGCAACACCTGAAATTACTCCTGTAAAATCTTCGCCTAAATGTTTTTCCATAAACTTAACTTGCATAAATTTAATGGAATCTCTTTCGGCATCAGAAGCCAATTTTTCCATCGAACTGCTATGTTTGCACTTATCTTCTAACTCTTGCTTTTGAGTTGATTTCCCGCCATCTAAATAATGCTGCAACAAACGGTGTGCAATTAAATCGGGATAACGACGGATAGGAGAGGTGAAGTGGGAATAATAATCGAAGCCCAAACCATAATGGCCAATAGGATCTGTAGAATAAATCGCTTTACTCATCGAACGCATCGCCAAGGTTTCAATCATATTCTCTTCGGGTTTTCCGTGAACATCAGCTAATAACTTATTCAATGATTCTGCTACTTTTTTGGTATTTGCCAAATTCATAGTATAGCCAAAAGTACCAACAAAATCACGCAATGCTTCTAATTTAGCTGGATCTGGATCTTCGTGAATTCTATAAATAAAAGTATTATTAGTCGGAACTCCTTTTTTATTTAAAGAGATAAATTCAGAAACTTTTCGGTTGGCGAGCAACATAAATTCTTCAATCAAATGATTAGAATCTTTACTCACTTTAAAATAAACGCCAATCGGTTGACTGTTTTCATCTAAATTAAACCGAACTTCGCTTCGATCAAAAGTAATCGCACCGTTTTCGATACGGGCTTTTCTCATGATTTTCGCCAATCGATCTAGCGTTAAAATTTCTTCTGCTAAATCTCCTTCCTGGGTTTCAATTCTTTCCTGTGCTTCTTCGTAAGCGAATTTACGGTCAGAATAAATAATAGTTCTTCCAAACCATTGGCTTTGAATTTCTGCTTTATCATTCAATTCAAAAACGGCAGAAAAAGTATATTTTTCCTCATTTGGTCGAAGCGAGCAAACGTCATTACTCAAAACTTCAGGCAACATCGGAACCACACGATCGACTAAATAAACCGACGTAGCACGTTTATAAGCTTCTGCATCGAGGATTGTACCAGGAACCACATAATGCGAAACATCGGCGATATGAACTCCAATTTCCCAATTCCCGTTTTCTAATTTTTGAATAGAAAGGGCATCATCGAAATCTTTTGCATCTTTTGGATCAATGGTAAAAGTACAGACACCACGCATATCACGGCGTTTTACAACTTCGTTATCGTGAATTCTACGGTCGATTTCCTGAGCTTCTTTTTCTACATCTTCCGGGAATTCATAAGGCAATCCGTATTCTGCTAAAATGGAATGAATTTCGGTTTCGTGTTCACCTGGCGCACCGAGAACTTTAATAATTTCACCTTCAGGATTTTTTTCTCCGGCTCTCCAAGCGATCATTTTAACGATTACTTTATCGCCATCTTTTGCACCGCCAATTTTACCTTGTGGCACAAAAATATCGGTATTGATATGTTTTTTATCACCTACTACAAAGCCAAAATCTTTATGCTTAATGAACTGAAATGTTCCTACAAACTGATCGCGTTTTCTTTCAATCACTTCCAAAACAGAACCTTCTATTTTTTTACCTTTAAATTTATAGGTCACAATAAGTACGGTATCGCCTTGTAGCGCATCTTTTACATTTTTAGAATGAATGAAAATATCATCATCTAAACCAGCAACTTTTGCATAAGCATTTCCGGTTTGGTTAAAATCAATAGTACCGGTTAAAGTTCCTTCAATCTTAAGATTAATAATATATTTTCCTTTTTCAACTTCTTTGATTCGTTGATCAGAAAGTAATTTATGGAGTGACTGAATCACCAATTCACGTTGTCTGGGATTTTTGTAATCGATGCCGTCTGCAATCTGCTTGTAGTTATAGATTTTTCCAGATTTTTCATTCATAAAACGCAAAATCAAACGCCCAATTTCTTGGAGTTTGTTATTGTTTTTATCTGAGAAATATTTTCCTTTTGCCATAAAATATGGTTGTATTTATATAAGAACGTTTTAACAAGTCGAAATTTTTTCAACTCTATTTTGGTGTCTTCCGCCTTCGAAATTGGTAGTCAGAAATTTTTCTATAATATCAATCGCTAATTCGCTTGCGATAAATCGCGCCGGAATTGCAATCATATTTGCGTTGTTGTGCTGTCTTGCCAATTCTGCCAATTCTGGCATCCAACACAATGCGCAACGAATCTGTTGATGTTTATTTGCAGTGATTGCTACGCCTTGTCCGCTACCGCAAATAAGAATACCGAGTTCATTTTCTCCATTTTCTACGGAAGTAGCGGCTGGATGTACAAAATCTGGGTAATCCACAGAGTCTGGGGAAAAGGTGCCGAAATCTTCTACTTCAAATTTGCCTTCCAAATGTTTTTTTATGATTTCTTTGTATTCGAAACCTGCATGATCGCATGCTATTGCTATTTTTTTCATGACTTCTCTTTAAACTCAATTTTCAATTCAGACAAATTTAAGATTATTAAAATAAAAAGCATTCGGTTAAAGGTTAAATCTTTTTAATCATTCTCTATAGCGCAAATAAGAATGAAGAATTATAGATAAACACAATAAATATTATAATCGATATAAATAACTTGGGGAAAACATACAGAATTCATGTTAATAAGTTCTTTGAACATTGTCTTTCAAATTCAAATTTAAATTCATAATGGACTTTAATTTTTAATTGTAGCAAATATTCTTTTATAAAATTGTTAGGATTCAATTCTAAAGTTGCTAAGATTTGGGTTATAAATATTGAAACGAAATAACATTTACTCACAAATATTAATAACTGGTGAAAACACCTATTAATCAACTAATTAAAATGTTGATAAAACCTGATTAATTTAACTAGTTAAATGTGCTTAAATAATAAAATATATTTCTCCACAAACTCTCATACTACAACAACACTATTCAATTTCTTTTTATATAAAAAAAAGATAATGTAGATAAAGTGAGGGTTTGTGAATTGTGGAATTTTAAATCAAATTAAATTTTTAATCGAGGGAATAAATAGTAAATTTGTGAAACTTAAAACGGAGAAAATTTTATGAAAACAATTAACGATTTTAACTTCAAAGATAAAAAGGCTTTGGTAAGAGTAGACTTCAATGTTCCCCAAGATACGAATTTGAAAGTAACCGATAGCACGAGAATTCAAGCCGTAAAACCTACCATTGAAAAGATTTTGAATGATGGAGGATCAGTAATTCTAATGACGCATTTGGGTCGACCAAAAGGTAAAGTTTCAGAAGAGTTTTCTTTAAAAAATATAGTACCAGAAATAGAAGAAGTTTTAGGAAAATCAGTAAAATTTTGTTCGGATTGTATCGGCGATGACTCAAAAAGAATGAGTGCTGAATTGCAACCAGGCGATATTCTTTTATTAGAAAATCTTCGATTTCATAAAGAGGAAGAAGATGGTGATGTTGATTTTGCCAAACAATTATCAGAATTAGGAGATGCTTATGTGAATGATGCTTTTGGAACAGCGCACAGAGCGCATGCTTCGACTGCAGTTATTGCACAGTTTTTCCCTTCAACTAAATTTTTCGGTTTATTAATGGCAAAAGAATTGGAAGCGATTGATAAAGTCTTGAAAAGTGGTGAGAAACCGATTACTGCTATCTTAGGAGGTTCTAAAGTTTCTAGTAAAATTACGATTATAGAAAATATATTACCTGCCATTGATAATTTGATAATTGGTGGTGGTATGGCTTTTACTTTTATCAGAGCTCTAGGAGGAGAAATAGGTAATTCTTTGGTAGAAGTTGATAAACAGACACTAGCTTTAGAAATATTAGAGAAAGCTAAAGCGCAGAATGTGGCTGTTTATTTGCCAGTTGATTCAATTATTGCAGATGACTTTAATAATGATGCGGAGAGGAAAGAAGTTGATATTTATGAAATTCCAAATGGGTGGATGGGATTAGATGCTGGAGTTAGATCTAGAACAATATTTCATGATGTAATTATGAATTCCAGAACTATTTTATGGAATGGTCCGATTGGAGTTTTTGAAATGCCTCATTTTGCTGCAGGAACAATTGCTTTAGGGAATAGCATTGCAAAATCTACGCAATTAGGTGCATTCTCACTTGTTGGTGGAGGAGATAGCGTAGCTTTTGTAAAACAATTTGGCTATGATGAGAAAGTAAGTTACGTTTCAACTGGAGGCGGTGCAATGCTAGAAAGTTTAGAAGGAATGGAGCTTCCAGGAGTAAAAGCAATTAATAGCTAATTTATTTAAAAGAGCTCAATTGATATTGTAAAAAAAGTTTCCTGTAAATGGGAAACTTTTTTGTTTAAGATATTTTTTTTAAAATGAAATTTTATTTCGATAATTGATAAATAATTCTATTTTTTTAATTTATAGATTTATTTTGTGAATATTTTTTATCGAAATTTTTTTTACAAAATGAATTTTAAATTTTTAGAATTGAGC
>NZ_JBAVFG010000219.1:0-2700 GCF_049588135.1 Kaistella sp. | reverse complement strand
CTCTGACAAAGATTACAGAAAGACTTTTTTAATATTATTCACTATTTATTACCCATTATTCATGAAAAAGGAAATCCTCATCGCTACTCACAATAATCATAAAAAAGAAGAAATTCAGCAAATATTAGGAGAGAAATTTATGGTGACTTCTCTAACTGATTATGATATTCACGATGAAATTGTAGAAGACGGAGAAACCTTTCATGCAAACGCTTTAATCAAAGCGCAATATTGTTTTGATAAAACCGGCAAGCCAAGTTTGGGAGACGATTCAGGCTTGGTAGTTGATGCGCTGGACGGAAGACCCGGAATTTTTTCTGCACGTTACGCCGGCGATCACGATTTTGCAAAAAATATGGTAAAAGTTTTGGAAGAATTGAAAAATGAAGAAAACCGAAAAGCCTATTTTGTAACCGTGATGTGTTTGGTTGATGAAACTGGAACGAACTATTTTGAAGGCAGAGTTTACGGGAATTTGACAAAAGAAATTCGTGGCGAAAAAGGTTTTGGTTACGACCCGATTTTTATTCCGGAAAATTACGAAATCACTTTTGCAGAAATGAAAGCTGAAGACAAAAATAAAATCAGCCATCGAAAAAAAGCGATTGAAAAATTTCTGGATTTTATTAAAGCCTAAGATTTTATTTATTTTCAACATTAAGAAAATGGAGTGATTAAGGATAAAATAAATTTTATTAAGAATGATTTAGCAATGCACTAAAAATCAATTCATTGATTCTTAATGAACCTTAATCACTTCACGAACCTTAATGGTTTAAAATATTTTTTTGAATAAATCATAAACAGATTCTAAGTCAAAATTTATCTTAAAAATTTAAGCGCAAATTCACCTCGAAATTTTCAGTTAAAAATCGTATTTTTGCATCCAATTATATTTAAAGAAATGTTAGAAAAGATTGAGGAATTATTGGTTGAAGTAGGAAATTTCAGTACGACGAGTAAAGATGAAATTGAGCAATTCCGCATTAAATTTAGTGGTAAAAAAGGATTGATCAACGATATTTTGGCGCAGTTCAAAGAAGTTCCCAACGAACAGAAAAAAGAATTCGGACAAAAGATCAACACGCTGAAACAAGCGGTTGAAGCGAAGTTGGAAGATTTGAAATCTGCGACAAGTTCTAACATTATTCTCGAAAAAGAAGATCTCACAAAACCCGGATTTTCTTCGGAATTAGGAACGCGTCATCCGATCAATTTGGTAAAAAACAGAATTATCGAAATCTTTAAATCCATCGGTTTTGCTGTTGCAGACGGACCGGAAATTGAAGACGACTGGCATAATTTCACCGCTTTAAATTTACCAGAATATCATCCGGCGAGAGATATGCAGGATACTTTTTTCATCGAAACCAATCCCGATATTTTGCTCAGAACGCACACTTCTTCGGTGCAAATTCGATATATGGAAGAAAACCAACCGCCGATGAGAATTCTTTCGCCCGGAAGAGTTTTCCGAAACGAAGCGATTTCTTCGCGTTCACACTGTATTTTCCACCAAATCGAAGGTTTATATATTGACGAAAATGTGAGTTTTGCCGATCTGAAACAAACGATTCAGTTTTTTACGACCGAACTTTTCGGGAAATCGAAAATCAGATTAAGACCTTCTTATTTTCCTTTCACAGAACCAAGTGCGGAAGTCGATGTTTATTGGGGTTTGAACTCAGAAACCGATTATAGAATCACCAAAGGAACAGGTTGGCTCGAAATTATGGGTTGCGGAATGGTGGATCCTGCGGTTTTGAAAAACGTAAATATCGATGCTGATAAATATTCCGGTTACGCTTTCGGAATGGGAATCGAGCGAATCGCAATGTTAATGTATCAAATGAGCGACATCCGTATGTTTTTCGAAAACGATAAGAGAATGTTGGAGCAGTTTAAGAGTTTGTAACGCTCCATATATTTTAAAATATTTAAATAATTTAGAAATGAATAAAATTAAATTTTACAACTTTCTAAATTATTTTTTTTGTTTAGTATGGCTTGTTAATGGGCTTTTTTGCAAGATTTTAAATTTTGAACCAAGACATCAAGAAATTGTTGGAAGAATTTTGGGAACAGAAAATTCCGGAATGTTCACTTTGATTATCGGGGTTTTAGAAATTTTGATGGCAATTTGGATTTTCAGCAAACTGAAAGCTAAACTTAATTCTTGGCTTCAAATGATCATCATTTTAACGATGAATATTATTGAATTTTCAGTCGTTCCAGACTTGTTACTTTGGGGAAAACTAAACCTCATTTTTGCTTTTTTATTTGTAACTTTGATTTATTACAAAGAATTTATTTTGAAAAAGCACATCGAAAATGTTTCCATTTCTTAAAAATCATCCTTTTGCCGTAGATGCTTTTTTCGAAAGTTCAATCGTTCTTACTTTTGCCATTCCGAAAGAAGAATTGGCGGGTTTAATTCCCGAAAGTTTAGAACTCGATACTTTTGGCGATTACGCTTTTATCGCCGTCGCAATGGTGCAAACAGAAGGTTTAAGACCAAAAGGTTTTCCGAAATTGATGGGAAACGATTTCTTCTTAATTGGTTACCGAATTTTTGTAAAATATCATACTTCCGAAGGAAAAAGATTGCGCGGTTTATACATCATAAAATCGGAAACCGACCGAAAGAAAATGGAATACTTCGGAAATATTTTTACACACTACAATTATACAACAACCGAT